>JBGTCG010000177.1:0-2938 GCA_041748915.1 Methylococcales bacterium
CACCCGTCATGACGCATCCTCCCGCGCCAGGCGCTGCAAAATCTGATAGCCTTTATCGATCATGCCGATTGCCTGCTTCCACCGACAACAGCGGCTACAATGGCGTCGCCGCGCATCGCATCGTGAACCGCAGTGCCGGCATTTTTTAAATAATCGGAGTATCCGCGGTCCTCCGGCAAGGGCCGCGGATTTCTTTTTGTCGTCCATTCCTCATGCCTCCATGCTTGCCGCGGCTTCTTTTTCTTTTTCGGCGGCTTCCCGCACACGATCGTTGATATATTCGATAATTGAACCGTGCGCCACAAACCGCCGCCGTCCGATGCGGAAGGATTTCAACCGTCCGCTAGCCATCTCGTTATAGATTTTTTGGCGCGAAACCCCGAGCGCCTCAATAGCGTCCTGAATGGAATAAGATAGTTTTTCGTTCATTGTATCTACCGATATCAATTGAAGTACGGGAGATACTTTATTAACTATTTTTTGGAATGTCATGGACAAACCTTTGGCAAAGGTTTGTCTTTTATTCGATCACATACGGAAATAACTTCTGCTCGACGGCTTTTTTGATCCGCTGATAAATCTTGATGATGTTCTCGATCTGAATCCCGCTATCAGTACTAATCAACGCGGCCGCGGCTTCCAACTGGACGCCCGCCGCCAACTCGTCGCGAACAATTTCCCAGATGAAATAATCGCGCGTAATATTCATTGAAACCCTTTTCCGTTTCACTTTATTTAGCAAATAAGCGGAAATAAAATCCCGTGCCTCCTGAGTCATTTCCCGATCGGAACGGATGCAATGCGCGACGACTTCACGGAACACCTTGTCGCCCTCAAAAAAGAAAATCCGCTGCAGGAACGCACGATCAACCGGCTTCATACTGCCGACAACGGAAAGTCTACTGAATCGGCCGAACGTTGGTTTCTTCCAGTCCAAACGCCGGCAGGTTCGCCCGGATCTGCGCCGCGACATGGCCGGGTTGCAAATGGGCGTAATGTTTTTGGGTCATGCGGATGTCGGAATGCCCCAAGGCTTCAGCGACCACCTGCAGGCCCACGCCGTTTTTCACCAGCAAGGATGCATAAGCATCGCGCAAATTATGAAACGAGCACGGCGGATCAATACTGGCGTGTGAGCAAGCAATTTTAATCCGTCTGGCTTGGTGCGACTTTCCCCAGAATTCCCCATCTTCGCGAGTGAAGATCAGATCCCCGCCCTTATTTCCCGCGGTCCATTGGGTGAACGCCTGGACGCCTTCAGCGGTCAGAGGAATATGCCGCGGTTTCCCGCTCTTGGCTTTGGGGATGGTCAGGACGCCGGCATCACGATTGAAATCGTGGGTTTTCGCGCTGATCAGTTCGCCATACCGGCAACCGGTCAACAAAGCCGCATGGACCAATTTTCGAAAAGCCGGATCGCAGGCGTTCAGGAGACGCTTACACTCTGCTTCGGTAAGGTATCTGATTTTCGCCTGATCGACACCTTTAAATGGTTTTACTTTCAACCAGGCTTCGCGGGAACTTGCCGCTCCTTCTTGATAGGCGAAATTCAGGGCGGCCTTGAGCACCGTCAGAACGCGATTGGCGGTCGACTTGCTCCGGCGGATCGATTCATCATCAGCCTCTGTATTGACCAGCCCGTTGAACCAAACCCGGATTATTCGCGTCGTCAGATCGGTGACTTTTTTATCGCCGAGCGCCGGCAGAATCCGGGCATCGACGACATATTTGGTTTGTCGGTAGCTTTTCGCGTTGACCTGGAACCATTGCAAGTAATCCGCCATGACTTCGGCGACCGTGTAGATGGTCACATTGACCCCGATCTCGCCGCGGTTGCGCTCGCCTTCCGCGAACTCCCGCGCGCGTTCCTGAGCCTGGAAATAACTCAGGATGGTCTTGCCGTCCGCGTCTTCAAAATCATTCGGCTTGACGCCCTTCAGCTTGTCCAGCCGGTATTTTTTCTGCCCCGATGAATGCACTTTCCCGGTGTCGATCCGCACGAACCAAGTGGACGCCTTCTTGCCTTTGGCGTACCCGAGCGCCAGGCCCGCGCCGATCGGGGCCCAATACAGCGATGATCTGATCTTTAAGCGGTTTCTGGCGCTGCGGGTTTCGAGAGAGGCATTGCGGGAGGCTCTAGCCATGATAACGGTTTCCTGATTGACAAGGCGGTAACGAAACGTCTGTATTATTTCTGTATTATTTCTGTATTATATGAGGTTGGACAACCGAAGACAACCAAATACAATAATAGATAGATAACAATAGGTTGGACAGAACCGGAAGACGCCAATAGACGCCAAAAGACATGTTTTTCGCTCTTTCACGGCGGTAACAGGGGTTCGAACCCCCTTGGGGACGCCATTCAAACGAGGGGTTAGCAGATTAATCGCTAACCCTTTTTTGTATCTGCGACGGGACGCTGTGATCGCGGGTACCGTACGTATCACCCCGGACTCCGGACTTCAACGCCTATCCCTAGCAGACACTGCGGCGGACGCAATATTCGCTGGCGAATTTTAAACGTCTGGCGCGATCGGATCGCGAATGATACTTGAGGCAATCCGAGGCAATCCTTACAAGCTCCGTTTGCACAAAATTTGCGCATCGATTAGGCGTCCGTGGCGTCGAGTTGCGCGTAGAATTTCTATTCAGAACAACAATATTCGACAATTTGAACGAAACTGCTACACTTATGCTCCATGTTCCGCCTGCGATCCTGCCCCGCAATCCAGTTGCGCTCGTTAACATCGATGATAGGCTGCATTGCGGTTGCGGTCGGATCAATACTGGTTTTGTCATTGACCAACGAAGTCATCGCGGCGGACGTGACGGTAAAGTTGGCTGCCAGCGTTCCGCCAAATCCCCAGTTCGGCCGGGTGCAGTTGCGCGAAATTTTTTTTTCCCGCCAAACACGATGGCCGGACGGAAACCCGAT
>JBGTCG010000178.1:0-2427 GCA_041748915.1 Methylococcales bacterium
GCCGGTCAGGCTTCAAGCCTCAGGGATTGCGCGACTTTCCCCACCATCCTCCCGATGATCAGTCGGGGATTCTGGCTTTTTTGTAAAACAGAATCAAGATATAAGGGATTGCCGGAACCCAGAAGCCAGGGACGGCCTGCAAACATTACATCCATGTAATCTGGATACCGGCAATCCATGCCGATAGGACGTAGCAGCTGAACCATCTTTATAATCAGGATGTATCTTGATGTCGACCATTTTAAGACAATCAATGACCGGCATGGCCACCTTGCGGGCGATCGGCTCCTTCAAGCGATCGCGACCTATCTGAGCAACAGTGTACGCGAAGAGGACACCGTCGCGCGGCTTGGCGGTGACGAATTTGTGGTGATTGCCACCCGGGCCGGGTGCCGGAGATCCGCCGTTAAAGCTGGAAAATCCCGGTTTTGAGTTTGTCGCGAGTGTCTCCTTCGAGCAATTTCCAAACTTTCGTACCCAAAAACTCAGAAAGCCACCATCACCATTCGTCAGCTTATGTATGCTACCGCACCGACCGAGGTCAATTTTAAGGATAACCTCATTGTCAGGTCGTTATCGCAGTATCTTTTTTGAGTTGCGCGTCCCGCTAATTCCCGTCCGAATAGCGTAAGACAGCGTCAATATTCTTCCCCTTTGTAATGGGTGGACGCACTACACGCGATAGCGATATCAAACCGTCATCTTTCGCAGGAGAGTTATCATGGGTAAATATCTGATTGGATGGTTGCTAGGCGTTCCGGTGGTTGTGCTCGTTATTATTTATTTGATATTCGGAAAATAGCGGCGCGAAGCTCGGCGAGCGCACAGTGGCCAAAGCCACATTGCAGACACCGTGTGGCGCAGGCTGGATACAGTATTTACGGTTTTTCACAAGCACTTATTCTAAATTTAACGTTTTAGCAATTGAGAACATCATGCGAACCTATAGACAAAGTAAACAACACCGGCGAATCAGTAATGAAAGCGTGTCTGAAAAACTTTAAGGGAAAATAAACGGGAGGGACATAAATGAAACGGTCATGGCCGTGTTTAGGACATTTCCGGTAAAGGTTTTACCTGTCTGCCGAGGCGTAGGGCGGATTAGCGTACTCGCGTATTCCGCCATTGCGCGACAATCGGTGAGTGACGACGGAGTATCTCTAGCATGCGCCTGATGGGGATTCTTTCTCTGAAATCGCCTTATCGTCTTGAAAATGCTTTCAACCCCACATTAAGGAGCTCACGATGCCAAAACAATTTTGGTTATCCACATTCACATTGACGGCGGCTCTGATGCTGATGACCGGCTGCGCCCCAGACGAACGCGCCACCCGCCCGCTCGCGCCCGTCGATTCGGAACTCGGAACCACAGATCAGAACGTACGTCCTCGGCCGCTCGCGCCCGCGAATTCGGAACTCGAAAGCACCGAGCGGAATGTTCGCGACAGTGGCGACGCCACCCTCACGCCGGAAGATCAAGGGGAAACGCGCGGCGATCTCGAGATCACGGCGGCAATCCGCCGAGCCGTGGTCAATGACGAATCGCTGTCACTCAACGCTCACAACGCGAAAATTATCACCCGGAACGGTGTGGTAACCCTGCGCGGACCCGTCGAAAATTCTGCGGAAAAATTCAAACTGCAAACGATCGCCCAAACAGCACGGGGCGTGAAGCAGGTTGATAATCAACTCGAAACCAAAACGCCTTAATCGGCTGTAGGAGATAGGTCATGAATAAAAAAGCAGTTTTTTGCATCGCTCAGAATATCGATCAGACAGAGCTTATTGTCGACCGGTTGAAGACGGCTGGCTTCTCGAATAACGATATTTCCGTCCTGTTACCGGACAAATCCGGTACCAAGGACTTCGCCCATGAAAAGCACACCAAGGCGCCCGAAGGCGCTGCTATCGGGGGAGCCGCGGGCATCGGCGTTGGCGCCGCGCTGGGATGGCTGGCGGGCATTGGAAGCCTGGTCATTCCCGGAGTCGGTCCATTGATCGCAGCCGGACCGATCATGGGAGCCTTGAGCGGCGCAGCGCTGGGCGCGGCCACCGGTAGCCTGACCGGAGCCCTGGTCGGCTTGGGCATTCCAGAGTATGAGGCCAAGCGCTATGAAGGAAAGATCAAGGGAGGAAACGCTTTGATTTCCGTGCATACGGAAAGCTCCGAAGCGCGTTCGAAGGCGAAGGAAATCTTCGAGAACGCCCATGCGGAAGATATCTCATCGACCGGTGAAACCGGCGTCAGCGATTAAAATCGCAGACGGTTTCGGGAAATGGAGCACTCTTAGTAACCATAAAATTATAACATATACTTTTATGTAGTGTGTGGCGTAATGGTGTAATTCCATTCGCCATGAAAATCATCACGAGCCAAGCGAATGGATGCGAACTCATCGTTGGAGACCTTGATGCCTTTCGGGTACG
>JBGTCG010000179.1:0-24435 GCA_041748915.1 Methylococcales bacterium
CAAAGGGTGAAAGCGAGGAAACAAAACAGAAGAACGGACAAGAAAAAGAAAAGATTTAATTCAAATAGGGAACAAAAAAAGACGACCGGGCGCCGTTTTCAAACCGTCCGATTTAAGGTACTTTCAGATTGCCGCTGACAGACCGGATAAAAACGCCGCGGCCGAACGCTGCCCAGTGCATGAGGGGCATGGGCGCAATGGGCGCCTGGAAGCTGCGGTGGCTGATCGTGACGGCGGACGAAAAGTAATCCGATGTTATCTCGGAAAGCGCGGTTTCCCGGTTTAACATTCTCATTGACGTACCGCCCTGAAAAATGGCGGCATGTCCTTATGCCGCACGCAGGGTAGCGAAAAACGACCCTGCCAAGGGTCGCAACTCATCAGGTTGTTCTGATCGGTGTGCTGGCGCGCCGTCGGGTTTGGCTCATTTGAACTTGGAAACGGCGCTGGCCCGGCCATTCTTGAAGTCATCCCAAACCAGATCCGCGGTTTCTATGACGGGTCCCACGCATCGTCGCCGGCTTCCTCCAATTCCTTGATCTATTCAGCGGTTGCATGCTGTTTGGCGCGTAACGCAACGAGTTCTTCGGCGTATCTGAACTTCACATGCGCGGCCCCGTTCTCCGTTTTGGCAGCAACGAGGTCAATTTGGGCGCTCCATTCTTTCAATTCCGCGACGCTAGCCTTTCTATGTATTCGTCGGTTATCATGGGTTTCCCGGTGGTGTCGATTAACGTGTTTGATCCCATTTCGGTTTACGTTGCCTCGCACGACAATTCCACCGATGTCATTGCGGCAGAACCTGTTTTTCGGCAAGTAACCACTCGGCATTTAAGTGGCTCGGAAATATAATAACCGCAATATCAGGCACCGTCGGTACGATAACGCACATTGCATGCAGCATTTGTATCCACCAGGTGCTGGTTGAAATCCATCACTTTGCGCGGCGAGACGATCCGTCTGGGGCCAGATGCTCTTGTCTGTAAGCACTGGCGTAGCGGTATATCCGAGCCACGGCGATTCCGGACACTTGCGGCGCGAGGATGCAATGTACCGTGCGCAAGCGGCGGCCGGTAACGGCTACATCCAATAATGGGAGCTGAAAAATAGTGGTGATGCCTGGTGTTCGTTGTCGCCGGAACCTTTTTCTACGCCTTTAGGAGTATTGTGAACACGCTACGCCCTACCGATCACCAGGCTTTTGGTTCGGCGTTTCCTACTTCGATCGTTTACTCTCAATCTTGACCTCTGCGGTGCCTTGTTCTTTCATCCCCAGCGATTTCGCCGCTGCCCGGGAGACGTCGATGACGCGACCCTCGGCATATGGCCCGCGATCATTAATCCTTACCTCTACTTTCTTGCCATTCTCAAGGTTCGTTACTTCGGCTTTGCTGTCTAACGGCAAACTCGGATGGGCGGCGGTCATCTTATTCTGGTTGAAGGTCTCGCCATTGGCGGTCTGTTTACCCTGAAATCCCGGCCCGTACCAAGACGCTTCGCCGACCTCTTTGCGGTTCGATTCGGCGGCGGGTGCGCCCTTTTCTCGCGATGTTTGTTTGCCTTGCTCGCCTGGTCGATCCGAGATACAGCCTAACAATGCCAGCGTGCCAATCAAGGCTACTCGCGAAAAGCGAGAACGATACATGTGATAGTCTATGGACATACTGAATACTCCGAAGAATTGGTGCAAAAATTCCGGCGGGTCATGAATTGACGCCGCCCTCGTCCGCGGTTAAGACCATTGTATAGCCTTGGCACATGCGCAGGTCGTCGGCGCTAACCGGCGCCTTTAACGACGAGGTTGTTTTCCACCGAATTGACACCTTTGACGAGACGAGCGATCTGCCCGGCGCGGTCGATGCTTGGCGGTGCATCGACGCTGCCACTGAGAGTCACGATGCCGTCTGTCGTAGTGACGCTGATTTCCAATACCTTCAATATCGGGTCACTCATGATGTCTTCTTTGATTTTTGCGGTGATTGTCGCGTCATCCAAGTAACCGGTGGCTTTCTCGGTCTGATCGCCAATCGTGGTTCCGATATCCTTGGCATTGTCGCTTGCCTGTTGAGCTGCTTGATCGATTTGTCGCCCGGCCTTTTCCGCGGACCCTTGGTTTTCGCACCCCGCCAACGCCAAAACAACTGCCAACGAGATACCAGCCGCAACGCTTTTCAGTAAACTGTTCATTTGAAATAACCTCTTACAATAAAAATTTCCCCAATATCACCAGCGTCAGCAGGACCATCACCATTTTACCCGGCGCGTCGGTGGGTCTAAGTCCCCACGCCCGGCTGTGCGGCCAGGTGGGCAGAACACCAAAAAGAATCAGTATCACGGGTAAGATCTTAATAAAGTGAGAATGCGCCGCCTGTTGGGACGAGCGGCGCGGATGTAGTCGACGCCGCGTCGGTTCAATTGACTCAAGCCGGCCGAAGGCTAGCAGTCGTGGTTCTCGACCTTGTGAGCGCTCTCGAAGTTTTTGACTTGCTTTTCAGCGGCTTCCTCGTCAATACCATCCTTTTCCTGGATCTGGCCTACGAGCGTTTCGCGCTTGCCGGCGATTTGATCAAGTTCGTCATCCGTGAATTTACCCCAGGTTTGTCTAGCCATACCGGTGAACTCCTTCCAGTTACCTTGTATTTGATTCCAGTTCATAACATTCTCCTATTGCAGTGTTCGATAAAATTAGATTTTGCTGGATCTTATGGCTTCTAAGCGTCCGCCATCTGTAGAGGCGATGCAGCGAGTCGTAGGTTACGGTAGCCGAGGGTTGCTGTCCGTACGCTAGCCCACATAGCCAATTGAGGTTCGGTTCTGAGAAGCGGTGCCTGTGTATGCCAGCGCACAGACCCGGGCCTGGTTTTGCGGCGATTCTTAACTTTACCGAAGCGCCGGTTTCAAGGTTGTTCATAGGATCCCGGCGCTAAATCTGACTTTTTGAGGCGTGTAGAAATAGTGAATACCGTAATCCCGTGGGACGCGGCACGTAATTCTTTGTTTTACGGCCGTTTCAGGTGCGAACAACGAGCGGACCAGGGAACTTCTTGGGGCACTTCTCACCGTTTACGCAGGCTAACCAGTAGAAAATGATGATAACAGAACGGCTCACGCACGGCCGGACCCGTTGGCTCGGCGGCCGCGAAATTGAGGAGGAGCCGATCCGATCCGAGCTGTTCAGCGCGGAACGGCTCGAGCAGCATGCCAGTTCCCTGGCGGAAGCCCAAGTGGTTCGTAGCGACTACGAAGGCCGCAAACTGATCCCACGGGTGCACGAGAATGCGCGGGTATTGTCCGACTCCTATCTAGCGATTGCGCGCGCAGTGAGTGAAGGGCGCGCCATCACGCCCGCGGCGGAGTGGCTGCTCGACAACTTCTACATAGTCGAAGAACAGGTCAACGATATCAACGACCACCTGCCTGAAGGCTATTATCGGGAACTGCCCAAGCTGGTCAGCGGTTTCCTCGCCGGTTATCCACGCGTATACGGCATCGCCTGGGCCCTGGTCGCCCATACCGACAGCCGCTTTGCTCCCGAACCCCTGACCCGTTTCGTGCGCGCATATCAGCGTGTCCGGCCACTCACCATCGGTGAGCTTTGGGCGATACCGATTACGCTGCGTGTGGTCATGGTCGAGAACCTGCGTCGTTTGGCGCTGCTTATTTTGAGTTCACAAACAGGGCGTCAACTCGCCGACGAGTTCGTCGATCAGGTCGAACAGTTTGCTGCGCACCCCGATCAATTGTACGCGCCGCTCGCCGCGCCGGTATTGCCGGCCGCTCCGCTGCGTCAGGCGTATGCAGTGCAGATTATCCAACGCTTACATGAGCCGCATCCTGGGGCCGCTCCTTCCCTCGACTTTCTGAATGGCTGGCTGGCCGAGCAGGGGACGACCCTCGATGAAGTCGTGCGCCGGGAGCACGCCGACCAGACTGCCGCCAACCTGACGGTGCGCAACGCCATCACCAGTATGCGCGCCATATCCGCGTTCGACTGGCCGGCATTCGTCGAGGAAGTGAGTCTGGTGGACGAGTGTCTATGCGGCCACCCTGGCTACCGCGCGATGGATTTTCTGACCCGGGACCGCTATCGCCACGCCATCGAGGAACTCGCGAAGCGGTCACCGTCTTCGGAAGTTGAGATAGCGCATAAAGTGATGGCCGAGGTCCACGGCGCCGGGGCGGATGGCGGCAGGAATGAGCGACGGCAGGATCCGGGCTATTACTTGATCGGCACGGGCCGCAGCGAATTCGAAGCGGAAATCGGCTATTGTCCTTCGTTTAAACAACGGCTGCTGCGCGCCTATATTGCCCATGCGGCGCCCGCCTATACGGGCAGCATCGGCCTGCTGACGCTCCTAGTGCTGGCGCTGCCGCTGGGCGTAACCGCAGCGGCCGGTCTAACCTGGCCCGAACTCCTGCTGCTCGCGCTGTTCGGGGTGGCTCCCGCCTCGGATATCGCGGTCGGATTGGTAAACCGGATCATCACCGGGCTCATTCCGCCACGTCATCTTCCGCGGCTTGAGTTGAAAGAGGGGATACCGGAAACATTACGCACGTTCGTGGCGGTGCCCACCCTGCTCTTGAGTCGCGCGGACGTGAAGGCGCAGATCGACCACATGGAGATCCGGTATCTGTCCAATCCGGACGGCGACGTGCGCTTCGCGCTCTTGTCGGACTGGGTCGACGCGGACCAGGAAAGCTTACCCGGCGATCGCGGATTGCTTGATGCGGCCGCGGCCGGAATTGCCGAGCTCAATGCCAGGCACGTATTGGACGGAGACCAGCGCTTCTTTCTGTTCCACCGGAAACGCTTGTGGAATCCGAGCGAACGCAAATGGATGGGATGGGAGCGCAAACGGGGCAAGCTGCATGAATTTAACCGCCTGTTGCGCGGCGCGACCGGCACGTCATTTATTCCGCTTGACGGTGCGCGCCCCGCGGCGCCGCCCAATGTCCGCTATGTGATCACCCTTGATGCGGACACCCGGCTGCCGATCGGCACGGTGCGCCGGTTGGTGGGCACTGCCGCCCACCCCCTGAACCGGCCGGAGTTCGATCCCGCCACTAAGCGTGTCGTCGAAGGCTACAGCCTGTTCCAGCCCCGCATTACCCCGACTTTGCCGCAGCGGCTGGAGCGCTCGGTATTTCAGCAGATCATCGCCGGCGCGAGCGGATTCGATCCCTATGCGAGCGCGGTATCCGATGTTTACCAGGACCTGTTCGGCCACGGGACTTACGCCGGCAAGGGCTTGTACGACGTCGATATGTTCGAGGCCGCGCTGGCCGGACGCGTGCCGGAAAATACACAGCTCAGCCATGACTTATTCGAGAGTGTATTCGCGCGCTGCGCGCTGGTGAGCGATGTCGAGTTCTTCGAAGAGTTTCCGTTCCACACGGAAGTCGCGGCGTCGCGCTCGCACCGCTGGGCTCGCGGCGATTGGCAATTGTTGCGCTGGATATTCGGACCGCGCGGCAAAGGCCTTCCCCTGGTCGGGCGCTGGCAGATGCTCGACAACCTGCGTCGTTCCTTGTCGGCGCCAGGCAACCTGTTCACCCTGGTCACGTCCTGGGCGATTCCCTACGCACCGCGGGCGGAGTGGATCGGCTTTGTTCTGACGGCGTTGGCCCTTCCCGGCGTGCTCGCCATCGCGAGCGGTCTCCGGCCACGCCATGCGGGAATGCCATTGCGCGACCATCTGCGCTCGCTCGGCGATGATGTGTTGTCCGCATTGGCCAACACCGTGCTCGTACTGACGCTGCTCGCGCGAAATGCCTGCCTTATGATCGACGCCATTTCGAGTACCCTGATACGCTTGTTTATAACCCGGCGCCAGTTGCTCAAGTGGGTCACCGCGGCACAGGCAAAAGCGGGGGCGAGTGTTGCCTTCAAGGACGTGGTAGCGCCGTTGTGGAGCTCGACCATCGTCGTGATCGGCATCGGCGCGGTCGTGCTGTTTTTCAATCCGGTTGGCATCCAGGCCGCTGTGCCCTTCCTTGTACTGTGGTGGCTTGCGCCGATATTCGCGCGCACCTGGAGTCTACCGCCCAAAGTGGACCCGCTCGAATCCCTGCTCCCCGAGAATACCACGCGGCTGCGTTTGATCGGCCGGCGGATCTGGCGCTTTTTCACTACCTTCGTGACGGCGCAGGAACACCATCTTCCGCCGGATAACTTTCAGGAAGACCCGCATCCTGTCGTTGCGCACCGCAGTTCGCCAACCAATTTCGGCCTTTACCTGTTATCGGTGATCGCTGCGCGCGATTTCGGCTGGCTCGGAATTATGGACACCGTCGACCGACTCGAAGCCACCCTCGGCACGCTCCTGACGATGCCGCGTTTGCACGGGCATTTTTATAACTGGTATGACACGCGCGACCTGCGCCCGCTCGATCCCAGGTATTTGTCGACGGTGGACAGCGGTAATTTCGCGGGGCATTTGCTTGCGCTGGTCCAGGCGTGCAGGGATGCGCCTTGGCGGCCGTTCGCGCCCGCCAAGGCGCTGCGCGGCATTGCCGACACGCATGGGCTGCTTTCCGGAGGACTCGCCGATATCGCCGCCGACCGGCGCACGCTCATGGTTACCCACGAAGAGTTACGGCAAAACGTGGCTGCGTTCGGCGATCTCCTAAGCGCTGTTCCTCGTAACCCGGAGGAGTGGGGCGTTCGGTGGCGACAGTTGACCCGCGAGGCAGATAACCTGCTTGACCTGGCCCGTGCATATGCTGCCGAACGCGGCGACCCGGGCGACAACGAAGTGCTGGCGTGGGCCAGTCTGCTGCACGCGGACATACGCTCCCACGCCCGCGACGTGGATAACCTCATCCCGTGGATCGATTACTTCCAGCGCATTGGGACCCAAGTCGCATCGGAATCCGGTTCCCGCTGGCCGGCGTTGCGCACGATCTTATCCATCGAGACCAGCGTGGCGGACGCGTCCGGTCGTTATGCCGTTGCATTGGAACATATCGACTCTTGGCGTAAGGAAGCCGGGGCGCCTGGTGATCTCGAAGCACTCGCAGCGGCGCTGCGGCGCGCCGGAGAAGCCGCGGCTGCGATTACCGAACGCCTGGACACCCTCGCCGCGCAGGCCCAGAGCCTGTTCGACGCAATGGACTTCCGTTTCCTCTACGATCCGGCCCGCCATCTTTTTTCGCTCGGGTACCGCGTGGCGGAGGGCGTCCTCGATCCCAGCTATTATGATCTGCTCGCGTCCGAAGCGCGCCTCACCAGTTTGATCGCGATCGCCAAGCGGGATGTGCCGAGCGCGCACTGGTTTCACCTCGGCCGGCGCGTTACGCGTGCCGCGCACGGTACCGTGCTGCTGTCCTGGTCGGGATCGATGTTCGAATACCTGATGCCTTCCCTGGTCGGCTATACTCCGCGCTACAGCGTGCTCGATCAGACCTGCCGCCTCGTGGTTAAACGGCAGATCGAGTATGGTAAAGAGCATGGTGTACCCTGGGGTATATCGGAATCGGCGTTCAATATGCGCGACCTCTCGTTCACCTACCAGTACTCGGACTTCGGGGTGCCGGGACTGGGCTTGAAGCGCGGTCTGGGCCAAAATCTGGTGATCGCCCCCTATGCCACGGCCCTGGCGGCGATGTACCGTCCTCGCGCCGCCGTGGAAAATTTTGTGCGCTTGGAAGAGATCGGGGCGTTGGGCCGTTACGGTTTCTATGAAGCGCTCGATTTTACTCCGGCGCGTGTAGCGGAAAACGAGCAGGTGGCAATCGTGCGCTGTTACATGGCCCATCACCAGGGCATGTCCCTGGTCGCGCTCGTGAACGTGGTGTACGACGGGGTGATGCGCCACCGCTTCCACGGCGCGCCCTTGATCCAGGCGGCCGAACTGTTGCTGCAGGAGCGCGTCCCGCATGGCGCCGATACCCGCAGTCCGCGCCCCAACCAAGCCGAGGCCGAAGTGAAGGAAGTGGTACAGCCGCCGGTACGCCGCATGCCGTCGCCGACGTCCGCCGTGCCTTCCACGCATCTGCTTTCGAATGGCCGTTACGCGGTGATGGTCACCGCCGCGGGGTCTGGCTACAGCGTGTGGGACACGCTCGCGGTTACGCGCTGGCGCGAAGATGTGACCCGCGATTGCTGGGGAAGTTATCTCTATCTGCGCGATGTCGCGAGCGGCAAGGTCTGGTCCGCCGGGTATCAGCCGACCGCGGTAACACCGGACGACTACGAGGTGCTTTTTGTCGAGGATCGCGTGCGTATCACCCGTGAGGACGGCGCGATCTCCAGCATCCTGGAGGTCGCCGTCTCGCCGGAAGACGATACGGAGATCCGCCGTTTGAGCCTGATCAATAACGGGACCCGAGCGTACGAAATCGAGATCACTTCATATGCCGAAGTCGTACTCGCGCCGCCGCGTGCGGACATCGCTCATCCCGCGTTTTCGAATTTGTTCGTGCAGACTGAATATCTGCCGCAGGCACGCGGGCTGATCGCGTTCCGCCGCCCGCGCGCGCCCACCGATCCGCGCGTCTGGGCGGCCCACGTGCTGGCGGGTGGCGACACGGGTCACGCGCTCGAATACGAAACCGATCGGGCGCGCTTCGTGGGGCGAGGACGCTCGCTGCGTGCGCCGATCGCCGTGATGGACGGGCGGCCCCTTACTAATACGGTCGGCGCAGTACTCGATCCCGTGTTTAGTTTGCGCACACGGGTCCGTATTGACGCAGGTGCGACCGCGCACGTGACGTTCGCTACGATGGTTGCCTCCTCGCGTGAGGCCGTGGAGGACTTGGCCGACAAGTATCATGACCAGGCCGCGTTCGATCGGGTGTCCGCCCTTGCCTGGACACGCGCGCAAGTGCAACTCCATCACCTGCGCATCAAGCCAGACGAGGCTCAGTTATTTCAGTCTTTGGCTAATCGTCTGCTCTTCGCCGATCCGTCGCTGCGGCCGGCAAGCGCGCTTATGCGGGCTAACCAATCGAGCGTTGCGGGCCTGTGGCGGCATCGGATCTCCGGCGACCGGCCCATTGTATTGCTGCGCGTAACGGAACCGGAGGACCGCGCCATCGTCGAGCAGTTGCTGCGTGCCCATGAATATTGGGGCATGAAGCGTCTGGCCGTCGACCTCGTGATTTTGAACGAAAAGGGGACTTCCTATGCCGAAGATCTCCAAACCTTATTGGAAGGCATGGTGCGGGACAATCAGGCGGTCGCCGCCCATCACCAGCATACGGACCATGGGACGATTTTTGTGTTGCGCACCGATGGGCTTGCCCAAGAGGACCGGTTGCTCCTGCAAACCGCCGCGCGCGCCGTGCTCGTGAGCAGCCAGGGCAGTCTGGCCGAGCAGGTGCTACGGCGTTCGAAACCTGCCAGCCGCTTCGTCCCCGGCAGCACCTTGCGCGCGCCGGAGGCAACGCCGATGCTGACGCCCCCTGTGCTCGAGTTCTTCAACGGCCTAGGCGGGTTTGCGGACGGGGGCCGGGAATACGTGATCGTGCTCGACAGGGGCCAGTGGACGCCGGCGCCCTGGATCAACGTGATCGCCAATCCCGGATTTGGTTTCCTGGTCTCGGAGTCAGGCAGCGGCTGCACCTGGTGTCTGAACAGCCGCGAAAACCAGTTGACACCGTGGTCAAACGATCCGGTCAGCGATCCGCCCGGCGAAGTGTTCTATCTGCGCGATGATGAGACAGGCGATTTGTGGAGTCCGACCGTGCTGCCTATCCGCGTCGATGGAGCGAGCTACGTGATTGCCCACGGTCAGGGCTATAGCCGATTCGAGCACAACTCGCATGGGATACAGAGTGAGCTACTACAATTCGTGAGTCCGGAGGACCCAGTCAAGATCTCGCGTCTGACACTCAATAATATTTCAGGTCGTACCCGCAGGCTTTCGGTAGCCGTGTACGTGGAATGGGTGCTCGGCGCCGCGCGCACCGTGACGGCGCCCTATATTGTCACCGAGTTGGATCCGGCCACGGGTGCGCTGTTTGCCCGCAATCCGTGGAACATGGATTTCGGCGAGCGCATCGCTTTCGCCGATCTGGCCGCACAGCAAACCGCGTGGACCGGGAACAGAACCGAATTCATTGGCCGCAACGGAGACCTTTCCGCGCCGGCAGGGTTGCGGCTTCCCAAATTGCTCAAGAACCGCGTTGGCGCGGGGCTGGACCCTTGCGCGGCACTGGCGACGGAATTGGAACTCCAGCCCAACGAGCGTGCCGAGATCGTGTTCGTGTTGGGGCAGGGGGATGACCGCGCGCACGCGAGCGGGCTGGTTGAGCGCTATCGGGCCGTCGGCGTGCAAGCCACGTTTACAGCCGCGCAGCAGTTGTGGGAGCCGATATTGACCAAGATCCAGGTCGAAACCCCCGACCGGGCGCTGGACTTCATGTTGAATCGCTGGCTGCTGTATCAGACGTTGAGTTGCCGCCTTTGGGCGCGGGCCGGATTTTATCAGGCGGGCGGGGCATTCGGCTTTCGTGATCAATTACAGGACGGCATGGCGCTCACGATTGCCCGCCCGGATCTGGTGCGCCAGCACCTGGTGCGCGCCGCGGCGCGTCAGTTCGTCGAGGGCGATGTGCAGCACTGGTGGCATCCACCCTCCGGGCGCGGAGTACGGACTCATTTCTCCGACGATCGCTTGTGGCTGCCCTACGCCGTGTCCCATTATATTACGGTGAGTGGCGATGCGGGTGTGCTCGACGAAATGGCGCCGTTTCTGGAGGGGCCGGCGCTCGCGGCGGAACAGGAGGACGCGCATTACGACCCTTCCCGCTCGGCGGAACAAGCGACCCTGTTCGAGCACTGCGCGCGTGCGATTGACGTGAGTCTCAATGTGGGTGCGCACGGGCTTCCGCTGATGGGCAGCGGGGATTGGAACGATGGCATGAATCGCGTTGGTTACAAGGGCCGTGGGGAGAGCGTGTGGCTCGCGTGGTTCCTGTACAGCACGCTGTCCGAATTCGCACAACTGGCCGCGGCGCGCGGAGATGCCGGGCGCGCCATGCGTTGGCGCGAACATGCGGTCAAACTCAAGGCGGCGGTTGAAGCGGAAGGTTGGGACGGGGCCTGGTACCGGCGTGCCTATTTCGACGATGGCACGCCACTGGGTTCGGCCGCAAATGCCGAGTGCCGGATCGATTCGATCGCGCAGAGCTGGGCTGTCCTGTCCGACGCCGCTGCACCGGAGCGAGCAAGGCATGCCATGCACTCGGTCCACGAATACCTTATTAGATACGGTGAAGATCTGGTCTTGTTGTTCACCCCGCCATTCGACAAGACCCCGCTCGATCCCGGGTATATCAAAGGCTACCTGCCGGGTGTGCGGGAGAATGGCGGCCAGTACACCCATGCGGCGATCTGGTGCGTGATCGCGTACGCCATGCTCGGGGAGGGTGACCAGGCCGCGGAACTCACGCGCATGCTGAATCCTGTCAACCGTACGGCCACCCGGACCGGGGTTTACGCGTACAAGGTCGAGCCCTACGTAATGCCCGGGGACACTTATGCGGAGCCTCCGCACACGCGGCGCGGCGGTTGGACATGGTATACCGGCGCCGCGGGATGGTTCTACCGAGCCGGGATGGAATGGATACTGGGATTGCGGGTCTATGCCGATACTCTGCACTTCGATCCTTGCATTCCGCGCACATGGTCCAGTTACACGATGCGGTATCAGCATGAACACACCAGTTATCAGATTACGGTGGAGAACCCCACCGGGGTGGCGCGCGGCGTTGCCGGACTGGAACTCGACGGAATACCGCAGCCTAAAGAACACATGATTCCGCTCCTCCGGGATGGGAAGATTCATCGGGTGAGGGTGATTCTCGGGGAGGAAATATTGACCCCTAGCGGGATGGATGGCAAGACATGAAGGCCTGCGCGCTGGTCAGAAGCAGGAGACGATAAACAAAACGATGAGGTGTTTGTTGTGGTGACCTTTCGAAGCAAAGCGTACGCGGACGTCGTGATGTTTAGCGACGTCGCGGTTGGATTGATCAAACTGACGGGGCACAGCGGTACGGTGCCGGGAGCCATCTTGGCGGACGATGTCGATGCAGCACTGGTTAAGCTGAAACAGGCCGTTCAGGCCAACAAGGCGGCCTCGGCCGCGAACGAACCCAGCCAAGTAAGCGACGACGACTCGGAACCGCCCGCGGTGAGTCTCGCTAATCGCGCTTGGCCGCTTATCGAAATGCTAACGGCCGCGGCCGCGGCAAAATGCGATGTGATGTGGGACAAGTAGCGGCATTCCGACTATAGTCCGGCGAAACCTGCCGTATCCAGATAGACACTGCTTTTCCTGAGAAATTCTCGAATAATCGCAAGTATGGATATCCTTTGGAACAATCGTTAGTGGCTGGCGTATTAAGTTGCGGGCGCCGAATTTGAAAATCCGAATGAGAACCAAGCCTGATCTTGAATCTATAATTCCGCTGACTTTTTAGGTCGCTGCGTTGTCCAAAGCGTTGTCCAAAGAAAGATTCTATTTCTGCGATCGGAGTACAATCATGCGATCCGGCGCATTTTTAAAAAAACAATACGAAGGAATTAACCATAAAATTGATAAATGAGTACACAAAAAATATTTCAGCGGATCGAGTTTTAATGATTACCTGTTTGTCTGCGATTCTCGGACTGGCAGGTTGTCAACAAGAAGGTACAGCAGAAAAGGCCGGGCAAAAACTCGATCGAGCGGCGGAAAATGCTCAGCAAAAGATTGACCGGGGAGCTGAGAAAGCAGAAGCGGAAATTGAAACAGCAAAGGAGTCATTAAATCAGAAGTCCGAGCAAGTCGGGGAATACGTCGATGAATCGACTGACGCTTCTAAAGGAGAATTAGAAAAGGCTGGAGAGGAACTTGATCAAGCGACCGAAAAAGCAGAAGGAATGATCGAGGACACAAAGGAGTCGGTCATCGATAAAGCCGAAACGGCTGGAGTGTATATCGATGACTCGGTTATTACCATGACGGTCAAAACGGCGATATTAAATGACCCTATCCTTCAGGCGTCGCATATTGAAGTGACCACGGTTGATGGCGTTGTAAAGTTGAGCGGCACAGTGGATTCCGAACAAAGCATCGGTAGAGCAATGGAAATAGCCAGTACCCAGAAGAACGTGAAGTCAACGCAAAATGACTTGATTGTAAATGGGACTCCACCGGATAAATAATCATGGTTTATTCACGATTCATTGCTTTTGGGCGTCATGCTGATGCTGGTGTCTTTTGCTCATGCCATAACCAGGAATGACTCTTACATTGCCGGTTATGCGGCATTAAAGCTTGATATGCCGACATTGATAGTGCAGGGTGGCGTAATTACTTTACCGTCAGGTGCATCAATGCGGCCCATTGTTGCAGTTGATGTCAAGAATTTTGATGAAAATAACTGGAGTAATGACGTTTCAGCCAGAGCAGGCGTTCAGCTTAATAATCTACAGGTATTGGGCCGGAAGCTTCGGATTCTTGCGGAATACTATAAGGGTTTTGCGCCTAGCGGACAGTTTTATACAGATAAAGTGGAATATTACGGCGTGGGAGCATATTTTTATTTCAGATGGCGTAATGACGTCCGACCCGTGTCTGACACCCCATGAATTATTATCTCTTCGTTATAGCGGAAATCAGGAGGAAGACCCATGCACGTGAGTTACGAGCAAGCAGAAGTAGCGATCGCGGCAGCGATTGCAGAATCAAATAAGCTGGGTACCCAAATGTGCATCGCGGTGGTTGATTCCGGCGCAGATTTGAAGGCGTTTACCAGAATGAATGGCGCCTGGGTCGGCAGTATCGATATTGCCATCAAAAAAGCCAAGACCGCCTGTTACTTTGGTATGAATACCGGGCAAATCGGCCAATTATCGCAGCCAGGCGGACCGCTTTACGGTATCGAACATTCAAACCAGGGCCTGATTACGTTTCCGGGCGGCGTGCCGATTGTCGATCAGGACGGTGTTTTGATCGGTGCCGTCGGCGTAAGCGGAAGTTCCGTGGAAAACGATCATCAGGTGGCCAAAGCCGGAGTCGATGTCATCGGACTTGCCGATTTGCCTTCCCATCCCTGGCGAACCTGAGCCGCAGTGGTCGTTTCAACCGTCTTGGTTTTGGGAATGGCCGGAGTCCCCCTTCCAGCCGGTTTCAATAATCTAACACGGAAGGACGGGTAGAAGAACTCGGCCGCGGCTACGGTAAATGCAATAGCGGTATCGGTGTCCGACCCTATTTGCCCCAGTGCCGCTCATTCGACAATTTATTTACGGGGCGCGTTGATCCGGTAAGGTATCTTTGGCTCGAAAATGTTTGCGGCGGAGTCCGGCGGCTCTATTCAGTTGCTCTTGATTCCGGTTTCCTTGGAAACGGCTGCGGAGTTTGCTGCGGATGCGGCCGGGGTTGCGGTTCCTGTTGTTGTTGAGGCCGGCTAATCCGGTTGTTATTACGCTTGACCGCGCTCGCCGGATCGACCGTATGATCCGATCTGGAAATCGATGTGACTGAAGGTTCGGTTGTTTCTCGCGTCCGGACCGGAATGGCGGGTTTTGTTACGGCTCCTCGGACAGACACCAATTTACGGGCTTGGTTGGTTGCTTTTTCCTTGCTGACCCGTGCATTTTGTTGGTGCGATTTACTCATGATGACCTCTGATAATCCGGCAACGCGCGAAGTTGCGTGTTGCCGGATTGATATTCTAGTCGCCGATCGGTTTCGCGTCGGTGCCGTGTCGCGCTCGGCAATTTCCTGTCGGCCAATCGCTGTCCGGGTGGCCGGAGTTCGATGCCGAATACCGGCGCGGCGGCCGCTTGGGAAACGCTGAATAAATCCATCCTGGATTTCTCAGCGCTCGGCAACCCTGCCAATTTGATTTGGAGTAGCCTCACAAAATCAGACGCCACAGCGTCCGATTTTGGCAGTGTACCTCCCTGCACTGCGGGAAGCTCGGAATTAATCAGAGCTTCCCTCGTGAAGCACGTCGCAAAATCCTTTTCCGTAGGCTCTTGGGATTGCTTGAAAAGCCAGCGCCCGACCCCCAGTTCTGACATTATTCCGTCACCAAATCAAAGGTTCTTACGTTATGAGGATGGACAAGCTCACCAGTAAATTCCAGATGGCGCTCGGTGAAGCGCAGAGTCTCGCAATAGGCAAGGATCATCAATATATCGAACCCGTTCATGTCCTGATCGCGCTGCTCGATCAGGAGGGCGGAACGATCCGGCATATCCTGTCCCAGGCCGGCGTGAACGTGAATCAGCTGCGCGTCTGGCTCGGTGAGCAACTGAGCCGCATGGCGACCGTGGAAGGGAGCGGCGGGGATGTCCAGATTTCTCCGGAATTGGGCCGGTTGTTGAATCTGACCGATAAGCTCGCGCAGAAAAAAAAGGACGCTTATATATCGAGCGAATTGTTTTTACTGGCGGCGCTCGAAGCGCGCGGCGGTCTTGCGGACCTCTTGACCAAGGCCGGCTTGACGCGCAGCGTGCTCGAAAAAGTAATCGACCAGGTCCGCGGCGGGCAGCAGGTCAACGACCCGAACGCCGAAGAGCAACGGCAGGCGCTCGAAAAATATACGGTCGATCTGACCGAACGCGCGGAACAGGGCAAGCTCGATCCGGTCATCGGCCGGGACGACGAAATCCGGCGTACGATCCAGGTCTTGCAGCGTCGCACCAAAAACAATCCGGTGCTGATCGGCGAGCCCGGCGTCGGCAAGACCGCGATCGTCGAGGGGCTCGCGCAGCGTATCGTGAACGGGGAAGTTCCCGAGGGCGTGAAAAGCAAACGCTTGTTGGCGCTGGATATGGCCTCGTTGATCGCGGGCGCCAAATACCGCGGTGAGTTCGAGGAGCGGCTGAAAGCCGTGCTCAATGATATCGGCAAGCAGGAAGGGCAGATTATCCTGTTCATCGACGAGCTGCATACCGTGGTCGGGGCCGGCAAGGCGGAAGGCGCGATGGACGCCGGCAATATGCTCAAACCGGCCCTGGCGCGCGGGGAATTGCACTGCGTCGGCGCAACCACGCTCGACGAATACCGCCAGTACATCGAAAAAGATGCTGCCTTGGAGCGGCGTTTTCAAAAGGTCCTGGTCGATGAACCCTCGGTCGAGGATACCATCGCCATCTTGCGGGGACTGAAAGAACGCTACGAACTGCATCACGGCGTCGAAATCACCGACCCCGCGATCGTGGCGGCGGCGTCGTTGTCGCACCGCTATATCAGCGACCGGCAACTGCCGGACAAGGCGATCGATCTGGTCGATGAAGCGGCGAGCCGGATTCGCATGGAAATCGATTCGAAACCGGAAGAAATGGACCGCCTGGAGCGGCGTTTGATCCAGCTCAAGATCGAACGCGAAGCGCTGAAGCGGGAAACCGATGAAGCGTCCCGGAAAAGGCTCGAAATTCTGCAACTCGAGATCGACCAGCTGGAAAAGGAATATTCGGACCTCGACGAAATCTGGAAGGCTGAAAAAGCCGCGGTTCAGGGAACGGCCAGCATCAAGGAGCGGCTCGAATACGCGCGCCAGGAACTGGAAACCGCGCGCCGGGCCGGTGATTTGACGAGGATGTCGGAACTGCAATACGGGGATATCCCGAAACTCGAGAAAGAACTCAAGTTTGCGACCGAGGCGGAAAATCAGGAGATGCGGCTCTTGCGCAACAAGGTCACCGACGAGGAGATCGCCGAGGTCGTGTCGCGCTGGACCGGCATCCCGGTCGCCAAGATGCTCGAGGGAGAACGGGAAAAGCTGCTCAGGATGGAGGAGGTTCTCGGCAGGCGCGTGATCGGCCAGCAGCAGGCGATTCGCGCGGTCAGCAATGCAATACGCCGCAGCCGCGCCGGACTTTCCGATCCCGCGCGTCCGAACGGATCGTTCCTGTTTCTGGGCCCGACCGGCGTCGGCAAGACCGAACTGTGCAAGGCGCTCGCCGAATTTCTGTTCGATAGCGAGGAATTCATGGTCCGGATCGATATGTCGGAATTCATGGAAAAGCATTCGGTCGCGCGTCTGATCGGGGCGCCTCCGGGCTATATCGGTTACGAGGAGGGCGGTTATCTTACCGAGGCAGTCCGCCGCAAGCCGTATTCGGTTATTTTGCTGGACGAGGTCGAGAAAGCACATGCGGACGTATTCAACGTATTGTTGCAGGTGCTCGACGATGGACGGCTCACGGACGGTCATGGCCGCACCGTGGATTTCCGGAACTGTGTGATCGTAATGACCTCCAATCTCGGTTCCGACCGCATTCAGGAATTGTCTGGCGAGGAAAATTATGAACGTATGAAATCCGCGGTCATGGAGATCGTCGGGCGGTATTTCCGTCCTGAATTTATCAACCGGCTGGACGAATCGGTCGTGTTTCATCCTCTGGGCCATGATCAACTCCGGGCCATCACGAAGATTCAGATTCAGTACCTGAAAAAACGCCTGCAGGAAAGGGATATGGTTCTCGAGGTCACCGAAGCGGCGCTGGAGAAACTCGGCGAAGCCGGATTCGATCCGATCTATGGCGCAAGGCCGTTGAAACGCGCGATTCAGCAGCAATTGGAAAATCGGCTCGCGCAGGATATTCTGTCCGGCAAATTCGGACCCGGAGACACGATCCACGTGGACGTCGGGGCCGAGGAAATCGTATTCCGCAAGGCGGCCTGAGCGGCGCGTGGACGTTTCGGCCGGTCGATGAACCGGACCGGTCCGCGTTGCCGTGGAATTGTCACGGAACTGTAACATTAGACCGATAAGCTTTTCGCCCAGAAATTCCTTCGGTCCCTAGCGGCCTTCCGCGAAGAAAAACCATACCGAACCTGTCTCGTTTTATTGATCCAATGGATATCAAGATTCTGCTCGTCGAAGATGAGACCGCGATCCGCGATATGCTGGCCATGCTGTTGGAGCAAGCCGGGTTTATCGTCCACGGAGTCGACGATGTCCAAACGGCGGACCGTTGTCTGAAAGACGGCGCGCCGGATATTATTCTGCTTGATTGGATGCTGCCCGGGATCAGCGGTGTGGAATGGTGCCGACGATTAAAGCGGGATAAGATCTATTCCGTTGTTCCGGTGATCCTGGTATCCGCTCGCAGCGAGGAGGAGGACAGGGTGCGGGGCCTTGATGTCGGCGCCGACGATTATATCTGCAAACCCTTTTCCCCGCGGGAACTGGTCGCGCGGATCCGGGCCGTATTGCGGCGAAGCGGTCCATCGGAAAATCCCGAGCGGATCGAAAAACAAGGGATCGTACTGAGCCTGGATGAGCATCGATTGAAGATCGATGATACAGTAGTTGCGTTGAGCCCAACGGAATATCGATTGATGGAGTTTTTTATGACGCATCCCGACAAGGTCTACAGCAGAGGCCAGTTGCTGGACCAGGTGTGGGGGCGGAGCACGTATATCGAAGAACGGACGGTCGATGTCCATATCCGGCGCCTCCGGAAAATTCTGGCTCGTTTTCAACGTGAAGAGTTGGTTCAAACCGTGCGTGGATTCGGCTATCGGTTTTCGCTGCAAGGTGAATAAATGCCCAACCCGTGGCAGTCCGAGATCTACAGATTTTGTCTGTATCTGTTCGGTTCGTTCTGCTTGGGCTGGTTTCTTAAGGATCTGAATGTCGCGCTCGCCGCGGGTCTACTCGCCTATCTCGCCAGGCATTTGATCAATCTTTACCGTTTGGAAAGCTGGCTTCGCCGCGGGGCGGGGGCCGTCCGTCCGCCGAGTAACGGAATCTGGCGGGAGATCTATTACGACCTTTCCCGGTTGAAGCGCCAGGACAAGCGGCGCAAAAAACGCATCGGGAAAATCCTGAACCGTTTCCGAAAAGCGACGGCTGCCCTGCCGGATGGGGCCGTCGTGCTCGGGCCCAATGAAGATATCTATTGGTTCAACAGCGCGGCGGGGATGCTTTTGGGGCTTAAAAATACCGATGTCGGGCAGCATATCGGCAATTTGGTGCGCCACCCGAAATTTACGCGTTACCTCGCGGTCATGGATTATGAAAAAGGAATCTCGATTCCGGCCCCGCGCCATCCCGATACCGTGATTGGAATTCGGATCGTTCGATTCGGCAAGGGCTTACGGTTGCTGCTTGCGCAAGATATTACCCGGATCAAACAGATGGAAAGCATGCGCCGTGATTTTGTTGCAAATGTCTCGCATGAATTGCGCACTCCTTTGACGGTGTTGACCGGTTACCTCGAGAATCTTCAGGAGTTTCCGGACATGCCGCGCGACCGGTTTGTCCGCTCCATTGACAGTATGGCTGACCAGGCCGGCAGGATGCGGGCGTTGGTCGATGACCTGATGTTCCTGACCCGGCTTGAAACCAAAATCCCTGAAGTCGTGAATCAATATGTCGATATGCCGGATTTGCTGGGCAGATTGGGTAATGAATTTTCATCGATTCATCCTCAACAGGAGCGTATTCAACTACAAGTCGAATCGTCGGCCACGGTGCTCGGAAACGAAAACGAATTGCGGAGTGCGGTCTCTAATTTGATTAGTAATGCTTTGAAATATTCGCCCCCGGAATGTGCGGTGACGCTCCGTTGGATTGACCAGGACGGAGACACGCGACTGGATGTGATCGATCGCGGAGAGGGCATCGCGGAGGAATATATCCCGAGGTTGACCGAAAGGTTCTACCGGGTGGACGTGAATCGGTCACGCCAGGAAGGCGGGACGGGTTTGGGCCTTGCGATCGTCAAGCATGTGGTGAACCGGCATGGCGGCGAATTGAAAATCACCAGCGAGGTCGGGAAAGGCAGTTGCTTCAGTGTTCTGTTTCCGGCGGAGCGACTGGTCCGCAGTCAGATGAATGATGTCGTAAAACTGTAACCTTTCCGTGCGTACTGCGACCGTCAGCACGGGTGCGTGGCAGGGCCGAATAAACCTGGCGACGATTTAACAAAATCTGAGTGGCTCCATGGCGTCGTACGCCGGATTTACGCTAAGCAAAACTGCAATGGTATCGATTCAGTTTCGGGATTGATGGCCATTGATCGTTCATAACATAATGGAGACCTTCATGATAAGAATAGATAGTACGGGGTTGGCGGGTTCATTCATGGTTCTGTTGGTTTCAGGGCCGGTATTCGCGGTGACGGAAATCGACCATGCGATTCCGGTTTACGAGAAATCAAGCGGGGTTTCCGGAAATTTGTCCAGCGTGGGCTCGGATACCCTCGCAAATTTGATGACCCTTTGGGCGGAAGATTTCAAAAGGGAGTACCCGAATGTTAATATCCAGATCCAGGCCGCGGGATCGTCAACGGCGCCTCCCGCGTTGGCGGAAGGGACATCGAATCTGGGTCCGATGAGCCGCAAGATGAAGGATAAGGAAATCGAGTCCTTCGAAGACCGTTTCGGTTACAAGCCGACCGCGATCCGGGTTGCGATCGATGCGCTCGCGGTATTCGTGAACAAGGACAATCCGGTGAAAGGAATGACGATTGCCCAGGTCGATGCCGTATTTTCTTCCACCCGCCGCTGCGGATTTCCTCAAGAAATCAATCGCTGGGGGCAGCTCGGGGTTCAGGGAACCCTGGAGAACAGCGCCATTCAGTTCTTCGGGCGAAATTCTGTGTCGGGAACCTACGGCTATTTCAAGGAAAAAGCGCTTTGCGAGGGGGATTTCAAGGCTAACGTCAATGAACAGCCGGGTTCCGCGTCGGTCGTTCAATCGGTGGGCACATCGTCCAATGCGATCGGATATTCCGGCATCGGTTATCGAACCTCGAATGTCAAAGCGGTGCCTTTGGCTAACGAAGAGGGGGATGATCCGATCGAAGCCACGACGGAAAACGCGACGAGCGGCAAATATCCCCTGGCCCGATTCTTATATGTCTATGTCAACAAGCATCCAAACAAACCATTACCGCCCCTGGAACACGAATTTCTCAAACTGGTTCTATCCCAGGCCGGGCAGGTTACCGTCGTGAAGGACGGTTACGTCCCGTTGCCCGCGTCGGTCGTGGAACGTGAGCTGGAAGTGTTGCACTGACGCTGGGATTTGCAGGCCCGCGGTCCGGGGTTGCCGGTTTCCGTATAACCAACAAGACCCGGGGGCAGGCATGCGGTGGTTCGTGGCCGGAGACGTCGATGGATTCTTCGATCTGGCGCTGGTACAACTGGGTTCAACTGCTCGTGAGCGTAGCGCTGTACTGTGGCGTCCTGGGGTTTTTCCGAATGATCTTGTTTATACTCACGTGCGGCGGGTTGCGCGCCATGGTTGCCTAAAGGCTATGGGCCGGAAATCACGACTTCGATCGCGGCAATGAAGTCGGAGCGATACCCGGAAAGATTCGCAACTTGCGGCCCCAGGATTTTCCGATCGATCCCGGCGACCTGTTGAGTAAACGCCACATATTTTTCATTTTCGATCGCCACGATCGGGCAAAGTCTCGAAATCGGCATTTCACTGACTGCCGATAGCGGAGAGACCGGTATTACGACGGTCGTGCGCAAATCATCCAGCAGGTTCGACTGAATGTCGACAACAAAAGGGTATAGTTTATTCGTGTCCGGGTTTTTGTTCCGATAAGCGATGAATTGAGCCATCAAAAGCTCCTGAATCCATCACTAAACACGCCATTTCCATCGACAAATTCGTTGTAGTGGCGGATGGCCCGGCTGTTCTGATCGAGCCACCGTTCCGTTTCGCGGCGGATCAGCACTTCGGTTAGCGCTTGCTCCAGCGTGGCCGAGAGATTGATGTTCAGGTCGCGTGCTTTCGAAAGCAGGTCGCTGTTTATGCTGAGGTTGGTTGGCTTTTTTGGTGCCTTGGTATCGTATGGCTGTGGCATTTATACCGCCCTTGAATTGGATGTGTATAGGATATTGCGCATTAGCCCGCGACGACAAGGAATAGGGCCGTGCAGCTCGCGCGTGTCGTGGATCAATGTCTAGAAACACCCGTCCCTGGGTCGTTTCCTTGGACGGAACCGCAAACCGTCAGTCCACGGTTTCATCCATCCTCAAGGGCATTGCGCCATTCCAGAAACCGACCTATCCATAGTCAGATAGCTTCCGTCGCTCCTAAACGATGGTTTTCAGCTCACCTGCCGCACTATCGGAACGGGGCGACGGCACCACCAGATCGGCCGCTAATTTGCCAAGACGCGACTTCCACGAGCAGGGCATTGACCGTAATCGTGCCAAAACCTTGCATGGAAGCAGCAATCGGCCATTACATTTCCCATTAAAAAAAAGCTTATGAACACGGATTTCACTGGATGACTCCATGTTTTGCATTCATGGAAAATTCATCTCACCGAAAACTATCCGAAATACATGGGATATACCGGAACAGAACCAAATAAGCGATGTTCGTGCCAAGTTAATCCAGGCCAAAAAAATACAAGATCTTATCGATTAATTGACAATCAAAATCGGCGGACTTTTATAAGAACGTAAAAATTGTTGACATCGATAACGAATACCTTACGCTTGTGCACGCAGGCGACTTATAAAAAGGTACCTATTGGACACTATCGAGCGCTTGAAAGACGCTTATGGAGCAGCGCGGATAATCTGCGCGCGAACAGCAATTACCGAGTAACGAATATTTCCTGCCGGTCAGGGGGCTGATCCTTCTGCGCCACGCCTATAGCCGGTTTCTCGCGGTTAAACCCGACATCGAAGCCTCGCTCCCGAGCCGCGGTGGTCAAATACGCCCTTTAACCAAAGAAGATTTTTCCAGCAAGAGCGCGATCTTTCTTAAAGTCAAAGCGCAGTTCGACACTCTGGTCCAGCTCAAGGACGGCGACGATCGCGCCCAGGTCATAATCGACGCCATGGAAACGATCGAGGCCGACTACGATACCTTGACGGGTATCCTGCCGAAAAGTGAATATCTGGAACTCGACAACGAGGTGCTCGGCAGCCTGCTTCGGACCTTCAATGACCCGGCACTCAAGAAGGCGACCGGCGATATCTTCGGGCGCATCAATGAATATTTCCTGACCAAATTCGCGGACCAGAAAGCGCATGACGGCGGTGAATTCTTTAAGCCGGTTTCTCTGGTGCAGATGATCGATTCTGCCTGCGGTTCCGGCGGGATGTTCGTGCAAAGTGCGCATTCCATAGAAAATCTGCACAAAAATCTGCAGGATGTCGCGACTTTTTTACGGACAGGAGAAGAATCTGACCACCATCCTGTCCTGCTGGCCAAAATGAATCTCGCGGTGCATGGCCTGGAAGGGAAAATTCATCAAGGAATCACCTATTACGAAGACCATCACGATATGCGCGGTAAGGCAGGTTTCGTGATGGCCAATCCGCCGTTCAATGTCGATGACGTGGGCCGAGAAAATCAAGAACGATCCGCGCCTGCCATTCGGTCTGCCCGGGATCAATAAAAAGAGAGCCGTATCCAACGGCAATTATCTGTGGATTTCTTATTTTTACAGCTACCTGATTCGGGGAGGTCGCGCGGGTTTCGTGATGTCCTCGCAAGCCTCGAGCGCGGGCGGGCCGGAAGCGGAGGTGCGGCGCAAACTGGTCGAAATAGGCGACGTGGCGGTCATGATCGCGATCCATTCCAACATTAAAAAACGGATTTATTTCCGGCTCCCCGTACTCAAATGCACCGTGCCGCGATCTGCACCGGCGGGCCGGATAGTCGCCGAGGACATCAACATCGGGGTCAACTCGAACACTTGGATAGTTGAAAACTTGTGCACACACGTGCGCTGCCCCAATAGTCATGGGCGCGTCGCCGAACCACTCGGTCAAGCGTCGGTTAATTCTGCGTTCGCCGCCGCTTCGAGCCGAACTTTATGGCTCAGGCCAACGAGGATATTTTATAATACGGAGAAAACGACGATGTTTTACATTCGGGGCCTGAGCCATAAAGCGCTCAGATCGAGGGCGCCGCGAAGCGAAGTCGAACCTGGCAATGATACGGAGAGAACGATATGAATAAGAAACTCAACAGGTGCGCTTTATTGAACAGCCCGCCGGAAAAAGGTATTACGATGGCCGCGTCGAGGTTGTATGAGCGTGGAATACGATCACCGCTTCGGATTCTGGCGCTCACCTTCGGAACGCTCCTGGCTGTTGCGCCAGCCAGTAACGTAATCGCTGAAGATTTACAGAAAATCGGCACTCTGGTGATCTCCGGAGTCACGCAACAGCCTGTCCCTATCTTCTCCGCTGGCGTCCAATATACTCTATCTCAAGGGGCAGGTGGCGGAGGTGGTGGCGCAGGTAAAGCAGAGTTTAGCGTGTTCACTCTGTCAAAAAAAGTCGACGCTACATCGCCCATACTCCTCGTGAACTCCGCCAGTGGCCGCCGTATCCAATTGGTGAGCATCGACCTAGGCTGTCGAAATTCATCAATTTTGAGGCTGTTTCACGATCCCGGTTTATGGATTTAAAAAGACCTGGAAATGATTGAAGGAAAATGTTAAAAAGCATTATTTTAGCGAGTTGCCTTATTGTTTAACGTTATGCTTCA
>JBGTCG010000180.1:0-18695 GCA_041748915.1 Methylococcales bacterium
CGAAAATTACCGAGATCAACCCGTCGAATCAGCCTGACCAGGTTAATTGATCCGCGCACATAATCGATTCGGGATCATGTGGAAAAATGGGTCGTCCCGGATGACACTCAGATCAACTGGCCTATCCGACAGGCTCCTAGAGCCAGCACAATCTTTCCGGTATAAAACACCATCGACAGCGACTTGCCGGAACCTTGCGTATGCCAGACAACCCCGGCTTTTTTATCGCCCCTGGCTTGCTTTTCCACGCCCGGCAAACCGTAACTGACCGGATTTTCCGCAACTTCAAGTTTATTGCCCATGTCCGCGGCGCGCAATGTCGAACCGACGGCGGCATTCACGGCGTAATACTGATGATAAGCGGCCAGTTTTTTTAACCGTGCTGATGCTGATAATGCCGGTTTGCGGGTCTTCTTTTTTGGATTTCTCGAACACCACGAAATGCCGGATCAAGTCCAGTAAAGTGGGCTTGTTCAACATCCCGATAATCAAGGTTTCGAGCTGGCTGATCAAATGCGAGGCTTCGGCTTTGCCATCGGCGGTTTTCCATGTCATGAAACGACTGAAACCCGCGGACAATGAACCCGCTTTGGCTTCGAGTCCATCGGAAATGACCAGAATGGCACTATAGGTAAAGAGGCCGCGAATGATCTGTTTGTAAGTTTCTAATTGTCGATAGGCTGATTTGATCGTGGCGTTCTTATCGGCGGCGTTTTTTAGCTCCATGATGACCAACGGCAGGCCATTGATGAACAATACAATATCAGGGCGTTTGTTCTGATTGTTTTCAATGACCGTAAACTGATTGGCCACCATGAATTCATTATTTTCCGGATGGGCAAAATCAATGAGCCAGACCAGATCGCCGCGATCCTGCCCGTCCTTTTGATAACTGAATCTAACGCCTTCTGTGAGCAGGCGATGGAAAGCTTCATTATTTGCCAGAGTATCTGGCGAATGGATGCGCTCAACTTCCTTGAGAGCTTCTTGCAACACCGAGGGTGAAATATTACGGTTAATACGTTGAATGGCGGACCCGAGGCGGTCTTTCAGGATCACTTCGTCATATCGACTGCGTTCCGGATTCTGACCATCAGGAGCGATATCAGGGGCATAAACGCTGTCGTAGCCAAGCTGTTCGAGCAGCTTGATCGCGAAGGCTTCTATCGCGGATTCAGTGAGGCACGACATTGTTATTCCGACAACATGGCCAGATTAAGCCGTGAGGCAACGGCCAACAAACGTTTATCGCGTGCCCAGAGCTTGGCATTGATTGCCATCTGGGTAGCAGCCAACAAATGCGCATCGATCAGACCCATGCCTAATCCATACAAGGCATGGGTTTCAATAAAAAAGTTCACTTCATTAGAGAAAGCAACCGGGGCTTGAGGCAGATTGTCCAACGCACTCAAAATGATCTGGCGTTGTTTGAGATTGCCTAATGCCAATTCACCGCGCACAAAAGGATGGCTTAGGACACGATTGGATTCCAACAAACCGACTAACAAAGCGTCTTTACCGCGGAGGTGGCCAACCCATACCGAGGTATCGACTAAAACCATTATGCATTTTAAGGGGTGGTTTGTCGGCGTGGAACCCTTGTCAATTGCGGTTCGCTGCCGCCTAAACTGGCCAAGCGTTTGGCGCTTTCGCGCTCTATCAGCTCTTTTAGGGCTTCTTTAACCAAACTGGATTTTTCTTTTACGTTGGTTAAGGCTTGGGCTTTTGCTAATAATTCATCGTCTAATACAAGAGTCGTTCTCATGATTTTCCCCTACACGGTCATCGAATGATGCGCATTCTTGTGCCTTTAATTAATCGGTTTCCTGATTATAAAGATGCTTCAGCAGCGACGTCATACCGGCACGGATTGCCGGTATCCAGACTACATGGATGTAATGCCTGCAGTCCGTCCCTGGCTTCTGGTTTCCGGCGATCCATGCCGGAACGACGTAATTTGAGCCATAGCTGAAGCATCTTCCTAATCAGGATCGGTTTTATAAAAATATACCCGTACCTCGCCGCTTATCCCTTTGGACTATAAATTTTAGCTGGTTCCAAAGCTGGATCTTGGGAGCCGGCGAATATCGGATTCGGTGAGTTTCGTCATCCATTTTCACCATTGATTAAATTGATAATGACTTTGACGATCGTGTCTTTTTCTTCCGGTTTGCTTTCGGCAATGAGCAAGGTAAAAGCCACCAGGGCATTATCGGCGATGCGTTTTTCGCCTGCTGCGTTGTACAGATAATCATGACGCTCCATGAACCAGACAAAAATCGCCGCCGCGATGCGTTTGTTGCCGTCGCTGAACGAGTGATTCTTGACGATGAAATACAGCAAGTTCGCGGCTTTTTCCTCGATACTCGGATACAATTCGTCACCGCCGAAGGTTTGATAAATGGTGTCCAGCGAACTCTTGAAGGAATCGTCTTTTTCGTTGCCGAACAAGCTGCCCAGTTTTTCCTGCTCACGCCAAAGCTGGATTTGAGCGATGGCTTCCAAGTACGTAATCCGGGGTCGTTCGGCTTTTTGCGTACTTTCAATTCTCAAACGTCGATGGTCGTAATCATCCAGCACCGTCAACGCATGGCTGTATTTTTCCAGAATCGCCAAAATGCCCTGTGACTCGCCGGGCGATACGTTTTTGTTCTGCACCAGGCGGGAAGACAAAGCCATCGCTTGTTTTAATTCGGACAGTTTTTCCTGCTGTTGACGGAGTTTCTGATCATTCAGCGCGTAGCCTTGTAGCAGGTATTGCTTGAGGATGTTATTGGCCCAGATGCGGAATTGGGTGCCGCGTTGCGATTTTACCCGATAGCCAACCGATATAATCACGTCCAGGTTGTAAAACTTAACCGGCTTGTCGGAGCCTGCAATGTGCAAATTTTGCACATTGCTTTTTTCATCCAATTCACCTTCGATAAACACATTGCGTATGTGCTTGCTGATGACCGACCGCTCACGCCCAAATAACTCACTCATTCGCTCTTGGCGTAGCCAAACGGTGTCCTGATCAATACAAACATCAATCTGAATTCTGCCATCAGCGGTTTGATAAATAGCAATCTGGTTTTTCAGTTCGGTCATGGCACTAATTGAATTTCATTGAGCGGTAGATGCGCAAAATCTTCAATTGTGGATTTGGTGAGTTGCTCAATGTTATATCCTACTACTGATATAGTTCTCGGTTCTTTTCACAGTGTTTTCTTACTTCTTCGATCCATCGTTCATACCAGTGCCATACTTTACCAGCCACCAAAGTTCCAAAGCCATTGGTAGGATTCTTTCCATCTGATGATTGCCATAGCCGTGTATGGTTACGAATGGAAAACTTTGAGTAACCTTCGGCATTCATTAGATCAACAATTTGTTTTGGCAGATACTTTATTTTTTCGGTTTCCTTAATTATGGCATACTCCTTATTGATTGACTCAGCCAAAGGAGAGTCACTTTTTACAAATTCGATCACACGATCAGCCTGCCCTTTTCGATTCGCCGTTTTGGGAACGAACAATATACGATAAGCGAAGCGGGGACTCGAAAACTCTTCGTCGGATAGATTGGTGTCAAAATCCAGAATGAAACCTTGGATATTCGTAGGTAAATTTCTATGTTCTTCAAGTAACGATTTCTGTTCTGTTGATATTGTTGAAAACTGTAGACTAAACGAAAGGTGCTTTTCAATGCCTAGGTTATCACTAAACAGTTTTTTGATGTATTCATTGTAATTTAGGCAACAAGCCTGAAACCGTGCGCTCAGTATGTCGTCAATCCGAGTTGTCATTTGATGCTCGATCTCATGACGTAATCCGATCAAGAAATGAAGATTGTTCGCCGTATCCTTATCAATTGGAGATTGATCGTCCCGCAAACAACGTTCAAGCTCCCAATGTTTGTATGCTCCATGCTTTGTTTTATCAAATTTGCGTCTTTTCCCTTTTTTCTGGTAATAGCGATATTCAATTTTTTTACTTTTGAAATAAGAATGTAAAAGGTAAGTCCAAGCTATGACCATCAGAAGTACATAGGACTCTGATTTGAAACTTATATTAGGATTATTGAAAATTTGAACAGCAGCAAGAGCAGCTTCCCTCGATTTTTTGATGAGTTCATTTTTAACTGATCCTAGACGTCTGTTTCGTTTATTCATACCATTACTCGAGCTTCGCCGCTCATTAGCTTGGGCAACAGGGTATCGCGAAGTTTTTCAAGTATGTAGATTTGTTTTTGGTTTGAACGAATTTTTCTAAAAGCCGGTGATATAGACTCATCAAATTCTTCCAGCCTTTGTTTAGGCGGTATTGGTAGAGCTAAAGTTTTGAAATTTGATTTTGATATTTCTTCAAAAGTGGACCCATTACCGGCATTTTTAATGTCTTCCATATTTAATTTGCACCAAAGGTACATGAAGTAGTTTGAAACCATTTTATTGCAGACTATAGCAATGTAACCCTGGTTGATGGCAACAGGTATATCAGTGATGGCCAAATAGCCAATTGGTGCACGAGAAGAAAGTAAAACAGTACCGTTTAGCATTAAGCCAGAACCAATTTTTTCAAGCCCTTTTGCTGTTATTTTCCTTTCGGTGTCAAAAAGATAAACCGTTTCGTGATTTGACAAATCTCTTGGAGACGTCCAATGAATTTCTCCATCCCAATATTCAGGCTCTTTTGTGCTTGGTGTTGTTCCACCTTTTACTGAAATTACATCGTCTAAAATTCCTTCGTCCCAATCCTCATGTGCTTCTACAGTAAACCACTGCCGGAACAGCGTTTCGGCCATGGCTTCGAGGGTTTTATTCTGGCGGTGCAGCAGGTCGATTTTATCGTCAAGACTGGACAGAACGGCGGCGATGGCCTTTTGTTCAGTAATGGGAGGGAGTGTTACCGGGAAACTAGACATTTCTTTTAAGGGTATTCTGTCTACGGTACTACCATGAAATGTGCGCTCGTGAATTGTCTTTTGAAATTCTGGGGCAAGATATGCGTACAAAAGGAATCTGGGATATATGCCCAGTTTAGGTCGCAATAAACCCATTCGTCGCCCAAGGCAGCATTTGAAACCCTTTGGAATAATAGCTGCCACACCAAGCTTAGTTTCATATGAAAATACAATATCTTCATATTTAGGCTCGATGCGCTTTGTCCACTTTTTAAAGTAATTCTCAGAGATATACTCGAAATGGGCGGAATCTATCCTTCCATCAGAACCTAGACTCGATATACCTGAGAAAACAAAACCTTTGTCCTGTTTAGGTGGAGTAGCATGCGGCCCATCATAAATATCACAGATGGAGCCAAGCTGAACTTCCTGCCACTCACTCATATCCACACCCTCGCCAAATTCTCAGCAATGGCTTGATTGAACTCCGCTTCTTCCAGCAAGCGCACCGCAGATGCTTTAGACCGCATCATCAAATACCCGCAAATAGGGTTCAAATAAAAACAGCCGGTTGCGGCTTTGGCCGGTCATTTCCTTGAGTATGCCATACCGGCGCATTTGCGCGACCAACTCATTGGCCGGGCCATAGTGGGTGCCGCATACCGCCGCCGCTTGTTCGACACTGATGACCGGATGTTGGAATAAATGCTGCAATAACCGGTGCGCGTTGACGCTGCGCCTACCGAATTGCGGTTGCAGGTTTTGTTCGATATGGGTTTTGAGTTCGAGTATTTTAACTAGCGTGGCGACGGCATCGGCGGCGGTTTGTTCAATGCCGACCATAAAATATTTAAGCCATTGCCGCATGTCGTTTTTTTTTCGCACCAACGTCAGGTTGTCGTAATAGAGTTGTTTGTTTTTTTCAAAAAAACCGAGAGATAAAGCAACGGCTGCTCGAGCACGCCGGCGCTGACCAGGTACAAGGTGATCAGCAAACGGCCGATGCGCCCATTTCCATCCAGAAATGGATGGATGGTTTCAAACTGGTAATGGGCAATGGCGACGCGCACCAAATCCGGCAAGGGGTTGTCTTCGTTATGAAGAAATTTTTCCAAATCCGACATCAAATCCGGCACATGGTCTTGGTGCGGAGGAATAAACGTGGCGTCCGCCACACTCGCACCCCCTATCCAGTTTTGGCTGGTGCGGAATTCTCCCGGCATTTTATGCTCGCCGCGAACGCTATTGAGCAGAGTTTTGTGGGTCTGCTTCAACAATCTTGAGGAGATCGGGAGTTGTTTCAATACCGCAATGGCTTCGTTTAAAGCAGCGATATAGTTATTGACTTCTTTCCAATCGTTTCTGCGCCCCGGAATAATTTCCGTTTCCGGCAGCAAAGCTTCGTCGATGTTGGTTTGGGTGCCTTCAATTCGACTGGAAAGGACGGCTTCTTTGGTGACGTGCAACTGGATGAACAAGTCCATATTGGGCACCAAGCGGGCAAAGGAATTAAGCTCGCCCAACTTGACCGCGGCTTTTTCCAACAGATGGTTGATTTCGGTCGAGGTCCATTGCCAACGATCGTTAATCAAGTCGGGCAAAAAGTAGCTGTATTGATAGCTTTTTCGGTATTCGCCTGCACGGTAGCTTTCCAACGTTATCGTCATGGCTTGTTGACCTTAAAGTAAACAGGATTGTCATTATTTCATCCCTTTTGATTAAAGTGAAATAACGATATTTTTATTTCATTTTCCACTTTCGCTTTTCGGTACGACAATTTTGGCAAGATTTTCTTTGATCCGTTGATTCAACTGCTCTTCTTCCAGCAACTGCGCTTCAAATTCGGCTTTCAGGGCGATAAACCTTTCCTTGAAATCGAAATCATCTTCTTCATCAGGCAGGCCGACATAACGCCCAGGTGTCAGCACATAATCCAGTTCTTTGACACGCTCGATAAGTGTAGAAGCGCAAAACCCCTTGATGTCTTCATACCCGCCTTCGCCCGTGCGCCAAGCATGATAGGTGTCGGCGATTTTCCGGATGTCCTCATGCGAGAGTTCACGGGTGCGGCGGTTAATCAAATGGCCCCTATTACGAGCATCGATAAACAGGATTTCAGATTTGCGCGGATGGCCGTTATTACGCTCACGGTTCATAAACCATAAGGCCGCCGGTATCTGGGTATTCAAGAACAGCTTGGCCGGCAGATTCACGATGCAATCAATCAGGTTGCCTTTTTCAATCAGGGATTTGCGGATGTCGCCTTCGCCACTGGTTTTGCTCGTCAGTGCGCCTTTTGCCAGGACGATCCCGGCTTTGCCGGTTGGCGACAAGTGATAAACAAAATGTTGCAGCCAGGCAAAGTTGGCATTGCCAGACGGCGGCGTGCCATATTGCCAGCGCCCATCTTTTCGGAGCAGTTCGCCGCTCCAGTCACTGTCATTAAACGGTGGATTGGCGATGATGAAATCGGCTTTCAGGTCTTTATGGGCATCGTTCAGAAATGAGCCTTCGTTGTTCCATTTGACTTGCGAGCTATCAATGCCGCGAATGGCCAGGTTCATTTTGGCCAGCCGCCAGGTGGTCTGGTTGCTTTCCTGACCATAAATGGAAATATCGTTAATCCGGCCTTGGTGTTCCTGAACGAACTTTTCCGATTGCACGAACATCCCGCCCGATCCGCAGCATGGGTCGAATACCCGGCCTTTATACGGCTCCAGCATCGCCACCAATAATTCGACGATACTGCGCGGCGTGTAGAACTGGCCGCCCTGTTTGCCTTCGGCCAGGGCGAATTCCCCAAGGAAATATTCAAAGACATGGCCCAAGACATCGGCGCTACGGGATTTGGCATCGCCAAGCGCGATATTGCCTACCAAATCAATCAATCCGCCAAGATTGGTGGGATCAAGGTTTTGCCGGGCATAGACTTTGGGTAAAACGCCTTTGAGCGAGGGGTTTTCTTTTTCGATGGCATCCATCGCGGAATCAATGAATTTGCCAATATCCGGCTGCTTGGCTTTGGCGAGTAAAAATGACCAACGCGCTTCTGGCGGTACAAAGAAAACATTTTCGGCTTTGTATTCGTCCTTGTCTTCGGGATCGGCTCCGGCATCTTCCCCCTGCCCCGCTTGCAGCCTGGCGAAATGTTCTTCGAATGAATCGGAAATGTATTTGAGGAAGATCAGGCCTAATACGACATGCTTGTATTCGGCGGCATCGATGTTTTTCCGTAATTTATCGGCTGCTTTCCAAAGCTGTTTTTCCAAAGGTTCTTCATTGGCGGTTTTAGCCCTTGCCATGTTATTCTCTGATCGTATTTGAGGGTATCTTTATAATGTATAAAAGAAAAAACCAGTCGGAAAGTCTAACAGATAATTGTCATTTTGTATTACCCGAGACTTCGTTAATCCCTTTGGCAAGTGGATCCTGAACGAGGATTCTCCGCTGCGAGGATTCGTCATGCGGTCATTGTGGTACGCCTTTAATGGCCGTGCTGGTCGCAAGGCCGCACCGCATGCTATCACTGCTACCTGTATCCGACGAAAGGCTGCGCCAGCGATCAGAAGTCGATCGGGTGGAGGCGTTGCTGGAAGGAGATTCTTAAACGCTTCTGCGGGCACTCAAAACCACGGAGGGGCTATTTACGCTCGCCCGGAGGATGTTCGAAGCTCTATGGAACCATCGGCTCAAAACACAAAAATCGCGCAGTCACCCGATCACGGCTGAAATCACAAAACTTGACAAAACAGTGGAGCAACTGCCCGACCGCATAGTCGAGGCGGACTCAGAAAACCGAATTCAGGATTTGGAGACGCACAAGATCGAAATGAAGGAATTCGAACCGCAAAAACGGCCCCGTCTCTCAAACTCTTAGCGGATTTTTCGAGGAGTGAAAACAAGATGGCGCGCCCGGCGGGATTCGAACCCACGACCTTCGGCTTCGGAGACCGACACTCTATCCAACTGAGCTACGGGCGCGTTTTTGAAAATCCGTTATCTAGTAGAACGTTTCGACAAAAGGTTTACACTCATTTCGACCAGAACACGCAGGATATGCTGAGGCACGACTAATCGGCAGAATTGACGATTTGCACGGCACGGCCACCCGCAGGGCGCCGGACAGGGAAGTCCGGCATGAACCGCATCGACCGCACGATGCGCCTCCTTCGTCGGCACAGCCTACAACTCTTGATGTTTAATTTATTTGTAGTCGTTTTAACGGAACGATCTACTAGTTGACGGCCGGTGATTAGACCGCCGCAACATTTCGGTATACGTGTTAAGGATCGGCCATATTCTGGCAGGTTAATCAGACGGTGGCAACTTGAAAACACAACTGGGCGAATTCAAGGATCTGTGTGATTTCGCCCAATACGCGCCGTTAAATGGGCCATTTCGCCCAACGAGAATTTCTTTGCCCGCGAATGGTCAAAGCCGCTGCGTGTAAGACTACCGCTTCCAGGCTTCTTTCCGAGAATAAAAAATCTGGCCTTTAACTTGCCTGTGACGTCTGTAATATCATTGTAAGGCGGAGGTGTTATCGTAGCCCCGGATAGCAGATTTAATCCGAATCCAATTTTATCCTTCGTACTTCCGGCAGGGATTCTAAGACCAATTTACGTTCATGCATTGACACGATGGAAACGAAAACCGGCGATGAAAGGGAGCAAGAATTCCAGGTTCCAGGGACGGAGTTTTCGATCACGCAAGTATTGCTCGATGCCTGGCGGTATGAACGGTTACGCTGGTCGAGTGTTCAGCGACTGATTGGGTATTGGGAGCCACACCCGCCCAACCTGGGTTCGCCGCAAGCGGTTCAGACACCCAGCAACCGGGACCCGGTATTTCCGTCCACGGACCGCCCTGATGGGTGTCTTCCTACAGCCGCTCAAGCAACGGGGACAAACAGCGCGCTGAGTCCCGCATTTCTCGGAGCCGAGCCACCAACAGCCGCTCGCGCAGTCGACGTCAACGATTTTCGCGCCTGCTGGCTCGCGATGGCCGATCGTCAAAGTCGCGTTCAACTGACGAATCACTATGGCATTTCCGAATTGCAGGGCTTAAGGATTGTAGGCGATACCTGGGCGAGCCAGGTCCCTGTCGCCGCAATCTATGAGCGCATCGGGCTTCTCGTGGCAACGCAATTGCCGTGCAACCTGGAATTCAGTCATGGCGTTACGCGACGGGTCCGGTGCGGGCGGCTTTCCGGGTTCATCTTCGAGAGTGAAAGCATGATCCTGTCAGGCCATGACTGGAGTTCGTCGTTCAAATTGTCGGAGATTGACACCACTTGGCTGGTGACTCAACCCGGATCCGGCCGGTTGGAAAGTTCGATCGAATTGTACGGCCGCGATGGTCTGGCGATCATGCGGCTTTATGGAACCTCGGAGCCACAGGAAAACGCTGTCTGGCACGATTTGCTTGGCACCTTACCCACGGTGCACAATTAAACCGACGACGCTGATCCTTGTCTTGTAACCGGCGGCCGTGGTTCAGAGTTTACTTAGGAAACGCTGAATAAATCCATCCTGGATTTCTCAGCGGTCGTCAACCCTGCCAATGCGATTGGCAGGGTTGCCTCGCAAAATCGCATGCTTACAGCGTCCGATTTTGGCAGCGCATCCCTGCACTGCGGGAAGTTCTGATTTAATCAGAACCTCCCTAACCTTAATCCGGTGAAGGTGCGGGCGGAGCCACGCCTTCCAGTTGCATCGGCTGACCGTCCCGTTATGATGTCGACACGGACGGCTGCGCCCGCTCCCGCGTCCCGCATGGCGCGAATCACCTGGTCGTGGTGATGTAGCGCCACGCCGTCCCAGAACAGCAGGCGATCGTTGGAGCGGGAGCCGAAAGCCTCCGCCGCTGAACCGGCGCCAGTGCGTTCCACCCAGACATTGCCTTGCTGATCGGACGCCACGGTCAGATTCCAGCGCATTTTCTGTGGATGGCCGCGATTGCCGAAACCCCAGTCGCTGAACGCGAAGCGGTACGGATGGCTGGGCAACACGTGCCCGTCAAAATGCCAGCTATTGTCGCGGCCGAAGCGGATATACTGCTGCATGGCCGTGAGGTCGAGTAAATTATTCGAATGGATTTTTGCACTGCTGGTGCTGCCAGCCATGGAGAGCGAACGCGAGGGCTGGTAGTCCCCGGTAGGCGGAGGTAATTTTGGATACCCGTCGTGCGCTAGCGCCAGAGGGGATCCAAAATTACCTCCGAAACGCCGTCCAGCCATTTGTGGGAGCGGTGCGTAGCCTGCGCCGAGCTTGCGATGGTGTGGCAAAGCGGCGCGGACGCAGGGCGGCCGGGGCCCAATGGTTGTCGCGTAGGCGAGTCGATTTTGGTGACTTGGATGTCCCAAAATCTTTCACGAGGTAGCGACACACTTTTTCAAAAGCGTCTGAACGCCAATGATCCATTCGTTCCGCCAAATCCGAACGAGTTGGATAATACGACGTCAATTCGCATCTCCCGTGCGGTGTTGGGAACATAATCGAGGTCACAATCGGAATCCGGATTCTCAAGGTTGATTGTTGGCGGCGCGACCTGATCCCGTAATGAGAGCACCGAGAATACTGCTTCGATGCCGCCCGCGGCTCCTAACATATGTCCGATCATTGATTTGGTCGAACTGATCGCAACCCGATACGCATGGTCTCCCATTACCGATTTGACGGCGACGGTTTCCGCGATATCACCTGCCGGAGTCGAGGTTCCATGCGCGTTGATATAATCGACGTCGTCCGGATTCAGTCCTGCATTCCGCAGCGCGTTGACCATGCAACGGCCGGCTCCCTCCCCTCCTTCCGAGGGCTGCGTCATATGATGAGCATCCGCGCTCATGCCATAACCCACCAATTCCCCGTAAATGTAAGCACCGCGCTTTTTCGCGTGTTCAAGCTCCTCAAGAACCAGTACGCCTGCGCCATCGCTCAAGACAAACCCGTCCCGTTCCGAGTCCCAGGGTCTGCTGGCGCTTTCCGGGGCATCATTACGCCGCGACAAGGCCCGCGCGGAAGCGAATCCGCCTACCGCGGTGACCGAGGTTGTGGACATTTCCGCTCCGCCGGCGATCATTACATCGGCATCGCCATACTCGATTATTCGCGCGGCGTCTCCGATGTTGTGAGTTCCCGTGGTACAAGCCGTGACCATCGCAAAGTTCGGGCCTTTCAAGCCAAACTGGATTGAAAGATTGCCGGAGATCATATTGATGATATTTCCCGGTACGAAAAAAGGAGAGATTTTTCTGGCCCCGCCCGTAAGAAAATCGTTATGGCCGGATTCAATACCGGTAATTCCGCCGATTCCCGCGCCAATGGCGACACCGATCCGATCCGCGTTGCGATCATCGACCTCGATGCCTGAATCACGGATCGCCTGAATTCCTGCAGCCATTCCGTAATGGATAAACCCGTCCATGCGCTTGGAATCTTTGGGATTGATATATTTGCTGATGTCGAGACCCTTGATTTCGCCGCCGAAACGGGTTGAAAAACCGCTGGTATCGAAACCGGTCAATGGCGCGATCCCGCTTTTCCCGGCCACTATGTTCCGCCAGGTTTCTTCCACGCTCAGTCCGACGGGTGTAACCGCCCCGAGGCCGGTCACGACTATGCGTCTCTTACTCAAAACGATACCTTAAGGGATAAAACGAATATTAAATCAACATACGGAAAAATCGACGTAAATGCCTCCCCTGCAACTGATGGTTTGATCTACAAATGGTTCTTGATGTAATCGATCGCTTGCTGGACCGTGGTGATTTTTTCCGCCTCCTCGTCAGGAATTTCGCACTCAAACTCTTCCTCGAGGGCCATTACCAGTTCCACAGTATCCAAAGAATCCGCTCCGAGATCATCGACGAAAGACGATTCCGGAGTCAATTCTTCTTTGACCCCGAGTTGTTCAGTTACAATTTTTTTTACCCGTTCCGCAATATCTTTCATAATTATTAATCCTCAAACAATTTCTTGGGCCGTGAATTAGCGGAGGAATTGTATTCTGAATCGAAAAAAATACAAAAAATTTTTACCTTGAGCCATTCCACTGCACCAGTGGCTGACAATTATCTCATATAAAAAGCGATCGGTTCGAATGCCTTTATAAGAAATAATCTTAACCAATATAACCGGCCGTTACGTTGCGCTACAAACCCGGTTCAGGGCATAAACATTCCACCATTTACGTGTAACGTCTCCCCGCTGATGTAGGAGGCCTTATCGGATGCCAGGAAGGTCACTGCATGCGCAACTTCTGCCGCATCTCCGAATCTCCCGAGCGGGATCGAATCGATCAATGCGGTTCTTTGTGGCTCGGGCAATGCGCGCGTCATGTCCGTATCGATGAAGCCGGGAGCAACCGAATTCACGGTGATGTTACGCGATCCTACTTCGCGGGCCAGGGATTTGCTGAATCCGATAATTCCGGCTTTGGCCGCCGAATAGTTTGCCTGCCCAGCGTTGCCCGTTACGCCCACAACCGATGTGATGTTGATAATCCGCCCGAATCGGGCTTTCATCATCCCGCGAAGGCAAGCTTTGCTCATTCTGAAAACAGACGTCAGATTGGTTGCAATGATCCGCTCCCACTCATCGTCTTTCATCCTCAGCAGGAGGTTATCGCCGGTTATCCCGGCATTATTCACGAGGACGGTGGGGGCGCCGAATTCATTGGTAACGGAGGTTACCGTTTCAATGATAGATTCCGGATCGGAAACATCGAGTTTTATTCCGGCCCCGTTCCCTCCGACTGCCGAAATCGTAGACGAAATTTGATCTGCCCCCTGCTCGGTGGTAGCGGTGCCGATCAAAATGTGCCCTTCGGAAACCAGCGCCAGCGCAATCGCACGGCCAATACCACGGCTTGCCCCGGTTACCATGGCAACCCGAGAGGTCATTCGCAATTCTCCATCGCCTTATCCAGCGAAACCGGATCAAACACCGGATAGGGCTCGCACTCACGTACAATTCGCTTGATCAATCCGCTCAGCACTTTTCCAGGACCGCACTCGACAATTTTCGTGACTCCCTGATTATACAGAAATTTCATGGAATCCACCCAACGTACCGGACCGTACATCTGTTTGACCAATACACTCTGGATTACGCCGGACGCGGTATGGGAGGCTACATCAAAATTATGAATTACCGGAACCTCGGGCGGTTCAAAATGGGTCCCCGCCAATAATTCGGAAAATTTTTCGGCCGCTGGTTGCATTAGATTGCAATGGGAGGGAACGCTCACCGAAAGCAGTACCGCCCGCCTCGCGCCCGCCGCGGTTGCGGCTTTAATCGCTGCCTCGACTGCCTCTGCGTTTCCCGCGATAACCACCTGGCTCGGCGCATTAAAATTAACCGGGGCGACAATACCGTCCGGGCCGGAAATGGTCCGGCAGATTTGAACGAGAGCAGGGTCATCGAGACCGAGCACGGCTGCCATGGCGCCTTGCCCCTCCGGAACGGCTTCCTGCATCAGGATCGCTCGTTGCCGTACCAGGCGAACCGCATCTTCGAACGAAATGGAATTGGCGCACACCAGGGCCGTAAATTCGCCAAGACTGTGTCCGGCCATCCAACCCGGACGAATTGGGGTCTGATTACACCAGATATCCCAGACGGCCACCCCGGCCGCCAGCATGACGGGCTGGGTGTTTTCGGTACGGTTCAACAGATCATCCGGGCCTTCTTTTACGAGCTTCCAAAGATCGGTTCTCAAGATCTCGGACGCCCGGGAAAAAACCTGCTGAACTTCCGTAAATGAATCTGCCAACTCCGCCAGCATGCCGACTGATTGAGAGCCTTGCCCCGGAAAAACGAATGCCAAATGATTATATCGTTGCATAACAGTGGATCGTCATTCTTGCCGGCATCGGTTTATACTCAACATCGCCATAAATTGCGATTCCGAAAATCCCCTCGCCCTTCGGGAGAGGGTTAGGGTGAGGGGACCAAAATCATCAATTTATGGCGGTGAGAAGTATAGTTCCGCTTTATTGCGATCCACAAGCCCGTTCGTAAAAATTCGAATCCAAAATTTCCATGTATCCGGAGTTCTTTGGAACGATTCCAGGTAGTGGCTTTTCATGTGGAAATCTTGACTCCCCAATTTATTTGAATCTTGTTCCTGACCAGACACCGGATTTTTATCAAATAAAACCGAATAATCCAATACCCAGTGGCGAATAATTGGAAATTAATATTGAATCAATGCCGAACCCCATACGAATCCGCCGCCGAACGCTTCCATCAGAACAACCTGTCCGGGACGAATCCGGTTGTCTCGAACCGCTTCGTTGAGCGCAAGCGGAACGGATGCAGATGAGGTATTTCCCTGATTTTCGATGGTCACAATCACATGATCCATCGACATTTGGAGTTTTCTGGCAGTTGCCGCAATGATCCGGGTATTGGCCTGGTGTGGCACCAGCCAATCGATATCACCCTTTTCCATTCCATTCGCCGCAAGAGTTTCGTCGACGATTCGGCCAAGCGTATTGACCGCCACCTTGAATACATCGTTACCCGACATAACCAGGTACGGCGATTCATCTCCTCCGGGACGGGTATTCGGATTCGGAACATACAGCAGATCATGATACTTTCCATCGGAATGAATATGGGTGGAAAGAATTCCGGGTTCTTTCGAAACCTTAAGCACAACCGCGCCCGCTCCATCTCCAAACAGGATGCAGGTGGTCCGGTCAGACCAGTCCAAAAGTCTCGAATTAATTTCGCTTCCGACGACCAGGACATAGTTGGAACTGCCGGCTCTGATGAACTGGTCGGCAATACTCAGCCCGTAAACAAATCCGGAACAGGCCGCCTGAATATCGAAAGCCGCACAGCTCTGATTACCCAAGCGCTGCTGCAAAAAACAGGCGGTGCTCGGAAAAATCCGATCCGGCGTGCTGGTCGCCACTATGATCAGATTGATATCATCGGCATCGAGGTTTGCCGCGTCCAGCGCTTCCCGGGCGGCGATTTCCGCCATGCTCGAAGCGGTTTCGTGGTTCGCCGCGATTCTTCTGCTTCGAATACCGGTCCGTTCAAAAATCCAGCTATCCGAAGTATCGACCATCTTCGACAAATCAAGATTGGTTAACACTTTTTCGGGCAGATAACCCCCGGTTCCTATGATCCGCGAATATTTCCTCACGCGGTTTTCCTTTCCGAAAATACCTTTTCAACCCGTTCGCCGATTTTATCGAGCACCGCCTTTTCAACTTCCAGACGCGCCGTCATGATTGCATTGGCGAATGCGACCGCGTCCGCTCCACCATGGCTCTTGATCACGATACCGCGCAAACCTAACAGGCTGGCCCCGTTATACCGCCTGGGGTCGATATGGTTCTTGAAGCCCTTTAAGACCGGCAACGCGATCAACGCGGCCAATTTAGTGCAAAGGTTGCGGGAAAACGCTTTCTTGATTTCGTGGCTGATCATTTTCGCAACGCCCTCGGCGGACTTCAACGCCACGTTGCCGACAAATCCGTCAGTCACAACGATATCCACGTCTCCGGCGCATACATCATTGCCCTCGGAAAATCCGACGAAGTTTAAATGCGCGTCATTAAGCAATTTGGACGCTTTCTTTACCTGTTCGTTGCCCTTGATTTCTTCCGAGCCGATATTCAGCAGCCCAATCTTGGGCCGGTCCAGACCCTCCACCGCTTTGACCAGTTCATTGGCCATTACGGCGTATTGAAAAAGATGTTCCGCGGTACAATCAACGTTGGCGCCCAAGTCCAGGACATAAGTATGTCCGCGGATGGAGGGCAAGGTCCCAATGATCGCCGGACGATCGATTCCGGGAATCATTTTCAGCACGAATCGCGCGGTTGCCATTAGCGCGCCGGTGTTCCCGGCGCTCACACAGGCTCCGGCAATTCCGTCCCGGACCAGATTGATCGCGACTCGCATCGACGAGTCCTTTTTGTTACGCAGGACCTTGGAGGGTTCATCATCCATTTCGACGCGCTGGGACGCGTGTTTGACCGAAATCCGCTCCTTCAAATTGCCAGGAATCGATCGCGTCGGTTCGCTCAAAACGGCTTCATCGCCGACAAGAATCAGGCGCAGATCGTGACTTGCCTCCAACGCCATGACCGCCGCGGGGACGGTCACGGTCGGACCAAAATCGCCGCCCATGGCATCCAGAGCGATTGTCAATTTAGCACTCATTTCTGAATTTGGGCGGAGGGGGCGTTCCGATCGAACTTGGTTTGTTAAATAGGGCGCTGATAGAAGTTCGCGACCGATTCCCCGCACCGGGGTCCGGTTATTCGTCGTCTTGAGCTACCGCAACGACTTTGCGGCCCCGATAATAGCCGTCGGCCGCGACGTGGTGGCGCAGGTGCATTTCACCGGTCATCGAGTCCTGCGAAAGCGCTTTGCCAGTCAGCGCATCATGAGATCGGCGCATGTCTCGTCTCGACCGGCTCTTTTTGGATTTCTGTACTGCCATACTAATGATCTCCCGATGATTTTAAATCAGCTAGAATTGAAAAAGGGTTGTTGGGTTTTGGCGTTGGACGCTGATCGAAAAAATGGTTGCTCCAACATTCCGGGTGCCGCGGAATAATCGGCATTGCGAGCAATAATTCTTCCTCAATGATATCTTTGATTTTTAACTGCTTATCAACAACCAGTAACGGCTCATAAACCTCGGGTAAGCGTTCGGCTTCCAAAAGCGACGAAACAATGCCCAATTTGATCTCGGAATCGACCGTAAAAACCATTTTTTCCAAACACGATGAACACTTAAGAAACAGATCAGCATTAACCCGACCGCCGACCGTGTAGAGCTTGTCTTCCTTCGCAAAAGCCAGCGTATACCGTACTTCACCCTGATCATCGATGATAGAATCGCCTAATCGGTCCAATCGATACAAAGGAATCGTCCCCTTATAATGGCGACCATGCTCTGCGGCCATATAAGGATCAAAATTTTCATTGTTTCGATCGAGCATAACCAGAGAATAGTATCGAGAATGAAAGAATTCTGCAAAAATTATCGTCGGTTTCATTCTGTAGATTTTGCATATCTCCATTGAAATGGGAGCTTCGGACCGAATTCTTCTTGCTTCTCATTCGGCATATCGAAAACATCTGTTGAAACGACTGATTGACGGCTTCGATGTCGCGGCGCCGAATGTGGATGAATCCCCCAGAAGCAATGAATCATCCGGAAACCTTGCAGCCAGGCTTGCTAGAGCAAAGGCCGAAGCGTTGTCCAACAAATTTCCAAACCACTGGATAATCGGTTCTGACCAGGTAGCGGTCCGTGGCCGGACCCGACTCGGAAAACCTGGCAATTTCACGGAGGCCTACCGGCAATTGAACGATTCGTCGGGAAAACGCGTGATATTTTTTACATCCGTATGCCTGCTTAGTCCCGGCGCCGAAAAGTCTAGAACCGAAACGGATGTTTGCCGGGTCTATTTCAGAAAATTGAGTGAAGACCAAATCACTCGCTACCTCCAACGCGAACACCCCTATGAGTGCGCCGCGAGTCTTAAGTCGGAGGGTCTAGGGATCGCACTTCTGGAAAAAATCGAAGGGAACGATCCGAGCGCATTGGTCGGCTTACCCTTGATCTTGCTGAGCCGGATGATGACGGATTTTGGGCTTGATGTGCTTTAGAATCGGCCGCAATTCGCTGCTGTCTAACCTGTTTCCGTGAGTTCGTAACGATCCGAACTAAATATTAGGGGAGGCGGGTTCTGAGTATCAAGATGGGTTTCTTGAAAAGGTATTCAGGGGATTGAACAGATGGTTTTCGGACGAGGCGGAGGAATATTCCGCAAG
>JBGTCG010000181.1:0-9861 GCA_041748915.1 Methylococcales bacterium
CGATCTACTCTGGGATCCTGGATCGATGAAAAATGATGAATAATTGAGGCTGTCGGTGTAGCTATCATAGGAATCAAAAAGATATGCCTAATACCTCATCTTGTTTCTATTTGCAAGCGTTTTTAAGCCCGATTGCCCTGCCCGATTCAGGAATCGCGCTTTTATCTTGTCATTTTTTTGCGTAAAATAACGAATTTTCGTAGGTTGGAAATTTATCGAAGAGGAGTATTGATGGTAACTATCCGATTGTCCCGCGGCGGCGCAAAAAAGCGGCCATTCTATCACTTGGTCGTTGCCGACAGCCGGAGTCGCCGGGACGGACGATATATTGAACGCGTCGGATTTTTTAACCCGATCGCGAGAGGGGGCGAAGATCGGTTGCGCCTGAATGATGAACGGATTGAATACTGGAAATCGCAGGGCGCGCAACTGAGCGAGCGGGTGGCCAGTCTGATCAAGCAATCGAAGAAAACGGCCGATTAATCGCGTGGACGGCGGGTTATGTGAACGCCTGTCCAAGAATAAAGCTCGGATTCGTGTCCGGAGTTTTTGGTATACAGGGATGGATCAAGATTTATTCCGATACCGATCCCTGGGATAACATACTGGATTTCGATTCGTGGCTTCTGGGCGGCAAAAATCAAGTGGAACGATTTTTCATTGAAGCTGGCGGACGACATGGAAAAGCAATTGTTGCCAAGCTCGCGGGAATCGACACGAGGGACGAGGCGGCTCGGTTGATCGGCCGGGAGATATTCGTCAACCGCGTTGACCTGCCCGAACTGCAGGAAAATAAATTTTATTGGACGGACCTGGTCGGATTGAATGTTGTTACGGTGGACGGTATTGGTCTCGGCGTGGTCGACGACATGATGGAAACCGGCGCCCACGATGTTTTAGTAGTACGGGGGGACCGCGAACGACTCATTCCGTTCGTACTCGACCGGATTGTACGCTCGGTCGATCTCGAACAAAAATGCATGGTCGTTGCCTGGGATCCTGATTTCTGACGCGGATGCGTTTCGACGTAATCACGCTGTTTCCCGGGATGATCTTCCAAGCGTCGCGCTTTGGCGTAACCGGGAGAGCGATCGAGAACGGTATTGTTCGATTGGGCCTCTGGAATCCTAGAGATTACGCACCGGACAGGCGATGCACCGTGGATGACCGGCCTTACGGCGGCGGTCCGGGTATGGTCATGATGTTTCAGCCTTTACATGATGCGATCCAGGCAGCCAGGGCGGCCGATCCCGGTCCGGTTGCGGTGGCGTATTTAAGCCCCCAGGGCAAGCCTCTGAGACAAGCGGATTTGATCCGCTTTTCGACGCAAGAACGGATGATTATGATTGCCGGCCGCTACGAAGGAGTGGACCAGCGCCTACTGGAACGCGACGTTGATGAAGAGTGGTCGCTCGGCGATTATGTCATCAGCGGTGGGGAGCTTGCCGCATTGGTCGTTATTGACGGGGTTAGCCGATTGCTGCCGAATGTGCTGGGGGCAAGCGAATCGAGCCAGCAAGATTCATTTATGCATGGCTTGCTCGATTACCCGCAATACACCCGGCCCGATCTAATCGACGGTCGGGCAGTTCCAAGGGTACTGCAATGTGGCGATCATGCGGCGATTAAACGCTGGCGGTTGAAGCAGTCCCTCGGCAGGACGATGCTGCGGCGCCCGGACTTATTGGACAATCTGGAACTGAGCGATGAGTATAAGGCCTTGCTCGACGAATTTGTTAATGAAGAAAATACTGGTATGAGGAACAAACAATGACCGATATCATTCAGGACTTGGAGAAGGAGCAGATGCAAAAGGATATTCCCGCGTTCGAACCCGGCGACACCGTGGTGGTTCAGATCAAGGTAAAAGAAGGTGATCGCGAGCGCGTGCAGGGCTTTGAGGGTATCGTGATTGCCAAGCGCAACCGCGGATTGAATTCCTCGTTTACGGTTCGGAAGATATCTCACGGGGAAGGGGTGGAGCGGGTATTTCAGACCTACAGTCCGTTGGTTCATGAAATCAACGTAAAACGCCGTGGCGCGGTCAGGCGCGCAAAGCTCTATTATCTTCGCGACCGTACCGGTAAGGCGGCCCGGATTAAGGAAAAAATCGATTAGGTTTTGGAATCACCGGGGCGGTCATTTCAAAGAATCGTCCGGTTTGATCCTGGATCCGGAAAAACGGCCGGTTTTGCTCACGCGATTCGGGCTGTCAAGCATTGCGGGCGCCGCTTCTCGTTGTGAAAATTTGGTGACCGGCCGATTCAATCGGAATTGGACCCCTTAATTGGTGTTCCTGGTGTGGCCGGCGGCAACGAAACCAACCGTTCAATAACGCTTATCGAATCGTTTCAGGACTCGCTATGGCTCGAAAACGGTTTGAGCGAGAGCACGCTGAAAGCGTACGCATCCGATCTGGTTCTTTTTTCGAGATGGCTTGCCCCGAAATCTCTTTTGTGCGCCGGGAACGACGATATCTCCAACTACCTCGCGCATAAATTCCGGGAAGGTTGCAGCGCCCGCTCGGGGGCTCGGCTTTTGTCCAGTTTGCGCCGATTTTTCGGGCATCTCTTCGAAAAGGGCCTGGTGACGGTGAATCCGTGCGCCAACATCGATTCACCGCATATCGGACGATTATTGCCGGTATCGTTGAGTGAGGACGACGTCGAAAAATTGCTGACCGCGCCGGATACTTCAACGGCCGTGGGATACCGCGATCGAGCCATGCTGGAACTGCTGTACGCGACCGGATTGAGGGTTTCGGAACTGGTTACGCTGAGCGTGGGTCAATTGAATTTTCGCCAGGGAGTCGTCCGGGTGGTCGGGAAAGGCAACAAGGACCGCTTGGTCCCGATCGGCGAGGAAGCCCTATCCTGGCTGCTTGATTATATCGAGAAAATACGCCCGGCCATTCTCTGCGAACGCGTCACCGATGATCTGTTTGTGACCAACCGGGCTTCGGCGATGACGCGCCAGGCGTTCTGGCACCGGATAAAATTTTACGCACGGGTCGCGGGGATTCGGAAGGAACTTTCACCGCATACGCTGAGGCATGCATTTGCGACCCATCTGCTCAATCACGGAGCGGATCTCAGGGTGGTGCAGCTGCTTCTGGGACACAGTGATCTGTCCACCACTCAGATTTATACGCATATTGCCCAGGAGCGATTGAAGGAACTTCATGAAAAGTTTCATCCGCGAGGATAAGTCATGGCCGCACTGATCCATCCTACCGCCATCATCGCGCCATCCGCGTCCCTGGGCGCGAATGTGAAGATCGGGCCCTATGCGGTGATCGAAGACCATGTACAAATCGGCGACGATTGTCACGTCGACGCGCATACCGTAATCCGCCCTTTCGTAGTGATGGGGACCGGGAACCAGGTGCTTCCCAACGCGGTGATCGGGGGCCTTCCGCAGGATACCGGGTTCAATCCGGATCTACGGACCGAAGTAAATATTGGTAATCACAACGTTTTCAGGGAAGGGGTTACCGTGAACAGAGCAACCACACCCGGCGCCCCGACCCGGATCGGCTCGAATTGCTATTTTATGAACAACAGCCATGTCGCCCATGACTGCGTGATCGGAGATCGGGTGGTCTTTGCAAGTGACGTCGCGATCGGTGGTTTTGTCGAAATCGGAGATCAGGCATTTCTCGGCGGAGGGGCCAAGGTCCATCAATTCTGCCGGATTGGCGCTCTGGTGATGATTTCCGGTACGGTCGGGGTCCTCCAGGATGTGATTCCTTATACCATGGCCGGTGACAGTCCGGCCCGCCATTACCGTTTGAATACCGTGGGGCTCAAACGCGCAGGAATCACCAGCGATCGCTATGCATTACTGTTCCGGGCATTTCGCCGGCTGAAAAACCGCGAGACGCTCGACGGATTGGAAGACAGCCCTGAATTGGCTTATCTCAGAGAGTGGCTGTCGCGCGCATCAAAACGTGGAATTAGCTCGTTTCTAAGCGTTTCCGGATAACCAGCCGCGACCATGCAAAAAATTAAAACCGCTGTGATCGGGACCGGCTACCTGGGTAAATTCCATGCGGAGAAGTATGCGCAGCTGCCTGATTCGGATCTGGTGGCTGTCGTGGATATCAATGAAACCGCCGCCCGCGAGGTCGCCCTGCGCAACAATACCCGCGCCTGGCGCGACTACCGGGACCTGATCGGCATGGTCGATGCGGTCAGCATCGTCGTGCCGACCAGCCTCCACTACACGCTGGCCAGGGATTTCCTGAGCGCAGGCGTCCACGTACTGATCGAGAAACCGATCACGGTCACGGTCGAAGAAGCGGACGCACTGATTGCCATTGCGCGGGAGAGAAATCTGGTTTTACAGGTCGGACATCTCGAACGCTTCAACGCGGCGCTGTTGCAGCTTGATTTTACCCGTGACAAGCCTTTGTTTATTGAATCTCATCGGCTGTCCCCGTTTAATCCGCGCGCGAACGATGTCAGCGTCGTGCTCGATTTAATGATTCATGATATTGATATCATTCTGGATATTGTCGATTCCGGGGTCGATCGAATCGATGCGAGCGGGACCGCCGTGCTGACCGACGGGATCGACATTGCGAATGCCCGGATCGTGTTCAAAAGCGGGTGCGTCGCCAACGTCACCGCGAGCCGGGTCAGTATGAAAGTCGAACGGAAGATGCGGATGTTCCGGCCGCATTCGTATGTTTCGGTCGATTTTCAGAACCGCGTTCTGGTGGTTCACAAAACCGGAGACAAGGAAATGTATCCCGGTATTCCTGAAATCGTGACCGAAAAAACCGAATTTGCAAGCAGCGATGCGCTTCTCGAGGAAATCCGGCACTTTCTGGGTTGCATCCGTGTTAACCGGGAGCCCTTGGTTACCGGGGAGGCCGGCCGGCGCGCCCTGGCCACAGCAATCGAGATTTCCAAGCTATTGAATTGAGTATCGAACACGCCCGGTGACTGGACATTACGCAGTTAACGGTTATCGCGGACCGGATCGCTCGGGTACAGGAACTCATTCCGCATGAACCGCGATCATCCGATCGTAATGCTGGTCGCAGGAGAAGCTTCGGGCGATCAACACGCCGCGAACCTGTTTCTGGAATTACAAAGACAGCTTCCCGGAGTCCGGGCTTTCGGGATGGGGGGGGCAAAGATGCGGAACGCGGGGATCGATGTTCGGTACGATTCGAGCGAAATCGCGGTGATCGGATTGGATGGCCTGATCAGGCGCTTTCCGGCGATCAAAAAAGCGCTTCGATTCATGCGGAAGTTGGCGTGCGAAGAACGGCCGGATCTACTGATCTGCGTGGATTACAAGGAATTTAATTTCAGGCTCGCGCGTCACGCCAGGGCCTGCGGCATCAAGGTGTTGTTCTATGTCAGCCCTCAGTTCTGGGCATGGCGCCCAGGACGAGTCAAGAAATACGGTCAGGTAATCGACCATATGGCGGTCATTTTCCCGTCCGAAGTGCCCTTTTACGAAGACTATCAAATCCCCGTCTCATTTGTCGGCCATCCATTGGCCGACGCGGTGCATCCGGCAATAAGCAGGGCCGAGGCGCTCGTGCGGCTGGGTCTGGACGATGCGCAACCTATCGTCGGGCTGTTGCCGGGGAGCCGCAGAAGCGAGGTTAAACGCCTGTTGCCGGTGATGATGCAGACGGCGGGAAAACTGCGGCGGAATTTTCCTGGAATTCAATTCGTGCTGGTCCAGGCCGCGAGTATCGACGACAATCAGATCGCGCGGATCTTGAAACCGCGGAGCCCTGACACGAGGATCATTCAGGGCGGAAACTATGATGCGATCCAGTGTTGCGATGCTGTCATCACGACGTCCGGAACCGCTACGCTCGAGGTCGCCTTGCTCGGCATCCCGATGGTGATCACCTACAAAGCGACGCCGATTACTTATTGGATAGGACGATTATTGGTCAAGATTCCTTTTATCGGCTTACCGAACATTATCAGCGGGCGCAAGATCGTCGAGGAATTCATCCAGCACCGCGCGACACCGGATGCGATCGCAGACGAGATCGGAAAAATTTTATGCGGCGCGGAATATGCAGCTGAAATATCGCGGAATCTTGGCCAGGTCAAAGAAAGACTCGGCGAGGGTGGGGGCATTGCGCGGCTCGCGAACGTTGTTGTCGGAATGTTGAAGGAACCAGCCGCAGAATAAAATGTAACTATAATATGGGCGATCGGCTGCCTGGGTTTCAAGAATGTATCGAGTTGGCAGATAATGATCCGCGGAGATTGCGGGATGACCGGGATTTTTTGATGACCAGTTTCCGGAAACGCGTGGAACCGATAAAGGTGAATCCTTGCGGAATCCGGATACAAAGACGGGATTGACTGGCCGATCCCGGGCCGGCGATTCTTACGAATTGAATAGTACTAACGAGGAGTATTAGCAAATGACTGACATTGAGTCTCTGCTGTCAGGCGAAGCAGCACAATTATTGAGTTATCAGTGTAAAACGATTTCCAAGGATCTTCTCCATTTGCCCGGCGCCGATTTCGTCGACCGCGTGGTCGCGCAAAAGAACCGCACCACCCGGGTCTTGAGCAGCTTGCAGTCGATGTTCGGTCACGGCCGGCTTGCCGGGACAGGATACCTGTCGATCCTGCCGGTGGACCAGGGAATCGAGCACACCGCCGGGGCCTCGTTCGCACCCAATCCGCTCTATTTCGATCCGGAAAACATCGTGAAACTCGCGATCGAAGGCGGATGCAACGCGGTGGCTTCGACGCTCGGCGTGCTCGGTTCGGTATGCCGTAAATACGCGCATAAGATCCCGTTTATCCTTAAAATAAACCACAACGAACTGTTGACCTATCCGGAAATCTACGACCAGACACTGTTTGCAAACGTTGAGCAGGCCTTCGACATGGGGGCGGTTGCGGTCGGCGCGACGATTTACTATGGGTCCGCGGAATCCAGGCGGCAGATTCAGGAAATCAGCGAGGCGTTTTCGAGAGCCAATGAACTAGGCATGGCCACCGTGTTGTGGGCCTATCTGCGCAATTCGGCGTTCAAAAAGGAGGGCATCGATTATCACGTCGCGGCCGATCTGACCGGGCAGGCGAATCATCTCGCCGCAACCATCGATGCCGATATCGTGAAGCAGAAGATGGCCGAAAATAACCGCGGTTTTACCGCGATCAAATTCGGCAAGACTCACCCGGCCATGTATGGCGCATTGTGCGGCGATCATCCGATCGATCTGGTTCGCTATCAGGTCGCGAATTGTTACCTGGGCCGGGCCGGATTGATCAATTCCGGCGGCGCGTCTTCCGGAAGCGGCGATCTTGCCGAAGCAGTCCGTACCTCGGTGATCAACAAAAGGGCCGGCGGAATGGGACTGATTTCAGGCCGCAAAGCGTTTCAAAAGTCAATGGCGGACGGGGTCGCGCTGTTGAACGCGATTCAGGACGTGTACCTGTCCCCTGAGGTAACCGTCGCCTGAGGTCGGGGTTCAAAGCTGCGGCGCGATCTCAGCAGAACATCGACCCGCGTGCAGGACAATAAAGCGGACGATGGTCCGCTTTATTGTTAGGCCTTCGAAAAGTTAAGCCTCGGCCTGCGAAAACTCGGGAGGCATGCTAATTTTAAGGTGTACGTTCAACACCCATAGGTCCCGCAAAAAAATGACCGTTGAATCCAGCAGGCTGATCAACGCAACCGTAGCAGATGGTCCAGATGATTCACTTATGCAAATCGCGGATCGGTGCAAATGCGGTATACGATCCAACTGAATCAGCGCCTTCTTCCGCTATCGATCCCGCAGGGGGAGATTGATGATGCCGCCAAAAAATTCCGAAAAAAGTGAATCCGAACGCAGGGGTTGCTTCCGTGTCAAGGATGAACTTATTCTTTTTTTCAACCCTGTGGAAGGCGAGAACGCCGTAAATTCACAAGGATTCAGCGACGAGGCCGTCGCTGGTTTTTCCTTCGGCTCCGGTTTGAACGCGTTGAGCGAGGAGTGGAGAATGCACATGAAAATTCTCGAGCGGAAGGATTCCAAACTGACCCCCTGCCTGAAAATTCTCGACCGAAAAATTGATTTGGTCGCACAAGCGGTATTGATCAGCGCATTATTGCTGCCTAGCCAACCCACGCGCGAGGTGGACATGAGCACATCCGGGGTGGCATTCGCAGCGGAACGCGCAATTGCGCCCGGCACGATACTGGATCTGAAGATGATCCTGCTTCCGTCGCTGGTTGCAATCGCGACGCGTGGGCGCGCCGTCCATTGTAAAACCCGCGCGAACCCGGGCGACACAGCGTTCGGGTTCAATATCGGCGTCGAATTTACCGGTCTGGCTGATTACGACCGGGAATTGTTGTTCCGTCATGTTTTCAAGAAACAAAAAATCCGCATCAGAAATAAAAACGAGTCAACCTGATGTTGAAGTCTGGTGTATGGCGTTGATTTTGTTTATGTGCGGCCCATTCGATACTATTGCGGTAGCTTGGCTTTCAATCCAGTATCACGGCTGGTTGCCTGGTCATTACGCGCGAAGCCCGACTTTGCGCTCCAAAAAAACCTGTTAAGTCAAGATTCAGGTTGCGGCGTGTAAATTAGCGCCAACACTCGGGAATCTGTACCGTCACCCCGGAGTATGAGTCATTATCTATCGAAAGGAAAATGATATGAAACATCCAAGCCTGAAACTTATCGTTCTATCAACAGTGGTTTTCTTGACATCGTCTGCACTGGCGGACCGGGTTATCATCTATGATGGGCATCGGGGTTATTCCGATGGTTATCGATCTCACCCCTCCCGGCAATTTTACCGTCAAGATTACCGGCGCGGAGGATGGAATAGAAACCCCTTTTTCCGCCATCATCATAGCTATCGGCCGTATTACCGGCAGCATGGACCAAGATGGTACCGCAATCCGCGCCAGGACAACTGGAGCTATTACGGCCGACGTGATTACCGTGGCCATCGATCGTATACACCGATTGTCGCCGGAAGCATCATAGGCGGCATAATCGGCGCGGAAATCGGCGGCAGCGACGCGGCTGCGTTCGGCGGCGCCTTATTGGGCGGATCGATCGGTCGCGATGTTGCGCGTCGTCATGCCCATCGGCGTTGACCGTTGAATTGCGACCACCGTGCGGGCCTGTCGAACACCCCTTGTCGACCCGGCAAGGGGTGTGGGATCGACCGGTATTCAGCGCTTTCTTCCGTATTAGGCAGCGGACGCCGCCGGATACAACAACTCTGACTAGAACGGCGGAAGCCGTGGTCAGATCGACACGGGAATCCGTAATAACGCCAGAGCCGCTTCGATCTCCTTCCCTTTTTCCTGAATGATCGCCAACAATTCATCCGGCGTGCGGGTATCTACCTCCGCCTTCTTGTTTGAATTGACGGCCTTCAAGTCGTATACGGCGTTATCGATGGCACTTGCCTTGGCGGTCAGCGCATTGGCCTGCTGAATCAATGCCTTGATCTTTCCTTCCGCTTCTTCAATGGCGGCAGGATCACGCTCGTTGGGCTTGAGTTTACGCAGTTCGATGAGCTTTTCTTTCCATCGGGCGGCCTCCTGCTTTTTCTCCCGCGACTGATTGTGGAACGGCCTGGCCTCGGCGGCGGCCTGCTGCTTGCGGGCAATGATGTCCGCACTCCAGCTTGCGTCGCTGTCTGAACGTTCTGGGAGACGCTCAAAGAAATCGGTGAAGTGCTCCAGCGTCAGGGTCTTGCGCTTGGCCACCTTAGCCCGACTTCAGCGATTCAGCGGAAAAACGAAAGTAAGCCTTTGATTTGTCGTTGTTCGAAGCAAAAGGTCGGCACTACAAGATCAATGCCGGTTAGGGGGCTGGATGGACCTTATTGGGAGCGATTTTGGGGGGCG
>JBGTCG010000182.1:0-34225 GCA_041748915.1 Methylococcales bacterium
AGCCGGCTTCGCCTGGAACGAATACCGACCGCCGGCGGCACCGGAGCGGCGCGGGACCGAGAATCAACCGAATTCCCTGGAATGGTCGAGCCCCGGACAACGCTTGGCGAAGCAAAATGCGGCGAGATCAATCTGGAGACGAATTTTCTCGACACGTTTTCGACCCCCGAACGGGTCGCCGCAAGCGCGCTGGCGTTTCTGACGGATTGCCCGACCTGGGCGCGGCTTTTCTTGCGCCGGCACGACTGTGCGGACCGGGACGACGACAGGGTCGGCAGAGACGCCCTGGCGCGGGAATTCGATATACCCTCGTATGCTCACAAGGCCTACAAGCTGGGTGTGGTGATCCCAGAGAACCGCCGCAGGGATGGTTGCGCAGAGTACGATTATTATGCGACGACGATGCTCGGACGATGGCTAGAGGATCTGGGAATTGAAATCCGCGAGGACAATCTATCCTTGGTGCACGCCTGTTTAAAAATCCTTTGTCAGACTGCGTTAACCCATATAAATGGCCAAGGGGATATGTTATGAAACCCGGAAAACCATCACTGGCCCAGATTGAAGCCGATTGGTTCCGTCCTTCCGACCGGCTGATCTCGCGGATTTCCAACGACGATCCCGACACTCCTCCAGAATTACGCTTTGCCGTAGAAAACAACCCCGAATTCAAGATGTGCATCCAAGAATCCTACGAAACGGAAACGGAGGACTCTGGCTATTCGCCCGGCCGCGCTCCGCCGGAATATTTGCTGAACCTGGCCGACCGCCGGCATACCGCGCAAGAAAGCCTGAAGAATGCCACACTGAAGCCGGGCGCCATGGTCGCCATCGACCGGCTGATTGGCCCGAGCGGAGAATTATCCATTGATTTACCGAAAACCGCGGTCGTTCTTCTTGATGGCATCGAACATCCTTCGGGAATTTGGTATGGCTGGATGGTAGGCGCGGAGGCCGGTTATGCCACGAACTGGGACTACGTCCTGCTCGAGGAAGACGGACATTTCGATCCTTCCCTCGCGGGAATGGCGCAATTATGGAACCCGGTGCGGGTATATGTGAAATCGATCGCGCGCATCGTTGGCGAAATCAGCAATGATCGTTTGCAGGCGGTGCGTGCTCTTGCCGCCGAGTTCCTGACCCGGCCGGACAATTGCGAAGCTTATGCCGGTCCAGGTGCAGCCGGACCGAGGCGAACCCTGCATGGATACAAGGTCGTAACCGGAAAGCCGGTTCGCGGGCAGTCCGATCCACGCTGGCGCTACCAGGAGATCTATCTCGCGGTCAAGAGTGCCGTCGGTGAACCCGCAAAAGCCGCGATGGCCTTGAAACCCTGGTGGGAGGCCATATGGGCAGGATTCCAGAATTCGTTTACAAGCGAGGAGCCGGCGATGGCTTACGCAATGGGCGAAACCCCGCACGAAAGCCTTCGCGAAGGTATTCTGGCCGACCGTTTTCGCGTCGGTCTGGACAATCGGATCGACAAGGTCATGCGTGTGCGATTCACACGGATCGGTGATCACCGGAGCACGATCCGATTGTTGCGCAATGGCGAGGTAAGCCAGACGATGGCGGCGGACGACCGGAACAAAATTTTCCTGCTCGATGACAGCGGTCGATTCTCTCTGGAAATATCGGATGCCGAGGGCAACCTGCTTGATCAGCTGGATCTGACGGAAACCGGAGAGGATTAAGTTTGACCGCTTGCTGGCTGTGGGCCGAAAAAGGTCTCATTCGCTGGTGGACGCCGAATGCCACGGGGCTTTTGAATTCCGACCATCCCCATCCGAACGGCATGCCTGGCGACTGGGCCGGTCTGCGGAATGGACTCATGCGGAACGCGCTTCGCCACGCGCTTCAACCTGAATTAGTTGAAATTCTCGAATCCGCTCTGATACGGGAAACATCGCTGCGGTTGAAGCTCGCCGGCGACTTGCCCGCGGTGTGGCAACACTATCCTTTCGAGTGGTTGCGCTTTCAGGGCTCGCCTCTGCAAGGCCGTTTGTTCGTCGAGCGCTATGCACCACTACAATCGCCGGACGGTTGCAGTTTCGACGGGCGGCGGATCGCCATTCTGAACCTTTGGCCCGATCAGGAGAAAGTTCAACCATTCGGGGGTCTCGGTCTTTTACCCGACGTGGATGTCTATTTCGGGGCCGATGTTGCCGGCGATTTTATGGCCGGGAATGATCTGACCCGGATCTCATTGCTGGTGATCATCAGTCACGGTAGCGAGAGTGACAACGGACCCCCGTTTAGACTCGGTAACGGCGCGACCTGGGAACTGCCTCTGCAATACGGGTTGCCGCGGCTGGTCTTGGTCGTGGCCTGCGGCAATGAGCAAGGTAATTTGATCGGTTATGGCAAAACTCTGTTGATGCGCGGCGCCCAAACCGTTATCGCACCTATCGGTCGACTCGACGCGGAGTCCGCCGGTCGGTTCCTGCACGATTTTCTCATCAACTGGTTAAACGGAATCCGGATCGACCAGATTCTGCTGGAACAGCAAGGGCAAGCTGAAAATACTCATGCTGGATGGCGTTTTTGCCTGCTTGGTCATGGACTATGCCGGTTAGGAGAACCGTGCAGCGCCGAGGAATGGTCCGATGCAAGGTTAGCGGAGACTGCCAGGGGGCATATTGCTCTCGGCGGTTGCCCTGAAGCGTTGTTGGCTTTGATTGAACGAATCACATTGCATTGTCATCAGGAATCGGGAACGCTGGAATCGGCCGAAAACTATTTACGCGATCCGGCCGGTCTGGCAATTCCGTATGGCCATGCCGATCAGGAACTCAAATTGTTGATAAAGCTAGATCCCCTCATCGACCGTTTGCCGGTCCTGTCGGCACGTTGGGCATGCCCTTTGATGGGGGCGCTTTGCGAAGCGCACAATCATCACCGATTAGCAAGATATGACCGTCTCTGTCGTGAGCGGGATCAGTTTACGGAAACCCCAGCCTGGGCTTACCATTACCTCTCGAAAATCCCTTATCGCCTGGGCCAATATACCGAGTCCGCGAGAAATCTATTGGCCGGGTTTCAAAGACTCGACGGATCCTGCTCTTCCGCGGAATCCATTCGATTGCTGGGGCAACTACTGAATCTGCTCGTGGACCTGAACCTGGGTCCTTTCGGCATGATCGTGTCGCGCCACCTCAGAACTCAACTGAACCGATATACCGGGGCTGACTCGGAGAAGCTTCATTTGAATGCTTTGGACCGCGACGCCCGATTGTCATTGCGTCGAGGAGATCCAAACAATGCACTTGAATTATTTAGTACCAAGCGACGAAAAGTTCAGAACCTACCGGATGCGTACCGCGATGGCCAAACCGGAACGCGGGAATTAGCCTGGTTGCTCTATACGGCTTCGTGGAACAATCCGCGTTCATCGGAAGGCCTGCATTATGCAGAACAGGTCAAACAGGCCCTCGAAAACCCCAGCCGACTGATAACAAATATGCCCAAAGGAAACGCCGATCCGGTTTATCTGATGCGCGCTTTGGCACTATGGTGCTGGTGCGCGAATGACCGTGACGCCGCCGAACAGTTGGTTCCGTACGCAAGATTCTGGAGAACCTGGCTGGATACTGATCAAGACCCCGGGCCGATTGGTTTTGCCGTCTGGTTCATGCATCTGTACTATCGGGATCAATGCCTTCCACCCGATCTTCCCCGCTGCGAAAAGGCTGAAGTGAAACTCTATTTGGGAAACTATTTCCTTGAATTGGCGGCGTTATCCGCCTTGTCGGGACACCACGAAAAAACTCGGGAATATCTGTACCGTTTCCAAGCGGCCCGCTATGACGTTCTTGAGTACTTGGAAAAACTTTCTCCCTGGTTGGGATTCGAAAACTGGTTAGCTGTCACTCAACAACAGATGCGCAGCGAATCGGGGCTCCTGGATCAACGATCACCGGTGACTCCCGGACTGCTGCTCGCGAAAGGATTGCTGCCACTATGATTTTTTGATAGTCGGCTGCTTTTCACAGCCACGGAAAAGCGAACGGCAACGCTTCGCCCGGCGCAGCCAATCGCGACGCTGCTAGACCGGAATGCCGTACTTGTGAATCCGGTAGAGTAACGTATCCCGGCTCAGGCCGAGCAGACGAGCCGCCCGGCTTCGGTTTCCGTTCGTTCTGGCGAGAGCCTGGTAAATCAGATCGATCTCCAGCGACTCCATATCGATCCCGGATTCTGGTAACGCGAAGCCGGATTTGGATTCCTGGCGGGAAGGGGTGTGGCGGGCCTGGATTTCAAGAGGAATATTCGACGCTTCGAGCGCTTGGCCCGGAAGCAGTATCAGCAGGCGTTCGCACAAATTGCGCAATTCACGCACGTTGCCCGGCCAAGGGTACGACCGCAACAGGTCCATGGCCGATTTCGATAGTTTCGGCGCTTCCAGGCGGTGTTTGGTACTGAAATGGTCCATAAAGTAGTGGACCAACCGATCAACATCGCCCGGACGCTCGCGCAACGGCGGGATTTGCAGGGGCACTACGTTCAGCCTGAAAAACAGGTCCTGACGGAATTCGCCGGCGGCGATCCTATCGTTAAGGCTGGTGTTGGTTGCCGCGATCACGCGGACATCGACGTTCGCGGTTTGAGTCTGTCCGACCGGCTGGCATTCCCCGGTTTCCAGAAAGCGAAGCAATTTGGCCTGCAAAGCAAGCGACAGGGAATCCACTTCATCGAGGAACAGCGTGCCTTTATGCGCGGCTTGCAGGCGCCCGGGCTGATTCGATAACGCGCCGGTGAATGCGCCTTTGCAGTGACCGAACAATTCGGATTCCGCGATGCCTTCGGGAAGCGCGGCGCAGTTCAAGGTTATAAAAGGCTGGTTTGCCCGGGGGCTGTGTTGTTGCAACGCATTCGCGATGACTTCCTTGCCGGTGCCGGTTTCCCCGGTAATCAGAATGGTTACGTCCGTCGTCGCGATGATCTGAGCACTGCGCAGTAACGCTTCGAAATTGGGTGAACGGCCAATCACTGACTTAAATGCGTCCATGGGTACTACCTCGTCAAGTTAACTTTGCTTTTTTATACTAGTGTGAGGCCATACGCAGCGGATAAAGATCTGGAAATGCTGCAAAAAATGCTAACGCAATCATGAACATTCCAGCAAATCGTCTCAACCAGCGGTTGTTACCGACGCGGCTCAATAGACTGGTCATTATACCGACCCCGATCACCGCCGGTAAAGTCCCCAACCCGAAAAAAAGCATGGTCAACGCGCTTCTATGAATTTGATCGGCCGTCGCCGAGAGAGCAAGCGCCGCATAGACAAGCCCGCAGGGGAGCCATCCCCAGACCATGCCGAAGCAAAAACTGCTCGTGATCGTATGAATCGGTATCAATCTACGGCCCAAAGGTTCGATCAGGCGCCAAAATTTTGAGCCGACCCTTTCTATGTAGGCGAAACGCGGAAACCAGCCGGCGATGTAAAGTCCGGCGCCGCCCATGAACAAGGCCGAAGCGATTTGCAATACGCGATAGCCATCGACCTGATTAAACGGCAAAGTAAACACATGATGCAGCACGCCTACCAAAAGCCCGGCGGCCGTATAACTGGATATACGGCCCAGATTGTAGGTCAGCACGAACGGAAAAAGCGTTTGCGTGCTACGGCGGATATCCGGTCTGAGGCCAAGCGTCAGCGCGCCAATGATCGACCCGCACATTCCGAGGCAATGCATGCTGCTGAATAGCCCCATGATGAACGCGACCAAATAGGATGTATTGAAACCTTGTAGTATATCCATAGCGGCGGCTAAACATAGCACACTGCGTGGAATTCACAAACTTTGCCATTGCCTGGATGACCGGGCGTACCCTGCGCAATTACTGAAAACGGCCTGCCGTACCGTCTTTCATCCCAGGGTCATTTCCGCTTTTTCAACGAACCAAGCGTCACTATTCGACTCTCCAACCATCGGCGATACTTTTTTCCGAAGGTCCAAATGGATCTTACTCCAAATTGCTTTTGAGAATGCGCGATCGGATTTTGACCTACCCAACGCTCGTCTACTGGCTCGGAAGCCAATTGGTAACGTGCATCCATCGTCAATCGGATTCTATCGGATGCATTGTCCAGGGTACAATGCATCGTAAAAGGCGAGAATATCAAAACGTCACCACCGCGAAAATCCGTTGTGAGCCATCGTAACCCAAATTCCTTTTGTACCTTGGCGGGGTTCATGCTATATCCGCCCCCAAATACCAGCCCGCCATGCTTTATTCGAACATTATCGAAGAAACCGAGCCGATCGACATCCATCCTCCAGTAGCCATCTTTCAATTCCGAAAGAAGATGGGAACTTTCAAGGATCATCAGAGCGCCCTCGGTCCTGCGGACATCGCCGAGCGGGATCCACGATGTATAGAGATTCTGGGAAGCCCTTCCCATATAAACAATGTCGCAGTGAGGCCGCTCAGCCTTTCCCGGACCGACCGTCCGGACCCAAACATAGTCGAACGGACTGACGTGACCACCGAGAAACCCAGTAAAGAACTCGACCATTCTACCCGCCCGGCCAAGCTTTTGAATCACGGGGGATCTACCGAGGTCTTCCCGGATTAAGTACTTTCGAGCGCGTTTATTCGCCCGCGCCTGCATGACTGGATAATCCGGATTAATTAGACCGTCCTTTAACAACTCGTTTACGACAATTCGTCGGGCATCCATTATTTGATCACGGTCCAATAACCCACGCAGCAATAGATAGCCTTCTCCGGCCATCCGCTGTTTTAGCGCAGGTAGGTCGTCGAGGTCATTGCTGGAGTCCCGCAATTCACCAAATGCTTTTTCGGACAGATCGATCGGTACTCCTTTTGAAGTAAACGTTTCCATTTTTTCTCTGATGTTATTTGAAGATCAAGAAAAGTATTGCATGAAAATCAAAACTTGCGACTTCCCGTCCGCACAAAGATGGGACGGGTTTTCGTTATGGGGGCTTAAGGCAGACGGGAACGTTGCCCGATTCTAAAGGCGCCGGCGCCGGTTTGGTCGTTGCAACCAAACGGTACTTGATCGGTGTTTATTCGCGTCCAACCTGAGGATGCGCTGAATGAATCCCTGCTGGATTTCTCAGCGGGCGGCAACCTCAAATACGATTTGGAGCTGTCGCACAAAAATAAATGGTTATAGCGTTTGGGAAGCGCATCCCTGCGCTGCGGCAAGCTCTGGTTATATCAGAGCTTGCTGAAAGAGAAGTTTATTGGGGCCGTTACGCAAGACGCGAGTGGTTCCGAATCCCTGGAACAGTAATTTCGATTATCTTCCCGATGTTTTCGTTGCTATAAACCGTTCCTCGTCGATTTGATCCGCAACATACCAAGGCTCGCCATTTGCCTTAAGATACAGCGCCCGCATTTCGGCGAGCGTGAGCGGGCGCGAGCCGATTCGGGCGAAGACCGCGATTTGGCCGCCGGTTTCATCGACCGCCCGGTCCCGGTCCAGCCCCTTGGACAAGGAAAGCGCGGGTTTGCCGGTCGGATACTCGGCAATCAATTCCGGTTTTGGAAAAGGACTGAATCCATAAAAACCAGGCTGGGAATCCGGGGAAGTCAATTGCACGACCTTCAGACCATTCACTCCGTCCGCAAGGTATGCGAACAACGACGCATTGGTCGACGCGACGACAACGTCGCGGGTGTCGTTCAGTTTCCCCGCCGCGGTGAACAACTGATAGACCTTGGGCATTTCAGGCCGCTCGACATCGATGATGGCCAAGCCTTGGGAACCGGCGGCCACATACGCGAAGGTGCGGGCGACATAAATCCGCCGGGCGTCTTTCAGTTCGATCCGCGCATCGTCAACGACACGAGGCTGGTCGGGATGGGTAACGTCCACAACGTGCAGGCCTTCGGAACCGGTTACAAAAAGATAGCGGAATTGCAGCGCCGAGGCCCTGGCGTCTTTAAGGGGAACCACCGCGGCGAGTTTCGGTTGTAACGGGTCATCCAGATTCAACACGACCAGGCCGGCATCCGCGGCGATATAAACATAGTATCCGCCGATCGTGATATGCCGGGCGCCGTTCAACACGCCGTCGCCGTTCCAGGTCAATGCCCGTGAGAGGTAATTATTCCGCGGCTCGCCGTCCTGCAGCGTATTCACATCGGTCAGAATCAATCCTTCTACGGCATCGACAATCAGCGCATAATTATAAATGGGATGAAATTTTTGCTCCTGGTTCACTTCGTCCATCAGATTTTGCATCTCGGGTCCGCTCATGCCATACCAGGGCTCATTGCGCCGTTGGGGATGGATCGGCTGATTCGTCGGCAGCGCGACGCAGGTGGCGCTCTCCGATCCGATATGGGTATCGTGACCCAAAGGAGAAAACGGCGCGGTGATGATGCGTTGCGAGATTCCTTTGTTTGCAATGCTTGCAACATCATAGACGCGCATTCCCTTTTCGCCCTCGGCGACGTACAGATATTCCCCTCGTAATTGCAGACAAGTCGCGGCGCCGGAAGCATGCCCGTAAGCCTCGGTAAGCTTTTTACCGTTGTCGATATGGTCCTTATACCAGTCGGGATACGCGTATTTATGCAGATAGCTGCCGACCACGGCCTGCGGCTCGTCCCATTCGGTTACCCGCACGGCGTCGACGCCGCCTTCGGTTCCGACCCAGGCGTTGTACCCCACGAAGTTGACGAAGTTGGTTCCCTGAAGCAGCAGTTGCGCCATGATTGCATTGTTGTCATTCTCCTTGGAAAGATGGCATGCGCTGCATTGCTTCGTTTCGGTTTTACGTTCAGTATGCGGAAAATGCGGCGCAAATGCTTGCGAGCTGAAGCCGCTGGCGGCTACGGGCGGTTGTTGGATATAGATTTTCTCGCGATTGGCGTTTACCGAGGACAGCACCAGCGCGGAGGACGAACGTGCCGGGACGATCCGGTTGCCTTTTGCCGGCCCATGGCGGCCGAGTTGAAACATGTCGTCGCGCGCGACCTGCGGATTATAGGTCGCGAAATTTCGGGCTTCCCCGCCCTCATAATGTTGCCGTTCGGTCTTCCAGTTGGCCTGGATCGGCAGATGGCACCCGGCACAACTGGTCATCCAGGAGGTATGACAGGTAAAGCAAGCCATTTCCTCGTTTTTATGCGCCCGGTCCGAATCGTCGACTCCCGGTCCCCAGGTTAAATTTTTGTCGGCGGCCATCAATTTTGCGCGAGCCGCTTTCGGATTGTACTCCGCATGGCCGGGATTCACGGTGTCCTTGACCAGGCTGATCTGCCACTCCTTGTCGGGATCCAGCGCGGACGCCTGATACAGTTTGCCGTCACGCCATTGGAACCGCCGGCGGCCGTCCTCGGTGCGAATCAAGCGCAGGTCATTGCCCTCCGGCGGCGCCGCCGGTCCGCTGGTCTTCAGCGTCGGGTAGGCGTCAGCGGTGCCGTGGCAATCGATGCAATCCACTTCAATGGCCTGGGCGACTTCGCCATAAATGTGCCCGTTTCCATGAGCATCCTGACCGAAGTGGCAATCCACGCAATGCATGCCTACGTCGAGGTGTATCGACGACAAGTGCACCGTTTTACTGAATTTCTTGGGATCATCCTCCGCAACGACATTCCCGTCTTTATCGAGAAGCGCTCCGTGTTTGTCCCTTTTAAAAATCGCGCGAAAATTCCATCCATGGCCGTGATAGTCGGCGAATTGCGTATCTTTGAGTTTCGGATTGAGATCGCTGACGGATTTGAGAAACCCAACGTCACCCCATAAGCCACGCGCCGCCGCCTCTTCCGGGTTCTTCCGATTGATTTCGCGCACTTTCTGATGGCCCAGGATCTGATCGTCATCCGGATCCGCGCCCGGCCGCACGTCGTCGCTGCTCAGGTAGCGCTGTTTTTCGGGCCACAAATGTGGAGCATCCGATTCGTAGTCCCACATCGTGTATCCCAAATAGCTGTTGACGAACACATTCGGCTGGTGCATGTGACACACCATGCATTGCGCGGTCGGTATAGCCCGTGTAAAAGAGTGCGTCAACGGGTGTCCGGGTTCGCCTCGCGGGATGGTCGGATCAACCGACTGGCTGGCGCCATCGTGGCCAAACTCCGCGTAACTTCCGGAATGCCGCGGATCCCTGTCGTTGGCGTAGACGACATGACAGGATGCGCAGCCGGATGAACGGTAGTCCCCGGGTTGGTCGTTGGTCCCAAGGAACCAGGTAAACGGGTCGTTCAATCGAGTCTTATGAATATTGATGACCGGTACCGCGATTCTTGCGCCCGAACCTGGTCCGCGGTTGGACTGGCGAAAATCGGGCCGGCCCGGTTCCTCCAATCGCTGCAGACGCCCGAGCGCATTCGGCAACCCGGTTTCAGGGAATAAATTGCTGATATTCCGGCCGCCGCGTTCGAATATGCGGAATACGTCGCCCTGCGGCAAATTTTCCCATTTCGGCATCGGAATCAATTGCGGCAGAACGCCTTTCGCCTGCATATCGGCGTTCGGCTCCACGGGGTTCATAACCGCGGCCGGCTCGCCCTCCCGCGAATGACCTTCGCCGAACAGGTACCGTTTGAAAGGCACAATGCCATTGTTATAAGCGGCCCCTCCCCAAAACATTGCGCCGGTGGACATGAGGCTTCTTTCCGCAGCCTGAATGATCGGCAGATGACAGGCGCCGCACGCCTCGCGCGCAACCCGGTAGTCGCTCGGGTTGATAAACCGGATAAATTCCGGGCTTTCATGGTTCAACAGGGTGAAGGTTTGTTCCGGGTTGGCGCTGCTCGGATAACGCCAGGTTTCAGGATAGCGGGGCTGCACATGCGCCTGATCCAGAACGCCCTGGTAGGCCGCATCCGAAGACTCGGCGCCAGCCGGTTTGGTCGCGGTCGCGTCGCCGCCATGACAGTCGGCGCATCCCAGGAGAACACCATCGCTGTTGTGCATGGACGCTTGATCCGTCTTGACATGGCACGACAGGCAGCCTGTGGATTTGGCTTGAACATCCGCTTCGGATTGCCATCTTGGCGCGGCAGCGCTTTCCCGGTAATCGATGTCACGCGGTTTCTCGCCGGAAGCCGCAAGAACGATCCCGTGGATACCCAACACCGCACCAAACACCGCCACCCATATCCGGAAAACATGGTTTCGGAATGGTTGCGATCGGTGCTTCAAATCAGAAAAAGTATTGCGCATCGACATCATCGATCCAAGCATCAATAGGTAAGCACCAGGTTCCCCAACACCGAATAGCTGGTTGTGTCTCCATAAAGCGCCGCGAATCCGTCACCCGGAATCAAGACCGCGCCGGAAAGCTGGAACACAATATTCTGGCTCATGAACGGGCGGTAAATCGTTGCAACCGATAGATCCCAGCCAATGTCGCTGCGAATTGACCCCTGGTTGCGCGCGACCTCCAGGACCGCGGTTTGATCGAACCATAGATGGTTTACATTCGTCGATACGCGCAGTTCAGGCAGCACGTCGAAGTCGGCTCCGAATCCCGCCAGAATGGTTCCGGGATTGGTGAAGTTCGACTGTCCCTGGTCCCTCGACGAGCGCAGCGAATTCAGAATCGAATTTCGTCCCGAGAGCGTGACGCCACCGCCGCCGACGAGCGGCACGGCCTGGCGAATCCAGAAACTTGTGTCCGCGCCGGCGAAAATGGGATTTTCGACGATCGCGTCGAAACCTTCGGAATGATGATCGAACGGGTCGTCATCACCGGAAGCGTAAAGGCCCGAAAAACGGAAGCGGACCCAATCCATATCGAAGCCGGTTTCGGCCGCGAGGAAAAAGGCGTTGATGTCGGACCTGCCGTCGGTAAAGACCCCGTTCGACTCGCTGCCGAATGCATAATAACCGGACATGGTCAGATTGAAACGCCCAAAGTGGCCGTCCCCGTTATAGCCTACATAATAGGCATCGTAATCGCGGGCACGCTCCGTACCCAAAGCAGCCGGGCGCACCAGAAATCCGTTTTTATCGAAGAAAAATCCATTCTGGCCTTCGCGGTTCCGGTTATAGACCGCGCTTAGCTGGGACGTGAAGCCCCGTACCAGAAAATCCTGTCTGAACAGATTCGCAATGAATATATCGTCATCGCGCAGAGTTTTATTCAGATCATTCAATCCGCTGTTGGTGTCTTTCTCAATGCGTCTGAACCAGGCCAGATTGTATTGCCATAAATTGTTGTCGCGCGTTCCGAAGAGCCTGACCCCCAACTGGTTATCCTGAAACAGGAAGCCGCGGAAATCGACCGAAAAGGGCTGTATGCCGGCGCGGATACTGTCAAAATCATAGCGGTCGGACACGTTGCGCAGGTGGACATCCAAAAACAGCTCCTGCATCCCGATGTGGTAATCCTTTCGCGTATTTCCGGCTACCGGATCGATATTGAGCACCCGGTTTTCTTCTACGGACGTATAGTTGAAATTGAACACCGGCGTAATCCGGAATTCATAGTCGGGCGGCCTGAAAACCGTGTCGCCCTTAATGAAGGCCAGACCCAGGATCATGTTCTGGTTGAAAAGCCATTGTTCGCGTTGGCCTAACTGATCGAGCGATCCGGACCGGCGCGAAGTTTGCGGTCCAACCGGGGTCGGCAGTTGACGGAACTCGCCGACCGAATCCGAAATTACCGAGAGATTGAAAAACCAATCATCAAAAACCGGACGGTCCGCCTTGAGCAGATTGCGATTGTACGGATCCATCCAGCCTTCCTTTTTACCGATGGAGTTCGCGAGCCGCCAGCGGTCCTGAATCGGCAGAAATCCAGCGCCGAGCGGCTCCCAACCCCTGAGCGGCGGCGTCCGCGGCAATTCGGTGGCACGGTTTGGATCCGGCTGCAGTTCTTCCTCTTCCAGCGTATCCAACGGCGCTCCGGGTTTGCGCCGGGCGCGGAGATCACCGTCTGCTTCGCTGGACTCCGCGGAATTTTCGGTGGCTACGCCGGCCTCCGCTTCTGCGCTCGTCCGCTCCGGGAATAACCCGACACTGACCGCAATCATTGCCAGAACCAGCGGCAAGCCGATCGTTTTCATTGATTTATTTTCCTTGACAGACATTTTGGTCATTGTTGTTTCGGAACGGCGCAATCGGACATTGAACATAACGCAAACGTACCCCCAGGGGCGTCAGGGTATCCGCACGCATGAACGGGGGTGCGTGATTGATGGTTCCCAATGCAGTGGCCGCGTTGTGCAGCCCTAGAAACGCAACCAGATCATCCTGATCGACCCCATCGCCGGACACGCCGACCCCGCCGATCAACGTATCACCGCGGTAGATCGGCACACTGCCGGGAAAAATTTGAATACCGTCCCGGATTTGCGGGATCGGTTGGCCTTCGGAGATTTGTGCTTCCGGCGGGATATTTTTCAAATTCTGCAATAATTCGAGAGCGGCTTGCGAAACGTCGGTGCAATCCTTGCCGGTATCCACGAGGGCCAAGCCGACAACAAAGCCGACGTGGGCCAGCACTGCATTCACGACCAGATCAAGCTGCAGGCCGGTGGAAAAAGGGCTCCACTCCGGAAAGGGTTTGCTGAAGGGTCCGTTGCTCCTGCCGCCGAGTCCGTCCGGAAAAAATGGCCTCGCGAGATTTCCGGCCGCCCGGTCGGTGAACGCAATCTGTCCATTCAGAACGTTCGGATCGCCAAAAAATACCTGTGCGGCGCTCAAATAATTCGAAACCGGGAAAAATGAAGCAGGTCCTTCAAAAGCTCCAAAATAAACCGCGTCGGTCGCCGCGGCAAGGTTCGTGGCCGCAACCGCACTCGAAAAGAACGCGGCGGTCCTCGCTTTTTGCAGGGATACGTCGATGCCGAACACGGGAGCGTCGGGTGATCGCGCAATCCCCAGAATGGACCCGTCGGTATCGACGACCGAAATCGTCACCCGAGCCGCCGCATTCAGCGGCCGGCGGATCTGCGCGCGGGTATTTTCGGCGACCCGTAACGCACTGCTCAGAATGGTCTGGACTTCGGCCTGGGAAAGGTTGCTTCCGGCTCTGGGCGGAAACCGATTGATATCCTGCCGGTTGACGAGCACAAAGGCTTTCTGTCCCGGGAAAAATTCACCGCGATCGGAGCGTATGCCCGAACTGGGCTGCCCGAAAACCGCTCCGTTCTCGAGGTTAGCCTCGGTATAACCCCGGACGGCGACCACGGCGCCCAGTGAACCGTTAATGCTGGCGAAGGGCGGCGCATTCAGGGGATTCGCCGCAAGGGAACCGAAATCCTGGTCGGTGAACCGCAATGGTCTACCGTCCACCGTGATGCGGCTTGCCTTGCGGTCTTCGGGCGCGCTAAAGCCGAAGGTTCCCGCGATCGCGATCAATTCATCCACCGAGCTGTCCCGGTCGACGATATTCGAATCCAGGCCGTAGATGCCGTCCGCGATGGCGCCGATGGCGCCGACCGGCACACCGTTCTTGTACAGCGGAAGGCCGCCCGGATCGGCCGACAGGCCCAGAGGGGATCGTTTGGGGCCGAGCATTGATAGCTCGCCAGTAGTAGCAAAGCGCTTGAAGCGCGTGTTTAAATCCGAACACGGAAGGCTGCTGAACTGCACGCCGAACAGCGGCCCGCCGGGCTGGCCAAATTCGCCCGGGTTAAAGTTCTCCTGGACGATTTGATTGGCGGTACGGGTCGTAAACGCGTTGCCTTTGGAAGAAAGATAAGCCCCGGTTATGGCTTTCGCGATCGCGGCCAGCGTCGACGGAATGATATCAATATTTTCCAGCCCGGTTTCCACGCGCGGCTGGCGTTGGGACGTTATGGTCACCGGACCCCTGATTCCGGTAACCGGGTCGGTGACGACCCCGTTCATCTGAAAAACACCGAGCACATTGCCGACCCGGTCGACAACGGCGATCGTTGCGGGCATCCCTCTCGCGGAGGCCTCGCCAACCGCCCGCGAAATGATCGTTGCCACGTCGTCCACGGTCAGGGATGACGCGTTGGCGACAAAACTGGACGTCAGTAACAGGCAGGCTAGCAGGGCACTCGAGCCGATTTTCCTGTGGGCCCGCACGAATCCCGCTATGTTTACCCTAAACATAATTAGACTTCCCCCCCTTTTTAGGAGCCCATTTTCTCTTAAAAGGCTTACCATCCTTCTCAGCGGCACGGCCATCGCCCAGCCTCGACGCATCCGGTGCTCCATATAGCGCGTATTTTCAAATTAACGCCACGCTCGCTATAAGTCAAGGAATTTCCGTGGGCTGGAATGCCTGCGGCCATGAAGCGGTTGCAAGTTTTTGCAAGCGAGTCGGTTCAGCGATGGAGCGCTAATCTCCCGCGTCAGGTTTCGGTTTGACGGCCACGACTGGAGTTGCCCGGGTATCGGGGCCAAAGAGTTCTTTCCCGATATGAAATTTATGGCAGTCAATGCAAGTCGACGCCAATCGCGCCCGATCGTGGACTCCGCCGTGACAACCTTGGCATTTCTCGATGCTGGTAAGCAAGATATCCGAGCCGTTTTCGGAATTCTCGGCCTTATGGCAATCCAGACATTCCATCGTTGTATGCTTGGCATGATTGAACACGGCCATCGGCATCCAGTGCTGCGGTATCCGGACCGGGGCAATATTCCAACTCGATGCGGTGATATCACCGCGCGCGACGTTGTGACAGGTGTGGCAACTACGATACATAAAAACCTGATCGGTAATCTCGCGCGCCTTTTCGGCCGCCCATTGCAACGCTTCGCGCTTTTCCTGCTGGGTTAGAGGTTCCCTTCCCGGCCGGCGCCGTCGTACCACATCCGGTGCGCCGGGATCTTCGAAGCCGCCCTCGAGCGCCCGGCTTTTGTAGTATTGTTGCAGAAAAAAGACAACCTCATCGACTTCCCCGTGCGGCAGCACCCGGTTCTTGTCGACGGGTTCGAACGTTAATCGGTGGCAGTCCTTGCAAAAACGGTCGAACGTGATCGGCTGCATACGGAACCCGCCACTGTCCGGTACATGGCAGTTCTCACATTGCAAAATCTTTCGTTCCCCGGCGCTGTCTTCCTGAACACGGGCGCCTTCCGGATTCTTCGGAACGTACAAGGTCCTGACCCCTTCCGGTTTAAGGTGGGCCTTGTGACTGAACAGCAAGGTATTACTTTCCTTTAGATCTTTCGCATCCGACAAGCGTACGCGGACCCTATGCCCGGCCGGGTCGACGCTCCCTCCCGGCCCGGATTTCGAGCCGACGACCGGTATTGATACGCGAAATTCAGGATGACCGCCGCCAAAATCGCTGACGTCCATCACCGAAGTGTCTTTCCCAAGAAGCCCGGAAAGCTCGGAGTGACAATTGCTGCAAAGCGTGTCATCGCGCACCAGAATTCCGCTTCCGTTATGCTCTTCGTGGCACGAAGTACAGCGGGCTTCGTTGATATTCTCCATGCCCTCGAACTTGGCGGTATCGGCATGCTGATGGGTTTTGCGGTGGCAGTCCGTACAGGCCTCATTTTTCACCCGGATAAATGGCGTCTGATGGCAGGTCCTGCATTCATTCTGAAAAAAATGGTGCGCCGGCGCCAGGTCGCCGGAATTCCAGACGTTGTTGCTCGGTAACCCGGGAACCGCTTTGAGTAGCTTCTGGACCGGTCCGATATAGGATCCGACCAGGGGGATGAAAAAGAACCACAACAAAATGCCGATGAATAATATCCACGACCATCGTCGTTTGCTCAAACCGGTCGCGGCGAGATCGATCTTTGCATTCCGGAGTAAGGCCTCGTCGGTGGCTTGTTCGGTCTGAACCTGTTCGACGTCGAGGATGAGGTCGAAATCAGGAGAAGGTTCACGCACCCGGATTTCGTAGCTTCCGACACCGATGCGCGTTCCCGGCGCGAGCGCGGCCGACGCGGCCGGCTCGTCATTGATTCTTACCCCCGACAGCGCCTTTGCTTCCAGATAGATCGCATTATCGGCTTCCTCGACGATCTGCGCATGTTCGTAGGCGACGCGAATATCCGGAAGAAAAATTTCCTGGTTGGTCGCGCGGCCGATTCTAAGCGTTCTCGAGCTGAATTCCTTGGTCTTGCGAGTGTCGCCCTTCTTGCGTCTGGCGATAAAATTGACTTGGGCGCGCATTCGTCGTTACCAGTACCAAAAGACGCTCGTGATATGGATCAAAAGCGACGCCAGCAGGGCGATCGACAAGGGGACATGGATATACAGCCAGAGTTGCAGAATCGCTTTCAGTTGAATGTCTCTGCGTATGCGCTTGAGCAGGGTCTTTTTTCGCGCGGTGGTCTCCAGTAAATGGCGCACGCGGTCAAACTTGTCCGATTTCAGGTCCTTCAGCGCGCTGGAAATAAACATCACGGTCGCTTCGGATCCGCGGGTTCCCGCGGACGCAGACCCAGCCGAGAGAACCCGGTGGTCCAGAAATAAGGTATTCTCTTCGAGATTCTTTCGATAAGACGTCAGGTATTCTTCAATGCCCCTGATTGCGTCTTTGCCGAGTCTTCTCGCCGTGAGCTGCTGCCAGGCGCCCCCGCCGATTCTCGATTTCTCAATCGACCGCAGGATGACTTCGTGGACGTTATGTCCGAGTTCCTTCGCCAATTCCAGGGCGGCGTCATCCAGGTCTTTCATTTCGCGCAGCATCGCCTCGCGGTTCGACCCTTTCCGGAGGTGACTCATCTGGTCCGGATACTGAAGGTAGACATACAAGCCGTAAAATCCGCTGAAAATCACCAGCAGCATGAGTACGTAACAAAGTGTGTGAACATTCCAGCCGAACTGGAACCCGGTGTGCAAGGTCGCGATAATCGTCAGCGCTGTGCCGAGATAGATATGCCCGGATAACCAGCCTTTCACGGTTCCGGTAGTGGAGCGATACTGCCGTTTGCGTATCCCTAACCACAGCAGCCAGCCGATTAGCGCGGCGCCGATGGTTCCCAATGTATAACCCAGCCAGGTCCCGCCATTGGGAGCCACCGTGGGTGAATGCAGCCCATAGGCCGTGATCGAAAGCAGGGAAATGGCCAGCGCCAATTTCAGATAGCGATATTTTTCGTATTTTAAAAATGACTCATGCATGTGGCGCTATGCCGAAGTTTCCCTGCTAATGAGGTTCGTTGATGGAATCGGGAAACCGGTGCGGATTGCGGAACAGGAAAGCCGGCGCCGGATTCCTGTTGGTTCCCGCCGCCTCGATATTATTTCATCGCTTCCACAAATTCCTCCGGGCTGATCCGTATGGCGGCGCCCGTCGGGCACGCCCGCACACATGCAGGCCCGCCCGTAATATCCTTACACATATCGCATTTAACCGCTTTTTTGGTGTGCGCGGAATCTTTCGCCACGGTCAGGCTTTGGCCCGGAGAATATCCCCGTCCGAACATCAACCAATTGAGCAGACTCGACCGTTTATCCGATAACTCCGCCATTTGAATCACACCGTAGGGGCAATTTGTTTCGCAATTGCCGCATCCGATACAACTGTCGTCGATATACACTTCGCCGTTGCTTTCGCGGTGGATCGCATCGGGCGGACAGTCTTTCATGCAGTGAGGATGTTCGCAGTGCTGACAGGACGTGGGAACATTAATATTCGCAAATGACACGCCCGCTTCGCGGACCAGGCGCGAGGTTCCCTGATGGGTTTCGGCACAGGCTTTCTCGCAATTGTCGCAATGCACACACAGCGATTCATCAATCAGCAGCACATCGGTCGCTTCCAATACGCCCCTTTGCTTCATAAATGCGATTACGTCACCGGAATCGGGGTGATTCAAAAATCGGGCACTCTCCCGCAGGCGCTCCTGAATCGACGACTCGACTCGGTCTCTGGCTACCGATATCTGATCGATCATTGCGGTGAAAACGGACTTTTCAAGGCAGATCGTCTCGGTCGCGACCGTCGCCGTCGCGGTCAGGTGGCTTGGCATGCCGCTCATCACGGCCACTTCTCCGACATAGGTTCCAACCGGCAAATACCCGACCGTGACTTCGCGGCCGTTTACCTTCCGGGTTATGGTAACCGAGCCGGAACGGATGATATGAAAGCTGGTGGACGGGTCGCCCTCCGCGAGCAGCACCGCTCCCGGTTTGTAGTGATTTACGGTGGCCTTTTCGGCATAAGGTTTGAGCACGCCGTCGGGAACGCCCGGCGCAAGATGGAACCTTATTGCCCGAATCGTTGACGTCCGATTGATGATGCGCGCAACCGCCTCGACCGATTTGATCAGCTTGATCATCGTACGGCGCTTGGTCTGGATCAACAAGCTTCTTTCGCCGGCCACAACCGTACTGGAGCTGCGCCGGCCGGAAATCAGACCCATTTCACCGAAAAAGTCCCCCGGCCCCAGTATTACCGCCTCGGCCTTTCCTGGGGGAAGCACCTTCACGTCGCCGGTGACGATGGAATAAAAGTAGTCGGCGTAATCATTATGGCGCAACAGGACGTGTCCCGGCTCGGGTAACAGCATGTTGCTTTCGAGCATGAACTCCCTGAGTTGCAGAGTCGTCAGGGAAGCCAGGAACGGAACCGCGCGCTGGATGATCTTAAGGGTTTTCGCGACGTTCTGATGGCCTTTCAGACGTTTGAACTTGTCCTCCAACAACGGTTCGTCCGCCGGCTCCACCGGATTTCCACGGATGTGTTCAATAACCTCATGGCCCTGATTCATTGCCTGCTTGATCAACGGATTTCCGCCCAACGCGCCGACAATATGAAGGCCCGGAACGTTGGATTCATAAGAGCCGCTGATTAAAGGAATCGCGGCGGGATCTGCATTGGGAAATACGATCCCGCAGGACTCGACGAATTTGCGCGGCGGAACTGCGCCCAGCCGCGCGAGGACCCGATGAACGGGGATTTCCGCGGTTTCGTCTTCAATGTTAAGGAATATAATCCCAGTCTCACCATTGCCGCCGGCTTGCTTCGATGATTCAACTTTCGCGACGGTCGCTCCATAATAACATTCGATTTTACCGGATCCGATGGCCCTGGTTATCGCGGTGAGATTGCCATCTTTGGCGCGATTGAACTCGCGGCCGCGGTTCACGATGATCACGTTGTTTTGTTTCGACAAGCCGATTGCGTTCTCGATCGCCGCATCGCCGGCGCCAACCACGACAATCGTTTCATCCTCGTATTCCTCCGGGTCGTCCAGTTGGTATTGAACGAATGGCAGATCTTCTCCGGGCACTCCGAGTTTCCTGAGATTACCTTGCAGACCGATCGCCAAAACGACATTTTCCGCTCTGACGGCGGTCCCGTCCGTGAGCCGCACGGTAAAGTTCCTCTTTTCCCCTTTAATTGCGGCTACATCGGCATGGTAGCGAACATTGATCTTGAGTTCGGAGGTCCGGCGCGCCCAATTACCCAAAACCTGTTCGCGTGAACAGGCCTTGAAACCGAAAGGACTTCGCAGCGGTAAATAGCCAGGTTCGTCCATGACAAACTTGCCTTTTTGATACCGGTAAATGGTATTGGAAAGGTGATCCGTCGCTTCCAGCAGAATATGCGAGACATTGAGCTCGGCGGCCCTGCCTGCCGCGCTTAGTCCACCAGGCCCGGAACCCACGATAGCGACTTTATACGCCTTACCGTCTTCCCGGCCGAAAATCTCATTTTTGAATTCGTTAGCCATGAGTGATTATCCGTCGCCGCCGTATCTGAAGCCCGCAACCGCCCCCAGGTAGCGAAACCTTCGCGAGGCGCATTGGACTTTCCGATGCTAGTTATACCACATCGGCCGACAGCATAATTTGAGATCGCGAAGAATTAATACTTCAGCGCAAAATAAGGCATCCGACCTTATTTTGCGTAAGTGGATCCTGAAGCTCCGTAAGTTAATCCGCGGTTCATTGATTCAACTTAAGCGCGCTTTCTGGAAAGTACGGATTTCAGGTTTTTTAAACCGTCGATATATTGCGAGGGCCGATAAGTATTCTCTTTTTCCAAAGCCTTATAGAGGGAATCCAACTGAACTGATAATTCGCTCGATTCCGATAAATCCACGGCTCCAGCCTGCTTCAACATATTCACCAGCGAATCGATTGCCATCAGGCTTTGTTCCGCGGCCCCATAATCGAGGTATTCGCCCGACATTCCCTCGCCGACGATGTTTTGAATCAATGTCCATGCCGTCTTCTGGCTAAACGTAAAGCCCCCTAGTTTCGCGGTCAGAGCGCTGTTCGTTGACTGCAGTTGGCGGGCCGCGGCGATGATCGCATCCGTTCCGCGGCTGCTGGCTTTGTGCAGCGCCGTCACGTCCAGCTTCCATTGCTTTGCCAGCGCGGGATCCACGACCTGCGCAATTTCGCGAAGCATCAACAGACTGGAATCGTTCAGCCGTATGCTTCCCGGCTCCAGCGGAACCGATGCGCGCGCTGCCCAGCGCTTATCGTCCATCGGATGGTGGCAGGCATGGCAGTCGAAGAACACCAGTTCGGGAAACAATCCGGTGTTCAATCGTTCGGGGCGAGAAAGTTGCGCGAGGTATTCCTGGACTATGATGGTCTGACCGATTGCCCAAATTTGGGCATCGCTCCAGGCTCCCTTGCGTTCCTGGTAATCGGTGTCCACTCGAAAATGGGCCGGAGCAATGGCCGTAAACGTGTCCAGTTCAAAGCCCATGCGCGGATGGCCGGCGCCCATGATGCGGTGGGTAACGAATTTCTGGTTTGTACCGAAATGGCACGACAAACAAAGACGCGCTCGTTCGACCGGTTTCTCGGTAGGATACATTCCCTGGTTCAGATTGTCCTGGTGCGATGCCTGTCCTGACACATGAAGACCCAGGTATCGTTGCGCCCCGCCGTGGCATGACTCGCAGCCGACCCCATCGGACAATTGGAAGCGCTTTCCACGTTTGTCCACAGCAACATTGTCGGCGTGACAATCCAGACAGATTTCCGCATTGTGCGCCTCCGCGATCCCCAGATTCCGGGCGATACGCCCGGATTCCTCGGTTCGCAGGGTATCGTAGGCTTTGGCATGACGGTCTTCGCGCTGCCAGGTGATGAATTCGTTCTGTAAAACCGGCGAATCTTTGAAAGGTTCAGCCGCACCGTGACAGGTGCTGCCGGAACAGGTCGCAACGCCGAGGTGCAGGTCCGGGCCCGCCACCGGAAATGGCGGCGGATCGGCGAACGCTTGCGCGAACAAAACGCCGGAAAGCATGAACGACATGAAACCAGACCGAAAACTTTCGAAGGATAATACATCCATGATTAGAACCCTATAAAGCCAACGTTATAAGTGTTGTTTTCGCAGTACTATACTGAGTTCCCCATTGCTTGTAAATTTCCGCGGCAATCCTCCGGACTGTACGGAAAGGCTTCCTTCCGTTTTAAAAGGTAGTCAGGTAATATTTGTACTTTGAAAAGCGAAAGGTTAGCCATGACGAACCGTTCTAACCGTGACATTCCCCCAGACGCCACGATACTCTGGGGCAAGGAAGCTGTTTCGAAGCCGTTAAAAGCAAAGCTGGTAAATCTGGATGGATTTCTGGATCACGAATTGAAAGAACTCGTCATTCCGCTCGAGAACGGAGAACAAACCGTGGGCCGAGACCAAAGCAATTCGGTCTGCGTGCCCCATAAAAAAATCTCCAGGCGGCATCTGCGAATATTTCCCGATTCAGGAGAATGGGTTGTCGAAGATTTGGGCAGCACGAACGGGGTTCTGGTCAACGGCGAAAAAAAGGACACTGCGCGGCTCAAGTCCGGCGATGTCGTAAAAATCGGGGCGCTTTCATTCCGTTTCGAAGTGGACGAGAAATCGGCGAGGGATTCCGACATCGGCGCGATGCTCCTCGGCGGTAGCCTGGATTCGCTCTCCGGTGCCAAAACAAACACGCCTCCGGACGATCTGACCGTTTTCCGGATGGAATCCGACGCACCCGAACACCGTCCCGGCGGGTCTTTCGGCCGCACAACCAAAAGCCGCCGGATCCTGGTCGTTGTTGTTTTAATAATCGCCAGTCTTCTGTTGGGTTTGGCGGGGCTATTGATACTGGACAAAGTGTAATTTGGATTTCGGTTTTCGATTTGAACGGCTGTGCACACTGACCCAAATATTCCTGATTCGAGCTGGAACCGGTTTTTCGTCGATTACTTCGCCCGTATCCGCCGCGTCCTGATTGCCGAGTTTTTTAGACGGCGGATCGATAAGCCTGGCTAGTATCTCGCCAGAATCACGGTAATATTATCGAAACCGCCCCGCTGGTTCGCTAGATCGATCAGGCCTTGACAGGTTGTTGCCAAGCGGCCCGGCCGAGTATGGGATATTGCATATTCAAGTTCCGCGTGCGAAACCAGGTTGGTCAGGCCGTCCGAGCAGATCAGTAGCTGATCAAGACGTTCCAGGGTTTGCATTGAAATATCGACCATCACGTGATTATTCATTCCCAGGGCATAAAGAATGACATTGCGTGAAGGTTCCGGCCCAATCATGCCGTTGTCGATCCATTGCTGGTGTAACGAATGATCTTTGGTTAACTGCACCAGCTTCCCGTCCCGAAATAGGTAGGCGCGGCTGTCTCCAACGTGAAAAATTATGGCTTCGTCGATCCGTTTTAAAACCCAGACCCCGACGATTGCGGTGCCCATGCCCTGGTTATCCTCGTAGCCTCTATCCCTGTTACAGGCGTGTATCCTTTTGTTCGCGTACTGTACCGCATTGGCGACAATTTCGAGTGCCGGATTCATTACATCAATCCAGGTTGTGTCGTGGTCCGCACCCGTATTCAACAAATCGTCGGCATAATCGTCATATCGCGATTTTTCCGCGCGGATATAATCGCGAACAAATTCGACCGCAGTTCGGCTCGCCACGTCCCCCGCATCATGCCCTCCCATCCCGTCAGCGATCAGCAGCAAATCCAGTGCTGAATCGATGCAATAAAAATCTTCATTCAACTTTCGTCTGCGTCCAATATCGGTGCCGCCGCCGGTATCCATAAATTGCTCAGGTTCGGAAAGCATTTGCGATGATTCTATGTCCGCCAAACGGACCGCACGACTGCGCGAATATCCGGCTCGTAGCCAGATCGCCAACCGTGAACCGGTGATTGTTCGAATAGGAAAGCGCTGATTAAAGCAGAGCTATCGTCAGTGCAGCGATGCGCGCCCAAAAGAGAAGGCTGTAAGCGTTTTATTTTACAAAGCCACACCCAATGCAATATAACGTTGCCTACCGCTGAAAAATCCAGGTCGGATTTATTGAGCGCTTCCCTGGTAAATTGTCGTCTTTGGCTTGGGGAAAACATGGATCACGTTATAATCGGCTCCGCATAATCGCAGAAGAGCCGCGCGGTGTTATCACTTTAAACACCAAGGCTCCCCATTGACGAAGTCGCTGCTATTGGTTTTATCCGATCTATTGATTCACTCGTCCGGTCCGATTACCGTGCGGAAAGCAGTCAGCGCGATATCGAATCGGCTATGGCCATCCCACTGGTTCCACCCGCGCCGGGGATAGGCTTATATCGCCCGCAATTCTCGCTGGTTCGGTTTTCGGTTCGGCGGAATGATCATTGTTTGCCGATGAATTACCCGCTCCGCTGTTGTCGGCCGACGTCGTTTCTGAATAGAAAATAAATTACTGTTTGTATTTTTAGCCCGCGATTTTATCATGTATAGCATTTTTGAGGGACTCCAATCAAGCGAGTCATTGCGATTCGCTGTTGCGGTCGAAGTTGACAACCTGGTGGTGTTTCGGTAGTTTTTCGCTCAATCAATAAAAAGCTACGTGTTTTTCTGTATTAGCGGCTCGCGAATTTGGACCCACGTTAATGACTCAATACGGCGATTGTTGGATATTGCCTGGATCGACCGCATCGGCCGGTCCTGTGCGCAAACAGGCTCCGCCTTTCGGCAATATCGTATTCCCGATGGGTTATTTCCTTCGACCCAACGCGGCCCAGAAATTTTCGCCCCATAAAAAATATTCCTGCCTGGCAAGGCGCGACCAAGACGTACCGGTAAGATAGGCAGATCGCGAATGCGGATCAACGAGGCCAAATCGCGCGATCGAGGCTTGCATCGCGTCCTTCTTGCAGCCTGGTCGTGCGCGGTGATTTTGCCGCAATTCTTGGATTTGGATGCGGAGGCGCAGCCGATCGTCTTAAACGGAAGCTCTAATGCGCCAACCGCCGGACTATATTCCAAGAAGCGTACGCAAAGGATCGGACACGATCTTTTGTCACTACATAATGAATATGAAGCGTATCTGAATCAGATCAGGACGCAGCGCGCGCCGGTTCCGAGTTTCAGTTCCGGAAATACGCTGGCGCCTGTAATGGACGATTTCGTCGTGATCGATTTCGCCGCTGCGGATAATCCGGATACTTTGGCTAGCGATCTCCGGACCCTGGGAGCGACCAATATCTCCATCTACGGCCAGATGGTTTCGGCTCGTCTGTCCATAACGGCTATCCCTGCGCTCGACAAACTTTCCTCACTGCAGTACGGGCGCATGGCCTACCCGATGACGCAAGCGGGTTCAGTGACCAGTCAGGGCGACGCCGCGGTGCTCGCGGATATCGCGCGCCAGTCATTCGGAGTCGATGGCGCCGGAGTAACGGTTGGCACGTTGTCAGACAGTTATGATTGTTTGAACGGAGCGGAATCGGGGCTGGCGAGCGGTGATTTGCCCGCCAAGATCGTCGTGCTTGAAGAAGGTCCCTGCGCTAACGGAACGGACGAAGGAAGGGCGATGATGGAATTGGTTCACGATATTGCCCCGGGATCTACTCAGATCTTCCATACGGCGGTCCTCGGACAGGCCAATTTTGCCCAGGGAATCCTGGATCTCGCCGGCGCCGGCGCGGACGTGATCTGCGATGATATAGGATATTTCAACGAGCCTTTCTTCCAGGACGGTATTATCGCTCAGGCAATTGATACCGTTAATAATTCTGGAGTCGCCTATTTCAGTGCGGCTGGCAACATGGGCCGTGACTCCTACGAGTCGGCGTTTCGGCCGAGCGGAATGTCGGTTGATATCGGCTTTGGACCGAGCGAGGCCCACGATTTCGATCCCGGACCGGATGTGGATACCTGCCAGTCCGTCACGATCCCGGCTGGATCGGAATTAGTCCTGGCTTTTCAGTGGGACCAGCCCTACTTCTCGGTCAGCGGGCCGCCCGGATCGGCGAGCGATATCGATATCGTTATCACCGATCAGACCTGTGAAGACGTAGTGGCTCGAGGCGATGTCAATAACATTGGAAACGACCCAATAGAAGTCATGCAGTTTACGAACTCGTCGCGCACGGGTTCCTTTAACCTGATGATTCTACGATTTTCCGGCCCCTCTCCCGGACTCATGAAAACAATAATAAGCAACCGGAAAGGACAGCCGATCACGATCAACGAATTTAGCCCCGGGAGCAGTACTTCATTCGGTCACAGCGCGCCGCCTCAGGGACTCGGCGTAGGGGCTGCAAGCTATACCCAAACACCGCGTTTCGGAATTGATCCGCCACGAATCCAAAATTCTTCGTCTGCCGGCGGGACCCCGATATTGTTTGACCTGGCCGGTAATCGCCTGCCGCAAGCGTTGATTCGTCGCCAGCCGGGGATCGTTGCGCCGGACGGTGTAGACAATACTATTCTCGGAACGGCGGATTTCGATGGAACCGGTTTTCCTAATTTCTTCGGTACCTCCGCGGCAGTTCCGCACGCTGCGGCGGTTGCGGCGCTCATAAAAAACTTGGACGTATTGTTGACACCGCTGCAGATTTATACGGCGATGCAGAGCACCGCGATCGATATGGACGATCCGAATACGCCCGGTTTCGATACCGGCTTCGACGCGGTTTCCGGCTTTGGATTGATCCAAGCCGACGCGGCGCTGGCATCGATTATGCCTTCGAGCATTCTTCTACAGATTTCCCGCGGCGGATGGCGCGCTGTTCTGCAATGAGAGCGATCGACAATACCGTATTGCTTCATAAGCCCTATCCCTTCCTTCGGATTTAACCAAGTCCGCCGAAGTCCATCGGAAATCCGTCTACTCTGTCACCAGAACCGCCGCACCGTTGATATTCCCAGCCCGCAAATCGTAAAGTGCGGCGTTCGCAGCTTCCAGCGGATAGGGCCGGACGGCGGTTTTTACCGGGATATTGGAGGCAATCCTAAAAAATTTCTCACCGTCGTCCCGGGTGAGGTTTGCAACTGACCGCAGGCTGCGTTCTCCCCATAACAGGTCATAGGAAAAACCCGGGACATCACTCATATGAATTCCCGCGCAGACGACTGTTCCGCCTTTTTGCGTGGCCTTGAGCGCCGCCGGAATCAATCCACCCACCGGCGCGAATAATATTGCGGCGTCAAGTTTTGCCGGCGGGATCCGATCGGAATCCCCGGCCCAGGCCGCTCCCAGCGAGCGCGCGAATTGTTGTGCCACGTGATCGCCGGGACGGGTAAATGCACAAACTTCGATATTCCGATAACGGGCGATTTGTATGATGATATGGGCCGCAGCGCCGAAACCGTACAGGCCGAGCCGTTTACAGGAACCGGCCATGGCAAGCGAGCGGTAACCGATGAGTCCGGCACAAAGAAGCGGCGCGGCTTCGATGTCCGAATAGCCCTCCGGAATTCTGAAACAATAGCGCGCATCGGCAACCGTATATTCGGCAAAACCACCGTTGACCGAAAAGCCAGTAAACGCCGCCTGGTCACACAGGTTTTCCCGCCCGCTCGCACAGAACGGACAGCAGCCACAAGTGCGCCCGAGCCAGGGAACACCCACGCGATCGCCGGGATTAAAATTGATTACGGCAGTCCCGGTGGTTACAACGGTGCCGACGATTTCGTGGCCCAAAATGAGCGGTAAGCGCGGACTTTTAAGATCTCCGTCGAAGACATGCAAATCCGTACGGCAAACACCACACGCCTTGACTCGAATCAACACCTGAACATCAGAGGGTACCGGCCGCGGCAATTCCTGCAGTTCGAGGAGTTCCCCGGGAGCCGCCAATACCATGGCTTTCATGAGTCGGTGACCGTTGGATGAGTTACATGGATCCCGGCGATTGGCGCAATGCTGAACCGCAGTTATCAAGAATAAAGTTTATAGCAGGTGAAAACGGGATCACGTAGACTGTTAACCCGGTATTGGATTCGAAGTTTGCAATCGCAGGTTCCACAAATTCTTCGAATTTTGAGATTAGTTGTTGAACTTCGTGCTGGAGTGCGTCTTCAAGATCCAATGCGAAAGGATTGTCATCGAAATTGATGACATCAATGGATTCTTGAAAAGCCTGCAGGGACAAATTTTCGATGTCATGCTCGAATTCTGCGAAAACCTGGGTTCCCTGTTCTTTTTTAATCCGCTCGATATCGGTCGGATCCGCATAGACCAGAAACAGCCCCCTGGCTCCCCGGTCCTCGGAATTACAGGCGCCGCCGTCCATGATCCGGGCCAGCTTCAACTCCTGACCATTTTTGAAGGTGGTTTTGGGTGGGACTTTCGACGCAGCGGACTCGGAACTTTCGGCTCCCACGGGTTGTTCCGATGAGACGGCTCCTTTGTCGATGTCCTGTTGTGAAGTCGCGCAAGATAGCAATGAACACGCGACAGCCATAAGGATAGAACGAATAATTGCGAGTTGCGAGTTTCCTGGCATAAGTCGCCGGTATCCTTTACAGAGAACTGGTTATTTGAATCGTCCTATTTTAAACCCCTTTTGTAGAACAATGGAGTGCAACTTATTATAGAACCACAGATGGATACGACCAACCGGTAATAATATCGTGCCCCGGTAGGGAAACGCTGAATAAATCCGTACCGGATTTCTGACCGACCGGCAACACCAAATGCGATTGCCGGAAGCTCTGATCTAATCGGAGCTGCCGAACTGAAAAGTGCCAAATTATGGAAAATCGAACGGAGAACGGGGCGTTGGAGGGACATCCACGGATAACAGATTCTCTAAATTTCAAATAGCAATCCATAGTACTGGAAACAAGAAACAGTACTGCGGAACAAAAACCTGGATTTATTAATTGAACGGGTGACACGGTCATGCTGAAACGGTTTTTACGACGGTTATTGACACTATTTTACAAGGTCGAGGTATGTGGTCTCGAAAATTATCAGAAAGCCGGCAACCGGGTACTGATTATCGCCAATCATATTTCATATCTGGATCCGCTACTGATCGGTGTCTTTCTGCCGGATAGAGTAACCTTTGCGATCAACAGTTACGTTGCGCGAAAAACCTGGATCAAGCCTTTTCTGCTTCTATGCCGGGTGTTTCCGATGGACCCGACAAATCCCCTGTCTGCGAAGGCGCTGATCGCTTATCTGAAAGAAAACCGCAAGGCCGTTATCTTTCCGGAAGGTCGGATTACAGTAACCGGTTCGCTGATGAAAATTTATGACGGTACCGGTCTGGTTGCGGTCAAATCAAAAGCCGCGGTGCTGCCGATTCGAATCGATGGCGCGCAGTATACGCCATTTTCGCATCTGCGCGGCCGGGTTAGATTGCGCTGGTTTCCGAAAATCCGTCTGACCGTTCTACCTGCAGTCATCCTCAATCCTCCTCCGGATTCGATCGCGGGCCGCGACCGGCGAAAATATGCGGGCCGAATGCTTGCGGATCAGATGACCGAGATGATGTTCGAGACCAGCAATTACCGGCGGACCATTCCCGCCGCTTTGCTCGATGCGCGTAAGGTGCATGGCGGGCGCCATCGGGTTCTCGATGATATCAATCGGAAGCCATTGACTTACGATGGTTTGATTACCCGGACCTTTATCTTCGCAGCCGAATTCAGCCGATTGACCGGCGCGGGTGAATACGTTGGCATTCTGTTGCCGAATACCGCTGTGACGGTGGTTGCCATGCTTGGCCTGCAGAGCTGCGAACGGGTGCCCGCCATGCTCAATTACAGCGTTGGATATCAGGGAATTTCTTCGGCCTTGAAAACTGCGCGAATCAGGATTTTGATCACTTCTCGCCGGTTCCTTGAAACGGCCGGGCTGGAGTCCATGACTGAATCGTTGGCGAGTGAGGTTAGGCTGCTATATCTGGAAGATCTATTGGCGAAGATCTCAATTTCCGCACGATTAAGCGGATTTTTACGCGCCCAGATTTCGCGGTATTGGCGTGATGAGGGAGATCAAAATCCGGATTCTCCGGCAGTCATTCTGTTTACGTCGGGTTCCGAGGGAATGCCCAAAGGCGTCGTACTGTCCCACGCCAATCTGCTCGCCAATCGAGAACAACTTGCGGCGCGGGTCGATTTCAGTTCAGCGGATGTCATTCTGAATGTATTACCTTTGTTCCACTCTTTCGGATTGACTGCGGGGACGTTGTTGCCGTTATTGTCGGGGATGCAAACCTTTCTATATCCGTCGCCGTTGCATTACCGAATCGTCCCTGAGATCGCCTATGACATCAACGCCACTATCCTGTTTGGTACCAATACTTTTTTGGCGGGTTATGCACGACACGCACATCCCTACGACTTTTACAGCCTGCGCTATGTATTTGCCGGTGCAGAAAAGTTGCAGGAAGAAACCCGGAAGATCTGGTTGATGAAATTCGGAATTCGTATTTTTGAGGGATACGGCGCCACCGAAACGGGTCCGGTGCTGGCCGCGAATACACCGATGGATAATCTTTACGGGGCAGTAGGGCGTTTGCTGCCTGGTATTAAATTCCGTCTTGAACAGGTACCAGGTGTAACGACCGGCGCGCGTCTTCATGTTCGGGGGCCCAATGTCATGCTCGGTCATCTGTCGGCCGACGCTCCCGGCTTGATTATACCGCCTTCCTCGCGTTATGGGACGGGCTGGTACGATACCGGCGATATCGTTGCGATCGATGAGGCCGGATTTATAAGCATTCGTGGACGGGCCAAACGATTCGCCAAGATCGGTGGCGAGATGGTTTCACTTGCGGCAGCGGAAGAACTGGCGGCAAGGATTTGGCCGGCCGGACAACATGCGGTCGTCACGCTTCCGGATTCAAAGAAAGGAGAACAACTGGTGCTGGTCACCAATGTGCCGAATGCAACCTATATGGAAATTCTGAAAAATGCGAAAGGTATCGGAGAAATCAATTTACCAAAACAGGTCGTACCGGTCAGTTCGATTCCGCTGATGGGAAGCGGAAAGATCGATTATCCGGCTGTAACCGGTTTGGCGAAAAAGGCGCTCGCGTCGGCATCAGCGGCGCCGGTTCGAAACCAGACAGCGGATACTGAACCGATAGGGAAACACTGAACGGATCCACATCCTGGATTTCTCGGCGCTCGATAATGCCAAATGAAATTCTGTGTTGCCTTACAGAATCAAAGGCTGAAAGCGTAGATTTCGGCAGCGGATTCCTGGCGCGCGAGAAGCCCTGACTAAATCACAGCTTGGTTCGATAATTAAAGATTTTCGACGGGTTTGACTCGGCGCCTGGCCCTATTCTTAGCGGAAATTCAGCGATTTTTCGTCCGGACATCTCGATTCGGCTGCATAAAAACTTTCTCTACGAATTCCGCCATACCGGCAGCGGTGGCCACCTCTTCGGCGGTCGTGGTATAGCCACACCCGCCTAATGCGGCGAGCCTGCGCATCGCCAACCGGTTAGCCGGATTTCTACCGAGCGAAATCGTATGAATACAAATGCGATTACCGTATTGCTTTTTCAATTCAACGGCCGCGACGGCCGCACTGTCATCCACATCGCCATCACTGATGATAATAATTGCTGTATTTCCTTTTACCGACTCCAAGTCGGTCCCAGCCATTTCAATGGCATAATCCAATGGCGATCCGCCCCCCGCACAATCGATCGAATGCAAGGCCTCGGTGAACGATTCTTTATCATGAGGTCCGAATTTTAAACGTTCTAGCGAGAAGCGCCAGGACTGGCATGGCCCGAACCCGTAAGTTCTTATTCCGGCGTTCAGACTCATGGCGGGAATCGTTTGATTTAACCGCTTCAGTACCTCTTTTTCTACTTCAAACAAGCTCGGTACGGTGCTGCTACCAAAAGCTTCGTATAAATATAAGTTATTCATCGTGGATGACGTATCCATGAGTACCAGAAAATTTTCAATTTTTCCGGTATCGATAACCGAGGAAACGGTCGGGTTAAGATTAACTGGCTCAAACGGCTCAAACGTGGCTGGAATTCTTGCCTCGCCGCAGCCCGCAATGGCATACCATAGAATCAACGAATAGAGCTTCGACCGAATTTGAATGGTTCGCTCATTTCGGTTCATTCTTTTATGCTCCAACAAGCGGTACGGTTATTAGGGAAACTGAATCAATCCATCCTGGGTCCTTCAGCAGTCAGCAACGCAAATGCGATTCGGCGTTGCGTTAAAAAATCAATCGCTTAGAGCCTTCGATTCTGGCGATGGACTCTGCACTGCGAGAAGTTCCGATTCAATCAGAGCTTCCTTACCGAATACTTTCCTTTACGGCCGCCCTGGGAACAAGACATGGGCTATCCGTAATTGGTATCTTGACACCGACTTTGGCTGGTACGGTACGATTGGAAAGGTGTTCGTAGCGATGCCCGTGATGATCCGGATGGCTCGGTTTCCCCGGAATGCCTACACTATTTTCCAACACAAAAGCTGGAGAAGATTTTTCCGAGTAAATCGTCGGTTGTAAACACTCCGGTAATTTCCGATAAACATTGCTGCGCCTGCCTAAGTTCCTCGGCGATCAATTCCGGTACGGGAAACTGTGTCAGAGCGGCGCGTATTGAGACGCCCGCCTGATTCAAGGCATTGACATGACGTCGCCTTGCGATAAATACATCCTCGGCCTGATCATTGTAGCCGATCGAGTCCTTAAGGTGCTGATAAAGCAAATCCATACCCTCACCGGATTTTACCGATAATGAAATTTCGGTGCCTGCCGTTGTATTTTCCAACGCCGGCGGCTCACCGTTCAGATCAATTTTGTTCCGAATTCTGGTAACGTTGCTCCGCTTCGAAATCGTCGGTTCATCGATCTGATTACGATCAGGTTCGCTCGCATCCACGAGCCATAATATTCGATCGGCTAGATTGATTTCATGGCGAGCCCTGCGCATTCCTTCCTGCTCCACCGGGTCTTCACTGTATCTAAGCCCGGCCGTATCAACAATATTCACGGGCATGCCGTCGATTTCTATCGTTTCCCGCAGGACGTCCCTGGTTGTTCCGGCTTGACTGGTAACGATTGCCGCATCTTTTTTGGCGAAATAATTTAAAAGACTCGATTTTCCTGAATTCGGCTTACCCGCAATCACCAACGTCATTCCTTCCCGCAAAAGATTGCCTTGCCGGGCGGTCGAAAGTACACCGTGAACTTTCTGTTCAAGATCGACCAACCGGTTAGTTACAACCCCGTCGGAGAGAAAATCGATTTCCTCCTCGGAGAAATCAATTGACGCTTCAATATAGGCGCGTAACTCCGTTAGTTGTCCGACAAGGTCGTTTACGAGTAGCGAAAAATCCCCCTGGATTACTTTACGGGCCGAGCGTGCCGCCCGTACCGTGGTGGCTTCGATCAAGTCTGCTATGCCTTCCGCCTGAAGCAGGTCTATTTTATCATTCAGGAATGCGCGTTCTGAAAATTCCCCCGGTCGGGCAATTCGCGCACCGATTTCCAACGCACGTTCCAAAAGCAGGTCGAGGATTAATCGGCCGCCATGAGCTTGCAATTCCAGGATGTCTTCCCCGGTAAAGGAACAAGGAGAAGGAAAATAGAGCGCGATTCCCGTATCAATTGCCGATCCGTTCCCATCTAAAAACGGCGAAAAGGTCGCGACCCTGGGCTTTGGAATGCGGCCTAAAAATCCGATGCAAAAAGACTCAATTTCCGATCCGGAAATTCGAATGATTCCAATGCCGCCTTTCCCTTGCGGAGTCGCAATCGCTGCTATCGGTTCGCGGGAAGACGGCATGATCATCAGCCCGTTCCATGGTCGGACTCAACCACTATGGACTGAAAGTCCATAGGTTGCACTTGGACTGAAAGTCCCAAAACTTTACTCAAGGATAATGTTCCCGGTATCCCTATTTGACGGATGACGATGATGTTCCAGGTACTCTTGTACCATTTCGTCCGTCACATTCCCCGTCGACCATGCACCGTAACCGATTGCCCAAAAGTGTTTGCCCCAATAACGTTTCTTCAGTTCTGGATATTCCCTCTGCAACAAACGAGAGGTCCGTCCTTTTACCCGCTTCACAAAATCACTTACTGAGACTTTGGCCGGATATTCTATATGCAGGTGCACATGATCTTTACTCACCACACCCTTGAGTATTCGAACGTCTTCGGTATCACAAATTTG
>JBGTCG010000183.1:0-37446 GCA_041748915.1 Methylococcales bacterium
AACCGCCCAGGCCGGATCGAACCACGAGCGGTAAAACGACGACCAAAACCTTACCCCAGATTAATGACACCAAGGCCCCAAGCCCGCAAATATATTCGTATCCACGGACACCCTAAAAAGCTTAAGTAAGTGCCATTCGGGCAGCGGGTAAACAGGCTATGATAGTGGACCCGGCCGATTTTCATTCGCGCGGGAAGCGCCGCCAATTGGCGGATGCGAGCGACGATCAAGTTTCATTTGGTATTCGACTCTATCCGCTGTGTGTGAGCGAGGTTCAGCTAGCCTGGGTTGTGCCTCGATAAGCCACGAATCAACTCGCTTTGGATTGATTAAATAATCCTTTTGCGGTCATTTCGGAGCATAATAGAGAGGTTGAATTGTTACCCGAATTCGTTAAATCGCTGTGGAGTTCACGAGTGATGTATAGCAATAGAAAATTGAGCGGTTTCCTAATCGGCGCCCTAGGTGGCTTCCTGTTCAGCGTCGTCGGAGCCACGATCGCCGAGCAGCGGCCTGTTGCAAGTATTCCCTACGAAGAGTTAAGAACTTTTACCGAAGTCTTCGGGCGGATTCAGAAAGACTATGTCGAGCCGGTATCCGATAAGAAAATTCTTGAAGATGCTATTCGTGGCATGCTTTCCGGGCTGGACCCGCATTCAACCTATCTCGATGAACAGCAATACAATGAGCTGCGGGTAGGGACGACCGGACAATTTGGAGGACTCGGGATCGAAGTCGGCATGGAAAACGGCTTTATCAAGGTGATCTCGCCAATCGACGATACGCCTGCTCAACGTTCCGGCGTAAAGGCCGGTGATTTGATCATCCGGCTGGACGAAAAACCGGTCAAGGGGATGTCACTCGAGGACGCTGTAAAAATTATGCGCGGTGAGCCGGGCAGTGAAATTACGTTGACGATCGTTCGTGAAAGCGAGGAGCAACCGCTGACCATTACCATCGTCCGCGATGTCATCAACGTCAAAAGCGTAAAGAGCAGGTTGCTCGATGACGGTTACGGTTATGTCCGGATCAGCAGTTTCCAGTCAAGGACCGGCGAGAGCTTGCGGGACAATCTCCTCGCGCTTGAAAAAACCAATCGGGGGAAACTCAAGGGCATTGTGCTGGACCTCAGGAACAACCCGGGCGGGGTACTGAACGCCGCGGTAGCTGTCAGCGATGCATTTCTTACCAGTGGAATCATCGTTTATACGGAAGGCAGAATTAATGATTCGCAGTACGAGTTCCGCGCAACTCCGCAGGAATATCTGGACGGTGCTCCGATTGTGGTGTTGATTAATGCCGGGTCAGCGTCGGCATCTGAAATTGTTGCGGGTGCGCTTCAGGATCAAAACCGGGCCATCATTATGGGGGAAAAATCCTTTGGCAAGGGTTCGGTTCAGACGATTCTTCCGACCACGAACGGTGGCGCAGTCAAATTGACCACTGCCAGGTATTACACCCCTTCCGGACGTTCAATCCAGGCTGAAGGAATTACGCCTGATATCATCCTTTCCAAGGTACGTCTCCAGGAACTCGAAAATCCCAACGTTACTCCGATTACTGAATCCGATCTCTCTAATCACCTGATGAACGGAAACAAAGCCGATGATGCCGCCGATCAGAAGAAGTCCATTGTCGAGAATCTTGCACTGACCAATGATTATCCCTTGAGTGAAGCGCTTAACGTGTTGAAGGGAATAAGTATATCCAGAGCCGCGGCGAAAAATTGAGATTTCGCCGCATTTGGAAATGAGCGGTGGAATCTGTGGGTTCAGCCTTTGTCCCAAGCGCTTTGGTATTTTACGGAAAAATCATCAAACGCGGAAAGCGCTTCCTCAAGATCGTAACTTTCCCCGAATTCAAAGCTGTTGACTCCGACCCGGGAGAGGAAAAAAATCTGATCGCGGATAAATCCGCCCAAGGCCCTGATTTCACCAAGATATTGATGGCGCCAACGCAAAATACTTGCGACCGAAAATAACCGCCCATCGGTGAAAGTCGGGAATTCCAAGCCGATGAGCTGGAAATGTTGTAAATCATCCGCGAAGTCTTCGATGCGGTCTTCGGGTGAGATCCGGAGTCCAAGCTTTCCATCCCTCGCGAGAAGGGCGGTCCGCTCGGCTTTCCAGCGAGCGGTTGAAACGGTGATACACCCCTCCGAAGGAATCGGATTATCGGCGATATGCACCCAGTGATCCTCAACGATCCTTTTGTTTTTAATTATTCGCATAGACTCTTTCTTTGAACGGCTGAAGACCGGTCCGTTTAACCGTCTCCAGGAATAGCTCGCCCTCGAAGCGCAGTTCGGTAAACACATCGAGTATTCCCCGCAATGTTTCGACGACCTGGTCCTTGGCGACGGCCGGACCGAGCCGTTCGCCGATCGCCGCATAATTATCCGACGAACCGCCCAGCGTAAACTGGTACCATTCCGCCCCTTTCTTATCGACACCTAGGATCCCGATGTGGCCCACGCTTTGATGCGCGCAACCGTTCATACAACCGGACATGTTGATCTTGATGTCCCCAAGGTCGTGGATATAATCCAGATCGTTAAAGGTCGTGTTGATTTCGGCGGCGATCCCGATGGATCCCGCATTCGCAAGGCTGCAGAAATCCAACCCGGGACAGCAAATGATATCCGTCAAGGTTCCGATATTCGGAGTCGCCAATTTCCAAAGGATCAATTGTCGCCATAATTCGAGCAACTCCGCTTGTTTGACATCGGCTAACACCAGATTTTGCCGGTGTGTGCTGCGGACTTGGCCAAAGCTATATTGATCCGCGAGGTCAGCAATCGCATCGAGCTGGGACGTGGTGACGTCTCCCGGAGGTGAATCCGGGGCTTTCAGAGACAGGTAGACGGCCCGGTATCCCGGAATTTTGTGTTCCGCGGTATTGTATTTCAGCCACGTCGCAAAGGCCGGATTCTGATCCTTTAGCTGCTTCAGATTCGGATCGGGCGCAGCAGCGGTGTCATAATCCGGCAGTGCGAAATATTGCCGCATTGTTTCAAAACGCACGGGGTCGACTACCATGGTGTCGCGAATTTTCAGCCATTCGTTTTCCACCAGGTCGCGAAAATTATCCAGACCGGTTTCGCGTACCGTAATCTTGATGCGGGCTTTATATTTGTTGTCCCTGCGGCCGAGGAGATTATAAATCCGCAGGATTGCTTCCAGATACGAAAGCAAATGCCGTTTCTCCAGGAACGGCCGAATCACTTGCCCAATCACGGGAGTCCTGCCGAGGCCGCCGCCGACCAATACTTCGAAGCCAATTTCGCCCCGTTCCGATTTGACCAAATAAAGGCCAATATCGTGAACCTGGGTGGCCGCGCGGTCGTTGGCCGCACCGCTGACCGCAATTTTGAATTTTCTGGGTAAAAAGGCGAATTCGGGGTGCAGGGTTGACCACTGCCGGATAATTTCGCAATAGGGCCGCGGATCTTCGAGTTCGTCCGGTGCGATGCCGGCTAAGGGATCGCTGGTTACATTACGGATACAATTCCCGCTGGTCTGAATCGCATGCATCTGGACCTTGGCCAAATCGGCCAAAATATCGGGAACCCGCTCGAGTTTAGGCCAGTTGAGTTGAATATTCTGCCGGGTTGTAAAATGGGCGTAACCTTTGTCGTAGACCCGGCTGACATGGGCCAGCATCCGCAGCTGCCGTGACGAAAGCAATCCGTAAGGAATGGCGATTCTGAGCATCGGCGCGTGGGTTTGCAGGTATAAACCGTTCATGAGTCGCAACGGACGGAATTGATCCTCGGTGAGTTTGCCGGCGAGAAAACGCCTGGTCTGATCGCGGAATTGTGCGACTCTTTCGTCCACCAGCGTCTGGTCTATTTCGTTATATCGGTACATTGGTTGCGGTATAGTGTAAGCTAAAAGTGTGCGGATACACGATGCCTAGGGCAGCCTGAAGATGATACGCGTAGCATAAGATAAAAAAAAATAATATAAAATGATATTTTTAAAAGCTAAACTTATAAGCCGATCGGTAGTGTCTGGTCAAGGTGTAAAATAGACCACCAGGCGCGTCGCCGCGGCTGAGAGACCATTCATGGACGCACACGGAAGTGATGCCGCAAAACTTTCCACTTTTCTGTTTTCATCTTTGTATTCAAAGAAAGGGGGGTGAATTTGACTCGTAAATTTTGCCCATGGCTTTTGTTTATCCTGCCGGAGTTCGCGTTTGGCGAAGAATTTCAGGTTTTGGGCGCCACCGGAACCGAAACCGGAATTTATTGCTTGCTAATATTCGTGATCGCCTACGGATTCGTAATGACCGAGGAGTTTACAAAACTGCGCAAATCCAAACCGGTCATACTCGCCGCAGGCATCATTTGGGCTCATGTGGCCTATCTTGCGGCGAGTATGAATGTACCGGCAGAGCAAACCCGTGCCGCCCTGATGCATAATCTCCTGGAGTATGCCCAATTGTTTCTGTTCCTTCTGGTTGCGATCACGTATGTGAACGCAATGACGGAACGTTACGTTTTTGAGGCGTTGCGGTCGTGGTTGATCCGAAAAAATTTCAGTTACCGGCGACTTTTTGTGGTCACCGGGCTGATCGCGTTTTTTCTGTCCGCGGTAGCCGATAACCTGACTACTGCGCTTGTGATCGGAACGGTTGTAATGGCGGTCGGAGCGAATAACCCGATGTTTGTCAGCATGGCGTTAATCAACGTAGTGGTTGCCGCCAACGCGGGCGGCGCGTTCAGTCCGTTCGGAGATATCACGACTCTGATGGTTTGGCAAGCGGGGCAGGCGGATTTTTTCGATTTTTTTGGTTTGTTCATACCATCGGTCGTCAATTTTGCGGTGCCCATGGCCATAATGTACATGGCGGTTCCGAACGAGGGACCGCAAAGCGATGCGGGTCAGGAGGTTGTTCGACTTAAACCGGGTGCGATTCAGATTTGTCTATTGTTCGTGCTGACCATTACTCTGGCCGTGAGCTTCGAGAATTTCCTGCATATCCCACCCTTTCTCGGCATGATGACCGGCCTAGGAATTCTAATGATCTATGGTTACCGCATCAAGACGATCATCCCGGGGGAGCACGACTTCGATATATTCAATAAAATCAGGGATGCGGAATGGGATACGTTGATGTTCTTTTTCGGCGTCGTGTTTGCTGTGGGAGGACTCGGATACATCGGCTACCTCGAGTTGGCATCCGCCGGCATGTACGGCGGGCTCGGCCCGACCATCGCCAATGTTCTCGTTGGGTTGCTTTCCGCGGTTGTCGACAACATTCCAGTGGTATTCGCCGTATTGAGCATGGCTCCGGATATGGATTTATACCAATGGCTGTTGATCACGCTTACCGCGGGCGTCGGCGGTTCGCTGTTGTCGATCGGCTCGGCCGCCGGTGTGGCCTTGATGGGGCAATCGAAGGGAATGTACACATTTTTCTCTCATCTAAAGTGGACCCCCGCCATTGCAGCCGGTTATTTCGCGAGTATCCTTACCCATTATTTCGTGAACGGCTAATTATTTTACGATCGACCATGAGGACCTACAGGCTCGTCGGGCCGTGGAACGTCACAACGACGGCTTCGGCTCACCGAACCTGTCCGCTTTTGGTATGAGTTCTGCTGCCGGAGGGAACGGATTGACGGTTCCGTTCGCGCAGTTTTGCCGCTATCTTATAGTGCGATACTAAGATGGAAGTCCGGAACGAGTCTCAACGGTGCTGGGGGGGTGCTTTCCGTTTATTTTTTCATCCCCGGGTAATCAGCATGTTGTTTTTCGGTTTTTCCGCGGGGATTCCTTTATTATTAATTTTTTCTTCGCTTTCCCTTTGGCTCCGGGAGGCCGGAACGGATCGTTCGGCAGTAACTTTTTTCAGTTGGGCTGCACTGGCGTATTCATTCAAATTCGTCTGGGCGCCTTTGGTGGATCGACTGCCGATTCCGGTTTTGAGTCGCCGGCTTGGACGCCGAAGGAGTTGGCTGTTGCTTGCCCAACTTTCGGTGATCGGTGCGATTTCATGGATGGCGATGATCGACCCCGCGACAGGTACCCGGAGTTTGACCGTAATGGCGTTGGCGGCGGTGTTCCTCGGGTTTTCATCTGCGACACAGGATATCGTGATTGATGCTTACCGGATTGAATCAGTGGATACTAATTTGCAGGCGATGATGTCCTCCTGCTATATCGCCGGATATCGTATCGGCATGATCGTTGCCGGAGCTGGCGCATTGTTCCTTGCCAGCTATTTCGGTACGGAGCCAGGGGCGTACCATTATGAGGCCTGGCGGTCCACCTATCTGATCATGGCGCTGACGATGTTGGCAGGTTTGATCACAACGTTGATGATTGAAGAGCCGAAAACGGACCTGGCAGGTTCTTACAGCTATTCCGTCTTCGATAACTTACTATTTCTGCTGCTGTTTTTGGCAGGTGGGGCGGGTTTCATCGTCGTCTTCTTTTTGACTTCCGATTTTGTCGCGAATCTTAAATCAGGGGTCAACGAACAGCTTAATCATGGACATTTACTCGATTTTTTTATCGAGGCGGCCAGGTTACTGTTCGCGACCTTGGTTGCGGTCCTTATCGCTCTGATTTTTATCCGGGCGGGAGTGGTCAATCGGGCCATGGTTCGCGACGGTTATCTGGCTCCGTTGACCGATTTTTTAGGACGCTATGGACTGAAAGTCGCGTTCCTGCTTCTGGCCCTGATTGGATTTTACAGGATTTCAGACATCGTGCTCGGTGTGATCGCCAATGTGTTTTATCAGGATCTCGGTTTTTCGAAAACAGAAATCGCCGCGGTTGTGAAAACGTTTGGATTAATCATGACCATCGCGGGAGGCTTTTTGGGGGGGATCCTTTCAGCTCGTTATGGCGTCATGCGCATTCTTTTTCTTGGAGCGGTCATGACGGTATTGACCAATTTACTGTTTATGTATCAGGCATTCGCCGGCCATGATATTACCGTACTTTATCTGGTGATTTCGGCCGATAACCTGTCGGCAGGTCTTGCCAGCGCCGCCTTCGTAGCATTCCTGTCCAGTCTGACGAGCGTATCCTTCACGGCCGTCCAGTACGCCATTTTCAGTTCGTTGATGACGTTGATTCCAAAGCTCCTCGGCGGTTATTCAGGGACGATGGTGGAAGCGGTTGGTTATCCAAATTTTTTTCTTATTGCGAGTCTAATGGGAGCACCGGCACTGGTACTGGTCTGGTTGGCCGATCGAAATCTTTCCCAGTTTGAACGCGATCGACGTTGATGATTCCGTTCTGGAACCAGCCCGGACCTGACGGTACATATTAATTTTCATCGGAACGGCCCGTGTTTTTTGAATCTTCGAAAAAAACTCTACCGTATATTGCGATTCGCATGTTTTATGAAATAGAATAACAAATTCGCTTAGCAAATTGTTTATTACGACTGAAAAAGGTTTATAAATCATGAAAGCCGAAATCCATCCACAATACAAAATGATTCAAGTGGTCTGCAGTTGTGGAAATCGATTTGAAACAAGATCCACACTGTGCAAGGACCTTCATGTAGACGTTTGCTCTGCATGTCACCCTTTCTATACAGGGAAGCAGAAGATCGTCGACACTGCGGGTCGCGTCGATAAATTTCGCCGCAAATATGGGGGTTCCTGAATTCAGCAATTACCGTCTTGATTCTTTGCCGGTAATTCAGCAGGCCGGTCTTCGTTATTCAAAACATTGCTAGTCTAAAGGTTCATCCGTGTCTAACAAAACATTTAAAGTTACCGACGAAAAACTCGGAAAAACCGCCTCGTTTCCGTTGCTGGAGGGGACTTTGGGTCAACCCACGGTTGATATTCAAACCTTAAGCCAGGAAATGGGGTGTTTCACTTACGATCCCGGATTTACGTCGACTGCAAGTTGCAAGAGTGATATCACCTATATCAACGGAGACGAAGGAATCCTTCTCTATCGTGGCTATCCGATCGATCAGCTTGCGGAGAAAAGTAATTTCCTTGAAGTTGCTTATCTCCTGATGAATGGCGAGTTACCGACCAAATCTGAATACGACCAATTCGAAAGTGAAATTATATGGTACTCAAAAATTCATGAAAAACTTCGCGGGTTTATTGAAGGTTTTCACTATGACGCTCACCCGATGGCAATGATGGTCGGAGTGGTCGGCTCGCTATCCGCTTTTTATCACAGTGAACTGGATGTGGACGATCCCGAGCACCGGCGGATTTCGGCGCTGCGCATGCTGGCGAAAATGCCGATCATCGCTGCGGCGTGTTACAAGCACAGCATCGGAGATCCGTTCATGTATCCGAGGGCCGATCTCGGATATTGCGAGAATTTTCTGAACATGATGTTTGCAAGGCCCTCCGAACGGTTCTTCATCGATGAGCGCGAATATCTTGATCCTGCCGCGGCAAGAGCTCTCGATCTCCTGTTTATCCTGCATGCCGATCACGAGCAGAATGCGAGCACCTCGACAGTACGTCTTGCCAGCAGCACGGGCGCCAATCCATACGCTTGCATCGCGGCGGGAATCGCGGCTTTATGGGGACCCGCTCATGGGGGAGCTAACGAGGCTGTTTTAAGCATGCTGGAGGAAATCGGTACCGTCAAACGGATTCCGGAGTTCATCAAAAGAGCGAAAGATAAGGAGGATAGCTTCAGATTGATGGGTTTCGGGCATCGTGTCTACAAAAACTTCGATCCACGAGCAACGATTATTCGGCGGACCTGCCATGAACTGCTGGACAAACAGGCGAGTAAGGATCCGTTGTTCGAGTTGGCGTTGGGCCTGGAAGAAGTCGCCTTGAAAGACTCCTATTTTATCGAACGCAAGCTTTATCCGAACGTCGATTTTTATTCCGGAATTATCTATAAGGCACTGAACATACCCGTCGACATGTTCACGGTAATGTTTACGATCGCGCGTACCGCGGGATGGGTATCGCATTGGCTGGAATTGATGGCGGATCCGTCAAAACGGATAGGAAGGCCGCGTCAGTTATATACCGGCGAGGGTAGGCGAGACTATATTACCTTCAATCAACGCAGTTGATTGATCAGTTTCAGTTTAAACTTCGATATTAAGCATGTTTCTGATTATGTCGATCGTAGCAAATTGAATTAGTGATTTTCGGCTTTGGAAGTATTCCCGGAACGGTTTGGCCCCGAGAATGTGAATCTCTATTTTTATTTCATTGCGCACGAATTCGAGAACTGGATAGAGAATTTTTCTGCCCGCGATCAAGCGATACCGGGATGATTCGGCATACGAAATCCCCGTGTTCAGGAAGGTTATTACGACGGGTTCAGGACTGTCCGCACTGACGTACACCACGACCGGGCTGTGTTGGCCAGCACTGCCATCGACTATTTTACCCACTAGTCGGGGCGAATAACATTTGAGGAAAATCATGGCTTCCAATGCAATGGTCCTCAGCTTTTGGATATGTGATTCCTGGACCCTGCTGCGGAATAATCGATGGAATTCGGTGACTGCAATCTCGATCTCGTCATTCCCTGGTAACGGATGAGCAGATCCATAGCCTAGGCGTTTCGCGGCTTTCTGTTTCGCAATCTGGTAATCGTCAATCCCCTCTTCTATCAGGATCCGTGCGGATTCCTGAGCGATCCGTTGTTTTTCTTTCCATCTGACCCGGTTCAAAATATGGATTCAATTTGCGAATTTTCTGATTCCTTGTTAGAGATAACCGGCGCATAATCGTTCTCTATATTTCCGGATCCTGGAATATTTTCTTCGCGAAATATTTCGGTAATTGCATCAGGATCACCCGGTGAGGTTAGTAATCCGGAGTGCCGGTTGATGTACACGGTTTTGATTCCATCGGGTATCGGCAGCTCTTTATCTGCGATGTTCTTTAATGCTTCCCCGGTATAGTACATCCACATCGGTAATGCAGCCTTGCCTCCGGTTTCGCGATCTCCTAATGGTTTTGATGAGTCGAATCCAACCCACGCGACCGTTGCCAATGCGGGAGAATATCCGTTGAACCAGGCATCACGCTGTTCATTGGTGGTTCCAGTTTTTCCCGCGATATCGGACCGGCCAAGGCTTTTCGCTTGAATCGCAGTACCGCGTTGGATGACATCCTTGAGTAATGAATTCATCAGGTAATTGACCTGAGGCGAAATGACTCTAGGCGCAAAAATCTGATTTTCGCTGCCGACATCACCGCAATGGGGGCAGGCGATTTTGGGAAAATTCTCTTCAACAAGTTCATTATTTCTACTTTCGATTCTCGCAATAAAGTAAGGGTCGACCAGAAAACCACCATTGGCGAATACTGCATAGACCCGTACCATTTCAAGCGGGGTAGCGCTTCCGCTGCCAAGAGCCAGGGACAGGTTTCTCGGAATCTGATCGGACGGAATGCCAAATTGCATGGCGGCATTGGCTACCTTTTTTATTCCTATTCGCCTCAATAACCGGACTGACACCAGATTACGCGATTTCCGCAATGCATCTCGAAGTCGTGTCGGTCCATAGTATTTGCCGCTGTAATTTTTCGGACGCCATTCTTTCGAGGTCCAGGGATCGACATAGACGATTGGCGCATCATTGATTACGCTCGATGGGGTAAAACCGACTTCCAGCGCAGTCGCATATAGAATGGGCTTAAAGCCCGATCCGGGCTGCCGTTTGGCCTGAGTCACCCGATTATATTTACTCCGAGTAAAGTCAAATCCTCCAACCAGAGCAACGATAGCCCCGTCCGCTGGATTCAATGACACCAGCGCGCCTGCAACTTCGGGAACGTGTGCCAAAACCCATTTTCCTTCTAGATTCTGTCGCACTCGAATGATGTCATTTTCGGCTACGACTTGCCTCGGCATATTCGGTGACGGACCGCGACTGTTTTCGTCAATGTATTGTCTGGCCCACTTGATCCCTTCCCACGGAAGTTTTATATATCCTCTTTCCAGTACTTCAACGGTAATCGAGTCGGACCCAACCGATTTGACCAGGCCAGGCAGTGTATCGCCTACATTTCGATAGCCGAATAACCTCGCTTGAACTTCAGCGGGACTTGCACCAGGCGGAATTTGACCCTCGATGCCGCGATAGCCATGTCTTTCGTCATATTCGTGGAGCGCTTGCCGCAAAGCATTGCGCGCAGCGATCTGCAGATGGCTTTGGACAGTGGTGTAGACCCTGAAACCACTGGTGAAGGCATCCTGACCATACTTTTCGAACATTTTTTGCCGAACCATTTCGGCGAGGTACGGCGCGTCGAGTTCGATGGAATCGCCATGTAGTTTGGCGGTGTCTGGTTGCTGTAATGCTTCGTTGAGTTCATTCCGGTCCAGGTATTCCAGTTCATACATTCGGTTCAGAATATAATTCCGGCGCTCCAGCGCACGAGCGGGATTGGTGACCGGATTGATTTGTGAGGGCGCCTTGGGAAGCCCGGCTATCATCGCGCATTCCGCATAGGTTAATCTGTCAACCGATTTTCCATAATAAACCTGGGCGGCGGCGCCAATTCCGAAGGCCCGGTGTCCAAGATATATCTTGTTCAAATAGAGTCCCAGAATCTCGAGTTTGTTTAAGCGGCGCTCAATATTCAGCGCCAGAAATATTTCCTTTAGCTTGCGCATGAATGTTTTTTCAGGGGTCAGAAAGAAATTGCGCGCGACCTGCATCGTGATCGTGCTGCCCCCCTGACGCTTTTTTCCGGTCAAGATGAATTGAATGGCGGCACGGATCAGTCCCTTGTAATCGATTCCGGGATGACTGAAAAACCGGTCATCTTCCGCAGCGATAAACGCTTCCATCAGCCGCTGAGGAATATCCGTCGTGGCGATCGGAATGCGTTTATTTTCCCCGAATTGCGCGATCAGTTTTTTGTCGTCGCTATAAACACTGAGTGGGACCTGAAGCCTGATGTCACGGAGAACCGTAATGTCGGGCAATTCTGGTTCAACGATCTTATAAACCAAATAGGTCCCAAATCCCGTAATCAGCCCGCAAATTAAGAGAACGAACAAGAAAAAATAGAGACAGCGACCCGGCAACGGTCGCTTTTTCGTTTTCGGGACGGTCACTGGCGGTACCAAAGGCGCAGGAATCCAATTGTCCGGCGCGCCAAGCGTGAAATCGTTAACAAAATACAGTCGCGCGTTAGGCAAATTGCCGTTTACTACTATACTACAGGATACGTCGGTTCCGTCTGGAAAAATTTGACGGGTTACAGGATCATCGTGTCGAACGGCTGGGCCGTTTGATACTACGTTACAAACAGCACGATCGAATCAATATGGTTTTCTTAAAACGTAAAAAACCGCCACTGCTCGGAATCGATATCAGTTCTGCGGCCATAAAACTGCTGGAACTGAGTCAAAATGGATCTCGTTATCGTGTTGAGAGCTACTCGGTTGAACCCTTACCTCAGGACGCAGTTGTCGATAAGAATATTGCGAATGTTGAGGTGATCGGTAACACCATTAAAACGGTGCTGAAAAATTCCTCCAGCCGTCTGAAACACGCCGCGGTCGCTGTCGCTGGATCCGCGGTGATCACCAAGGTGATAGCGCTGCCCGCGTCAATGAGTAGCGATGAAATGGAAGGCCAGATTGAACTCGAGGCGGATCAGTATATCCCGTATGCGCTTGACGAAGTGAGCCTCGATTTCGACGTATTGGGACCGAGTGAAAAGAATCCTCAAATGGTCGACGTCCTGCTTGCGGCATCCAGAAAGGAGAACGTCGAAGACCGGGTTGCCGCGTTGGAAATCGCCGGTTTAAAAGCAAAGATTGTGGACGTTGAAGCTTATGCGATGGAAAACACGTTCGCTTTGATCGCAGATCAGCTTCCGGAAGGCGCAGATCATCAAACGATTGCGATCGCCGATATCGGTGCAACTATGACGACTCTGAACGTGATTCATGACAAGCGAATTATTTATACCCGTGAGCAGGGATTCGGCGGCAAACAGCTCACGGAAGAAATCCAGAGAAGATACGGTTTATCCTATGAAGAGGCCGGACTCGCAAAGAAACACGGTGGACTTCCGGATAACTACGTGTCGGATGTGCTTGAGCCATTTAAGCAGGCGATGGTCCAGCAAATTTCGAGGTCGCTGCAGTTTTTCGTTTCCTCGAGCGTCCATAGAGGAATTGATGCAATTGTTCTGGCCGGTGGTTGCGCTTCGATTCCCGGAATTGACAGCCTGGTCGAAGAACAATTGGGAACCCCTACGATTGTGGCAAATCCATTTATCAATATGACTTTATCGAGCCGTATCAAACCTCAGGGTCTGAGTAACGATGCGCCCGCGATGATGATTGCGTGTGGCTTGGCATTGCGGAGTTTCGATTGATGGCGAGAATCAATTTATTACCCTGGCGTGAAGAACTCCGCAAAGAACAACAGCAGAATTTTGTGCTGGCGATTCTTGGATCGGCCGGCATTGTTCTTCTATTCATGTTTCTCGTGCATACCCATATAGAAGGTGCGATCGAGCGGCAAAATGAACGCAATCAGTTCATCGAGACCGAAATTGCCGCTCTCGATAAAAAGATAAAAGAAATCGATAGCCTCGAGGCCAAAAAAAACAAGCTTATTGCGAAAATGGAAGTTATTCAGGAATTACAGGGAAGCCGTCCTGAAATCGTACACCTGTTTGAAGAAGTGGCCAAGACGACGCCGAATGGGGTCTATCTCACAGAGATGAAGCAGGGAGGATCGACCTTGACTTTTGACGGTGCGGCCCAATCAAACGCCAGAGTTTCGACTTACATGCGGAATTTAGATTCGTCGCCCTGGCTCGCAAATCCGGTATTAACCATTATTGAAACGAAAGGGGAATCCAACCAGGGCCGAGTAAGCCGCTTTAAACTGGGTATCCAGCAACAAAAGCAGGATCAAAACAAAGCCGGGGGTCAATCATGAACTTTTCTGAGGTCAACTGGGAGTTGGATGCCGCCGGAACATGGCCTTTACCCGTAAAAATAGCAACCGTCATTTTAGTTAGTTTGCTTGCCGCGGGTGTCTGTATCAAGTTGGATACCCTAGACCAACTGGATGCTCTGGAACTCGTGGGAAAAAAGGAGACGGAGTTAAAAAATATTTTCGATGTCAAGCAAAAAAAGGCAGTAAATCTAGATGCCTATCGAAATCAGCTCAAGGAAATCGAAGCAACCTTCGGCAATATGCTACGCCAGCTACCGGACAAGACCGAAGTCGCCAATCTTTTGGTGGATGTTTCGCAAACCGGATTGGCCAGCGGACTTGAATTCGAACTTTTCAAGCCGAAAGGAGAACTTAAGCAGGAATTCTACGCCGAATTGCCGATCGATATCCGGGTGATCGGCAGCTATGACGAGTTTGGCGCCTTTGTAAGCGGATTGGCGACACTGCCGAGAATTGTAACGATCCATAACGTGAATATCAAACCCAGAAAGAAGGGAAAGGATGAAGATATGACTATGGACGCCGTAGTCAAGACCTACCGCTATCTGGATGATCGTGAGCAAGCGGCTGCCGCGCATACGCAGAAAAAAAGAAGGGGCAAGTGATGAACGGACCTGAACAAACAAGAATTCCGATCATGAAGTCGATTCGATTAATCGTCATTCTCGGCGCTACAATTGGCGTGTCCGCATGCAGCAGCAGCGATATGACGGATCTGGAAGAATATGTCCGGCAGGTCAAGGCGCGCGAAAAGGGCGCCATAGAGCCGTTACCGGAGATCAAGACTTTAGAGTCGTTTGTCTTCGATCCAACCGGATTGCGTAATCCCTTTACTCCCACCGAAGGTACCGAAGAATCGGTAGAGGTTGCGGTGCAGAATGGCATAAGGCCCGATGCGTCCAGACCTCGTGAAGAATTGGAGTCTTATTCCCTTGACAGCCTTCGCATGGTTGGAACAGTCAATATGACGTCCAACTTCTGGGGGTTAATCCAGGCGAATGACGGAACGATTCATCGCGTTCGCAATGGTAATTATATGGGTCAACATGATGGAAAAATCGTTCGAATTCTGGAGAATCAGATTGAATTACTTGAAATTATACCGGACGGTCCGGGATCGTGGCGGGAACGGCAGGCATCTGTGAAGCTGTCAGAGTGACGGGTGAGGAGAGAACATGAAGATTAAACATAGACTATTCAAACAACAATCCAGTTCGAAATACAGAGGATGGAAAACTGGCTTGCTGTTCGTTTTATTTTCGATTTATGGGTCATGCACGATAGCGGCCGGGTCGACATTGAAATCGATAGAATTTGCCGCATTACCTGGCGATCAGCTTCAGTTTCAACTCCAATTTGATGGCGAGGCCGTCGAGCCTAGAATTTTTCAAACCGACAATCCGGCTCGCATTGCCATGGATTTTGACGGTGTAACCAATGGTTTGAAGAAAAAAATAATACCAGTCAATGAAGGCGTTGCAAGCGGCATTCATGCTATCGAAGCGTCAGGCAGAACCCGGGTCGTCATTAATCTGATTAATATGGTGCCCTTTGACACGCGCGTCGAGGGCAGTAATGTATTCGTCACCCTGACCAATCAAGGCCGATCAGGCTCAACGCCAGCCGTAATTCGAGATAAACCCGCCACTGCAGGTGCTTTGGCCGCAGCGACCGAACTTCCTAAACAGACGATCAATAATATCGATTTCAGGCGGGGCGCCAGAGGCGAAGGCCGCATATTGATTTCTCTGAATGACCCCAATACGGTTGTCGACATGCACGAACAGGGCGGGAAGGTGGTGCTGCATTTCGTAAATACGGCGTTGTCCAGGCAATTAGCAAAATCGTTGGACGTGACAGACTTTGCGACGCCAATACGCCGCATCGATACCCGGCAGGACGGCAAAAGCACGACTATGGTGGTGACCCCGGCAACCTCTGATTATGATTATTCATCTTATCAGACCGAAAATTTGCTGACGGTTGAGTTTCGCCCACTGACCTCGGGCGAGAAAGAAATTGCGTCGAAGAAGAAGTTTCCGTACACCGGGCAGCGATTATCGCTGAATTTTCAGGATATCGAAGTCCGTTCCGTGCTACAGATTCTTGCCGATTTTACGAACCTGAATATTGTTGCCAGCGATACGGTGGGCGGGAATATAACCTTGCGACTGAATGACGTGCCCTGGGACCAGGCGATGGATATTATTTTGAAGTCGAAAGGCTTGGCCAAGCGTCAATCTGGCAACGTCATCCTTGTGGGTCCGATACCGGAGATCAACAAGCTGGAAAAAGAGGAACTCGAGGCATCCGCGGTGAAGGAAAAACTGGAACCCTTGAAAACCGAAATTATCCAGGTTAAATATGCGAAAGCAGCGGATATCCAGAAAGTGTTAACCGGCGTGCAGGAAGGTACGGAATCTAAGCCGACTCCAATTGAAGAAGCCTACAGCAAAGCTTTGTCACCTACGACGTTAACGTATCCTGAGTCCAGTCTTGGCCTCAGTAGTTTCGGTGACACCAATCAGGGATCGATTCTTTCGGAACGCGGAACGGTGAATATCGACGAGCGAACCAATGTGCTGATCGTCAAAGATACTCCTCGTAATCTTGAAGCTATCCGGGAGCTGGTCAATCATTTGGACAATCCTGTCCGGCAGGTCATGATTGAGTCGCGGGTCGTGATTGCAAACGAAAATTTTTCCAGGCAATTGGGTGTTCGTCTGGAAGCCAGGGGATCAGACAACCAGAATGACAAAGGGTTTGTCGCGGGAGGCATATTAGGTCCGGAAGGCCGAAATCTGGTCACCGATTTGGCCGTCGGGGCAGCAACCGGTGGTTTGGGTATTGTGCTGTTCAAAGCGAGCGAATTTTTGCTGCAACTGGAACTCACCGCGAGCCAAGCGGAAAATAACCTGACCATCGTATCAAATCCGAGACTGGTGACCACCGATCAGAATACCGCGAGTATCGAGCAGGGCGTCCAGATACCTTTTCAGTCCTCAAGCCAGAATGGAACTAATGTTCAATTCAAAAAGGCGGTGTTGAAATTGGAGGTAACCCCCCATATCACTCCGGACGATGTGATTCTGATGGACGTGTTGGTGCAGAACAATACCGCTGGACAGCAAACTCCGAGCGGTTTGGCAATCGATACGCGGGAAATCAATACCAGCGTGCAGGTGACAAGCGGAGAAACAGTGGTCCTCGGCGGGGTGTATGTCGGCGAGACTCGAAACGATGTCGACAGCGTTCCATTTTTCGGAGAATTGCCGGGTATCGGTTGGATGTTTCGCAGAACCAACGTTCAAAATAATAAACGCGAACTGTTGATTTTCATTACGCCTAGAATTCTGAAGGAAAGTATGCACGCCGTTTGATCTTCTGATTTTTTAGTCTTGAAAAGTAGGTTATCCCCAAGCCATCCGACAAATTTGTTGTACTCGAATGGCCATCGGGCTACGATCTGGCCACCTGACTAAGGACGGCCGGGACCAACCTTGTGCAAAATTTTCCAACGGCTCGGGGCCTCGGATCCTGTCTGTACACGGCGGGATCCAGGTCAACTTCTGCAAGAATCCATACTGCGAGAACTACGGCACACCCGACGTCCAGTCCACTGAACCCGGCGCGCCACGCGACCGCTATGTGGTCGCCGACACTCCTGCTTGTGTTTGGCCAGCGACTACGCAGCCGTCCGGTAGAATAGCAAGAACGCCCTCCCACGCGCCGACGGCACGCTCAACGGCGCCGTGGCGGCCCGCTACCAGAACGCAGAGTCCCGATCCGATGTCGAGGTCTTCGAGGAACTTCGACGAACCACGCAGTGCCACAGATCGGCATGCCGGTCCACGCCGAATACACCCTCTACGGCCTCTGCTTCCTATTGCGGGATCTAAGCAGCGCGGAAATAATCCGACGGTTCCACGATCAGGAATCCGGTATGCGCGCCGCGGCCCCGGCGCCGGGCGCCTTCGCCAAGCGCGTGGCTGATCGCAGTGCCGATGTCTTCTATGTGCGCATATACAAAGACATGACCGTCGACGAGCGCAAGCATGCGCCGACCGACAGCCGTGAGCGCCTCCGCACGTTGGAGAAGAAGCACCCCACGTTGGACCGACAGGCCCTGCGGTTGGTCGTTATCAGGAAGCGCTCGCCGACATGGCCGTCATCGGACACTTGGAAATACCGTTGGCTCACGCATCCTGTCCCGAACATGAGAGAGCCTGAGAAGGCCATCTGTTTCGATGACTACGGCGACGACAATCTGGCCTGGCTCTACAACAAAGCCAGTCTGCGGGACTTCTTCCTGCAGGTCCGCCGGCGGCGCTTGGTGCTGGAACGTGTCGTGACCGACAGTAACAACCGCATCTGGCACGGCTAAACCGTCCACAACCCACGCTCATGACCGTGAAGCGTCTAGAAATGTTCCGGGTCGCAAAGACATTGTGTACTACCCGCTATGTTGCCTCCGGATTTCTCCGAGTCAAATCATTTTCCGAGAGCCGTCACCCCGTAAGCCGCCCGATCCAGATGCAATACCTTTGTCGGACGGCATGGGTTGAGCCCATTTTTTGTCTGGCGGAGTTTGCCTAAATCGCCACCTAATTTCTAAAGGCTTAGGATAAATCCAGATCATGGTAAACTTTTACAATTCTAAAAAATTATTAATAGGATGAGGGGCTCCCGGAATATTTACTTGATCGGCCCTATGGGCGCGGGGAAAACAACCATAGGGCGGCAGCTTGCCCGTCACCTAGCTATCGATTTTTATGATAGCGACTGGGAAATCGAGTCCAGGACAGGCGTCGATATACCGATGATCTTCGAGTACGAAGGCGAAGAAGGTTTTCGCCGACGAGAATGCGCCATAATTGCCGAATTAACGCGATTGTCACCGATTGTACTAGCGACCGGTGGAGGGGCGGTACTGGCTGCGGAAAACAGAAAGCGACTGGGAGCAAATGGATTCGTTGTTTATCTGCGCTGTGCTGTGAGCCGCCAACTCGAGCGGACGATGCGTGATAATAACCGGCCGTTGTTAAACCAAAATCACCCCCGGGAAAAGCTGGAAAGCCTGATGAAAATCAGAAGTCCCCTGTATCAATCCGTTGCCGACCTAATCGTGGATACCAGTAATCTTTCCAGCCGGATGGCCATCAAAAGGATTCTCGAAGCTTTTCAATCCACTGAAACTTAATGCACCGGTTCAATGTATCAGAATCTTCAAGTCGATCTCGGTGACAGAAGCTACCCAATCTATATCGGAGCGAATCTGCTCGAGCAGAGCGGCCTGATCACGAGGCATATCCATTCGACGCAAATCCTGGTGGTGACCAATGTCACCGTGGGCTCACGTTACCTGAACATGATTACTCAGCAGTTGAGTGGTTTAAACGTTCGCAGCCTGATTCTCCCTGACGGGGAACAATACAAAAATCTGGCCTCTGCGGAGAGAATTTTCGATGCGTTGATGGAATATCGATTCGGCCGAAATTCTTCGCTGGTGGCTCTGGGTGGTGGTGTGATCGGTGATATCGTCGGGTTTTCGGCTGCCTGCTTTCAAAGAGGAATCCATTTCATACAAATTCCGACGACGCTGCTGGCTCAGGTCGATTCGTCGGTCGGCGGGAAAACCGGTGTGAACCATCCACGTGGAAAGAACATGATCGGCGCCTTTTATCAACCGGATTGTGTGATCGCCGATACCGCAGTATTGGATACCCTGGAACGACGAGAATTGTCCGCGGGAGTCGCCGAAGTGGTGAAATACGGTCTAATCCGCGACCTTGAATTTTTCGCCTGGCTGGAGGCCAACGTAGAATTATTGTTGCAAAGAGATCCCGAAGCTTTGGCATTCGCGATCAATCGTTCCTGCGCGAATAAGGCACAGGTTGTTGCGGAAGATGAACGAGAGTCGGGTCTTCGCGCAATCCTCAATCTGGGACATACATTCGGCCACGCTATCGAAACCGGCATGGGTTATGGGTGTTATCTACACGGGGAAGCGGTCGCGATCGGCATCTGTCAAGCCGCGGATTTGTCGCATCGATTAGGATGGTTGGCCGAGACTGATGTTCGACGCATCATCGATTTGTTGCAACGCGCTAATTTACCTGTGACTCCTCCCACCGAAATGAACGCCGACCGGTTTCTTGAAATCATGTCGGTTGACAAAAAAAATGTCGATGGGAAAATCCGTCTAATTTTGCTGCATGAGATCGGCAAGGCAGCGCTTCCTCGCAGTGTTGATCAAGCCTTCCTGAAATCGACATTGGATGAGTACGGTAGAACCTGACTGCTGCGGACGAGTTTGCGGTCCCCAAACCTTAAGAGTCGAGGATCAGGAGAGTTCTTGCCCGTCACCATGATTTATAAGGTCACGGAATAGACTGCCAAGCCGCTCACAAGTTTATGAAATGCTTGGCCAATCAATCTTTTTATCAGTGCGATGGAAGTACCGTGAACCGTCCGACCGAAAATCATGGATCAATTTATTCCTTTGACCAAGACTAATTGTTTTATTGACGCCTTGTTTCGCCGACCGGTTCGGCGGACCCCTGTCTGGATGATGCGACAGGCCGGCCGCTATTTGCCGGAATACCGGTCTGTGCGGGAGAAAGCGGGCAGTTTTCTGGATCTTTGCAAAAATCCTGAACTGGCTTGCGAAGTTACGCTACAACCCCTGCATCGCTTCAGATTTGACGCGGCGATCTTGTTCTCGGACATCTTGACTGTTCCCGATGCGATGGGGTTGGGCCTTGAATTCATCGAGAACGAAGGGCCCCGATTTGTACGGCCCTTGAATTGTGCCGCCGACGTGCAACAATTGCGGATTCCCGATCCGGAGATCGAATTGGGATATGTCATGGATGCTGTGCGCCTGATCAAAAGAAATCTCAATGAAAAGGTACCTTTGATCGGATTTTCGGGAAGCCCCTGGACCCTTGCAACCTACATGGTGGAAGGCGGAAGCAGCCGGAATTTTCAAAAAATTAAACGGTTGATCTACGACCAGCCACAAACGACTCATGTTTTGCTTGCCAAACTCGCGGAAGCCGTCGCACTTTATTTGAATGCTCAGATTGCCGCCGGAGCGGATGCGGTCATGATTTTCGATACCTGGGGCGGGACCCTGTCGACACAAGACTACCAAACTTTTTCGCTGTCCTACGCCCGCGCGGTTTACGAGTGTTTGAAGTTGGACGACGATCGCGAAAATCCGGTGCCAACCATTCTTTTCACCAAAGGCGGCGGACAATGGTTGGAAAGCATGGCGAACAGCGGGTATTCGGCTCTGGGAATTGATTGGACGACCGATTTGGCCGCGGCAAGGCGTACAACGGGCGATCGGGTTGCGCTTCAGGGAAATATGGATCCGGCAGTCCTTTATGCCAAGCCGGAAGTTATCCGCGAAAAGGTTCGATTCATCTTGCAACAATACGGTAAAGGCTCCGGCTATGTATTTAATTTGGGACACGGTGTTCTTCCGGATGTGGAGCCGGAGCACGTCCGTGTGATGGTGGAGGCGGTGCATGAGTTCAGTCCGGAAATCCAGCGCTGATGGATCAGAACGACCGTTCTCTGGCCTGCCGAACTGGAACTATACTGGTTCATATTTGCGGTGAGATACTACCGAACGTTCCGGTTTCAAGTATGCAACCCGATTGGGCCGGAGTTATTGTAACAATACGCAGGGTTCGCATTTAATCGCGAACTCTTCACAATTACGTTTTTTGACGGTTTGGCGAGCAATACAATGAATGTTGAAAAAAGTGTACTTGAACGATATTCAATGGGCGCGGAGTCTGCCCAGCCATCCCTGTGTTGCGCGGTCGAATACGACACTGATTTGTTGCGTCTTTTACCTGATGAAGTTATCGAGAAAGATTACGGTTGTGGTGATCCTTCTCGCTATATCCGTGAAGGCGATGTGATTCTGGATCTGGGTTCCGGGTCCGGAATAATTTGTTATATCGCAGCGCAGTTGGTTGGCGAGCGGGGATCAGTGATTGGTGTCGATATGAATGACGACATGCTGGCTTTGGCCCGCAAGTATCAGACGGAAATGGCGAGAAAAATCGGGTCCGATCGGGTGTCATTCCGAAAGGGGTACATTCAGGATCTAAAACTGGATCTCGAGGCCGTGGATCGCTATTTGTTTCACCATCCAATCGTGAATTCCGCGGCTCTTGCGAAGTTTACTGACTGGAAATCCGAGCAGAGATTACGGTCTCCGCTCATTGCAGATAACTCCGTTGATCTGGTTGTATCCAATTGTGTCTTGAATCTGGTTGAAGAACGCGACAAGCGGAGTCTCGTTGATGAGATCTTTCGCGTAACCAAGCCCGGAGGACGAGTCGCGATTGCAGATATCGTAAGTGACGAAGTAGTACCCGAACACTTGAAAGCGGACCCGATACTGTGGAGCGGATGCATAGCGGGTGCGATGCAGGAACAGTCGTTCGTCAGCGCCTTTGTCAGCGCAGGATTCCAGGGAGTCTGCATAGCCAGGTGGGATGATTCTCCGTGGCAATCGATCGAGGGGATAGAATTCCGCTCGGTAACCGTCACCGCATTCAAGGGCCAGGGCCGAGAATGCCTGGATAAGGGACACGCGGTGATTTATCGCGGACCATTTTCGGAAGTCCATGATGACGATGGACATTTCTATCCGCGGGGGGAAAGGATCGCGGTTTGCGAGCGAACCTTCTCCATGCTCACCGACCGTTACCGCGACGATTTTATCGGGATCAGCCCGGCGATTGCGATAGAACCTAAAGTTTGGTGCGCTCCTGCCGGCACCACGCGTCCGGCCGGTGAGACCAAAGGTGGCGTGCATCGCCAAAATGTACCGGGCGGTTCTTGCTGTTAGAAGTCATCAGATAAAAGATTGATTTGAAATTGGTTTTAGTTTGAAATAGGATTTCCATCAAATCCATCGACTCTTGCATGAATCGGGATTGCCTATGATGAATTCCTTAATATTTCCGGATGCTCGCCTGGTTGTCTTTGCAAAAGCACCGGTGCCTGGCAAGGTCAAGACCCGGCTTCTTCCGGCGATTAGCGCGGCGCAGGCTGCAACCCTGCAGAGCCGCCTGATGTCCGAAACGCTTGCAATGACGCATCGGCAACGACTCTGTCGGGTTCAGTTATGGTGTAGTCCGTCCGCTGAACATCCGGATTTCAGAAACTTATTAAACCGGTACCCAATCAGCCTCCATACCCAGAGCGGTACGGATCTGGGCGATCGAATGGGCCGCGCCATTGCCGCGAATTTGAACCGTTATGCGGCAGTCGTGTTAATTGGTTGCGACTGTCCTTCGCTCTGTAGTCAGGACCTGATCAACGCCTTCTTCGCATTGCGTCACGGGAGTGATGTTGTACTCGGGCCGGCCGAAGATGGAGGATATGTGCTGATCGGGATGAAGCAATCGATTCCGGATTTGTTCCATTCAATTCCATGGGGAACGGCCGAGGTCCTGTCGGAAACCAAGACCCGGATCAGACGCCTAGGACTTCAATACCATGAGACCCGGTGCCATTGGGATCTTGATCGGCCGGAAGATCTGCAACGATATCGTTTATTCAAACGAATCGGCGGCCTGCATTTGAACTCCGTAAATGTTTAAGACATCATGGCATAAGCGGTTCCCATTCTAACGCCTTCTTGCTCTCTTCGGTGGCGATTGGTCTTCGGGCAAGAGGATATTCAGCTCCAGAATTTCGTGCTGGTCGTCCTGTTCTACGTGCACCGTAATGGCATCCTGATCGACATGCACATACTTTTGGATTACTTCAAGTAATTCTTTCTGCATCATCGGAAGGTAGGACGGTGTGTTTCTCTCCGTCCGTTCATGAGCGACGAGGATCTGCAAGCGTTCCTTTGCGATCGCCGCCGTATTTGGCCGTGTAATCCGAAAATAATCCAATAGGCTCATGGTCTAACCTCCGAATAAGCGGCCAAAGAGACCTTTTCTCTTGATTTCGATAAACCGTTGGGGTAGATCGTTGCCGAGATATCGGGAAACGATATCCTGATACGCCTGACCCGCATCACTTTCCTGATCCAGAATAATCGGTGCTCCAGAATTGGAAGCAGTCAAGACGGATTTCGATTCAGGCACGACACCGAGAAGATTCAGCGACAAAATCTCTTGAACATCGCCGACGCTCAACATTTCGCCGCTTTGCACGCGTTCCGGAGAGTATCGGGTCAGAAGTAAATATTCCTTGATCGGTTCATCTCCGTTTTCCGCGCGCTTCGATTTACTGGCGAGAATGCCCAACATCCGGTCGGAATCTCTAACCGAGGAAATCTCGGGATTCGTGACGACAATCGCGTCGTCCGCAAAGTACATCGCGAGCGTCGCTCCGCGTTCAATCCCGGCTGGCGAATCGCAGATAATGTAATCGAAATCTTCGGATAATCCCGTAAGCACCCGGCCGACGCCTTCTTCGGTCAACGCGGCTTTGTCCCGGGTCTGCGAGGCAGGCAGAATATAAAGATTCTCGCACCGTTTATCGCGAATCAGCGCTTGATTGATCTTTGCTTCTTTGTTGATCACATTGACAAAGTCATAAACGACGCGGCGTTCGCAACCCATCAGGAGGTCAAGATTTCTCAGGCCTACGTCAAAATCGATTACCACGGTCCGGTGTCCCAATTGGGCAAGCCCCGTTGCCATTGACGCCGAGGTCGTGGTTTTACCGACCCCGCCTTTACCCGATGTTACGACGATTGTTCTAGCCAAGATAGTTTTCCTCCCGCGGCGTTCTTAACGGATGTTTAAAGCGCTTCGATCAAAAGTGAGTCGCCCGAAAGATAAATTTGCACCGGTTTTCCGCGAAGCAAATCGTCGATTCCCTCGCTGATTTGATAGTGGCCGGATATGGATACCAATTCTGCCTGCAAATCGCTGCAGAAAATCCGCGTTTTCAGGTTTCCCTTCACGCCGGCCAGCGCGCGCCCACGCAAGGTTCCATAGATATGGATATTACCGTCCGCAATGATTTCCGCGCCAGCGCTGACCGTGGCCAGAATAATCAGATCGCCGTTCGCAGCGTAGATGCGTTGGCCGGAACGAACCGGTTTCGTAATCAGCGTCGCCGAGGATCGCTCGGAATGATCCGCGGGTTCGGCAGTTTTCGAGGGCGGTTCGACCGGAATATTGTTTGACGATTTCGCGACCGGGGCGACCTTCGGCGATGAACGGGCTTCCGCTAACACAGCGAGACCTGCTGCTCGTGCGGAACTCTGCTGATCCGGCGATCCGCCGCGAATACCGATCGGCCGGACGCCAAGGTCACCGATTTTGCCAATCAAATATTGCAAATCCGTAAGCCCCATAGGTTCCGGGAGCCCGCTGACATCGATTGCCAGCGGAGCATTGCGGAACATTTCGGGTGCTTGCTTAATTTTTTCGGAAAGCTGCCGGCAAATTTCTTTAGGCCGGTTTTGTAACAATCGCAATACAGGAAGTGTAAACGCCCCCGCTCTAAGCTCGATTATGTTCGAAGACTTGAGTTGCTCGCGCGGTTTGACGGACATCCAATGCAGATTCAAAAAAAGCGTAAAACTCGAAAAAGAAACGTAAAACTCAGAATTTAACCAAGGCGGGATTCTAGCACTTCTGATCCGAAAAGTTAAAGAGATTCGTAGGGAGGATTACGGGCCAGGTGGGGAGGGATGTCCGGGGCTTAAATTCCAAACCGGCGCCGAAGATGGAACGGAATCACGCGGCCTGCCGATTTTTCAAAGGAAAATCAAAAATCGAGCTCGGATATCGTATAACGGCACGCAAACCTGAGGATTTGGTCAGACGGCCTCCATATTCACGACCGCCTGACCCCGATAGGACATTCAGCCCTCGCTCTTGATCTGCTGGTTCACGTCGTCCAGGTAGAACTGCGCGTCCGCGCGGACTTCGGGATCCGGATCCGATAGCGCACTTTCGAGATACGGAATCGCAGCCCGGCCGCCAATGTCGCCGATCCGTTCCAAGGCTTTGGACCGCTGACGGCTGTCGTCGCTATCGAGTCCCCGGGCTACGTAGGGAATCGCATTGTCGGCAACCGCATCGTTGCCGAGACTTCGAGCGGTAAAAGCCGCGCTGGCGGCTACCTCGAGATTTTCGCTAAAGGCCAGTTCGCTCACTTGGGCCAGCGCCTGTTGATAATCCAATCGCGCAATATTTCTCAGCGCCTGGGTGGTTACCTTTTCGTTGACATCGCCGAGGAACTTCGTAACGATGGGGCCGGAAAGGTCGGGCGACTGGCTTATCCGGACGGCGGCATCCAACACCGCTCGCCGTACATCGGCATCAGGATCATTGGTCAAGGGATCGAGCGCAATCAAAAGATCGGGATCTTGCAACAGCCCAATTCCTTTCGCGGCTTCCCGCCGCACGGGCGCGTACTGGTCGCTCAAAGCAGCCAACAGGGTCTCACGAGCCCGCGAATCATTAGCTACTCGCGCCAGTCTCGCAAGCTCCCGCAATGCCTCGGCGCGGCCGTGTGGATCGAGACTGTCAAACGCGTCAAGCGCGTGGGCAATAACGGCATCGGACAGTTCAGGGGCCGATTGGCGCGGCGGCAACTTGGGTTCGCGTGTGGTGTTGATGCGCGTACTTTCTTGGCCTGTTCGCAAGGATTCGGTGAATTTTCGTTCGCCAAACCCGGCAATTCGGGCGTCGAACTCGCGTTGCTGTTCGGCGAGGGTTCGCTTCAGCTTCGCAACCTGCATCCTTAAAACCTTCGCCGTGGTGTGATTTTGATATGCTAATATTCCGGATGCAACGGTTAACGCCAGTAATATCGTAATTAATGCAACGCCTTGCGTCTTTATGCGCATAGTCTGTAAAAACCTCGATGAAAAAATTGGAACTCAGTTATTCATCGCGATCGCAAGGGGCTCGTTTCCGGAGATGTCATTTCCCCACTGGAAAAGCCCCTATATGAAATCGCGAACTCTCAGCGATGTGTTGGCAGTAACGACACTCTAATCGTCGCTATTGAATGCAGGATTCGTTACTTTTTTCGAATATGTTGCGAAGCCAGGAATTGCTGGTGCAATTAGCATTATTGTCGGTTAGATCGGTGTCGCTATTCAAGCGCGCCAGATTATCGAATACGTAGATGACTGCCGTTCCCTGATCAATGTCTATCCCGTCGTCCAAGTTTTTGTTCGTTTTGTTGTATTGGATGAGCACATTAAGGCTGGGGGCGTTAATATCAATACCATCGTCGCCATTTTTGTTCGCAATCAAATGGCGAAACTTGTTGTTTCTACCGGTAGACGCAATCCCGTCATTACCATTCAGATTGATTTTGGATTTTTGGACCACGGTCTCGACTCCCTGATCGATATTGACGCCAAGCCAAGTATTATAATTGGCCTTGGAGTGGGCTAATTTCCAACGATCAGTGTTGGTAAAACTCAAGCCAAGAAAGTTATCGGTGGCGGTCACGTATTTAACAACGAGTTGTTCGGAATTAACGACATCCAAGCCCACGTCGGCATTATCGATCAAGTCAAGGTTTAGCAGTCGAATGTTAGCGCTTTCCGATACCTGAATTCCTTCCCGTTGATTATGACTCACGGACCCGTTCATAACCTTTACATTATCCTGGTTCTGAATAACGATACCGTCATCGTTCGAACACATTACGGCGTATCCTCCCAAATTCACGATAACGTTTTCGTGAATAATGTTCATCGGGCCTTTGCAGTTCTGGGTCAGGGTTGTATCCGCTGATACGATCGGGCAATCAATCAAGGTTGCTGGATCGACAGGGCAGGTCGCGGCGGTTGCAGTCCCGGTGCCGAGCGTCGCCAGAAGGCCGGCGCCGCATATTGCCGCCGTCCGAATTGAAATTCTAAGTGCTTGATATTTTTTCATGGTTCATCTCCGAAGTTACAAAACGTTTTTCGTTTCTTAGGCGGGTAATATTTCCGGACTATTTCCGTTGGCCACGGAACAGCAAAATATTTGCCAACTGATAATAATAAAAATAAAAACAACAGGATGGATAGAGTTTGGATGTGTTTTACAGCAATTACTGTAAAAATTTCAGACCCGTTGTGCGTTCGAATCCTTTCCCTGATCGATGAAATTTAAGGGTTTTTGCAGATTGGAGTAGACGTCGGGATGAAACTCGAAATACCGTCGGCGAGGCAGGAATCCGTTTTGAAGGCTCGAGTCGGGCGGTATTGGACAGATCGTTTGAGCCGGGTCGGCCCTAACCGTGAACGGGCGATGACGTTCGCCATGCGCTCTAGACATGGCATCTCGCGCAGACGGCCGTAACAGGACCATCCGGAAATTTGGGAAATGCTGAATAAATTCATCCTGGATTTCTCAGCGGTCGCCAAACCCCAAATGCGCTTTTGGATTTGCCGTACAAAATCAAACGCTCAGGCCATCTGATTTTGGCAGCGCATCCCTGCACTGCGGGAAACTCTGATCTAATCGGAAAATACTGAAATCAATGCTCTATTCAAGCCATTCATAGAATTCCAGTGTTGCCGGATCGCACTTGCAACACCCTGTGGAACATCCCGTTTCTCCGGAAATTTTGCGGATCCTGCCCTTATCGATCCACTTTTGCAGCATTCCTCTAAGTGCATTGGGATCGGTATTAAAGCGATTGGCCAGATCGATAAGCGGCACTCTTCTGTTCAGTTGTATATAATTCCTGAGCTCGGAAAGTACCATTGATCAAACCTCGGCGATAAGATTCCGTCCGGAATTGACCCGATTGCGACCGATCAACCGAAGGATCAATATGACGAAGAAAAAGACAGTAATGAGTCCTGTAATCCAGGAAAACGAATAAACCGGACGTTCGGCGAAGACAACGGCCTGATAAAAGATTGTCGCCGCCATGTAGGCCAACCCGGTTGTCCAGCAGGCCACAAACATAGCCCAGCCGGCGGTGGTTTCGCGATAGACCGCCGCGGTTGCCGCAACGCACGGGAAGTAAAGCAGAATAAAAAGCAGGTACGCGAATGCACCAGCCTGGCCGTCAAATCGCGCGCGCATTGCCGTATAGGTCGTGGCGACTACATCCTGTTTCTCGGCGGCAATCGAATCGTTGCTGAGGTCACCAATATTCAGGCCAAGCGGATCGAGCAATTGTTCGCCGACGGCTGACAGGTTCTCGGGAACGGTGGCGAATGCGGCATGGATTTCGCCCATCAGATCGAAACTTCGGTCTGGGTCTTTCGAGTCAGCTTGATCCGGAGCTGGGGAATCCAATTGGCTGTATAACGCATCAAGCGTACCGACCACCGCTTCCTTTGCGAGTACTCCGGTGAAGATGCCTACCGTGGCGGGCCAATTTTCTTCAGTCAGCCCCATCGGAGAAAAGAGCGGCGAAATCCTGCGTCCGAATTCACTAAGCAACGATTTTTCACTGTTCTCATTGCCAAAACTGCCATCGGTGCCGATCGCATTCAGCGTGTTCAAAATCAGGACCATCGGAACAATAACCTTTCCGGCGCGAAAAAGGAACGTTTTCAAGCGATCCCAAGTGCGCAGAATCACACCGTTCACGGTAGGCAAGTGGTAGTTGGGCAACTCCATCACGAACGGCGCGCTCGGCCCCTGAAACACCGTGTGCGCCATGATCCAACCGGTCATGACAGCCACTGCTATTCCGATCAGATAAAGTCCGAAGACCAGATTCTGTCCGCCCACCGGAAAAAACGCTGCGGCAAAAAGGGCGTAAACCGGCAATCTGGCCCCGCAGGACATGAACGGATTCATTAGAATCGTAAGCACGCGGTCACGCTGATTCTCCATGGTTCTTGTCGCCATGATCGCGGGAACGTTGCAGCCGAAACCCACGATCAGGGGAACAAAAGCTTTTCCGGGCAACCCGATCAATCGCATGAACCGATCCATCACAAATGCGGCTCTCGCCATATATCCGGAATCTTCGAGAACGGATAGAAACAGATAAAGAAAACCGATGATCGGAATAAAGGTAGCCACGACCTGGATTCCTCCGCCGATTCCATTGGCTATTAACAGGACCAGCCACGCCGGCGCTCCGAATCCCGATAATAGGTAACCCAATCCGCCGACCAGAAAGGCGCCCACGAATTGATCGAAAAAATCAATGAAGACGCTGCCGACGTTAATGGTCAGCATAAACATCGAATACATGATCAGAAGAAAGATCGGAATACCGAGTACACGGTTCAGAACGATCCGGTCGATCCGGTCAGAGGTGCTGCGTTTGATCTCTGTCGATTTGGACACCGATGCTTGAACGAGACAATTGATGAACGTATAACGGCCGTCCGCCGCGGCAATATCGATGTCCTCATCCAATGCCTCTTCAGCGCTCGCTCTGATTTCGCGCGCGGTTGCGTCAATACCGGCATCGACCCACTGCCGCGCCAATGAATAGCCTTCGAGCAATTTGATTGCCACCCATCGCGTATCCGACTCGTCAGAAATCCGGGTGTTTCTGACGATCACGGCCATTTGCTTCACCGCATCCTCAAACGCGGGCGCATACGGAATGCTGGACTCGGGCGATCTTGGATTTTCGGCCAGGCCCAATATCATTTCCTTGAGAGGGACGAGGCCCTTTTTTTTCGCGGCAATGATCGGTATCACAGGACAATCAAGCTTTTCGGACAACGCACGAATATCAATCCGGATTCCACGCTCCTCGGCCACGTCCATCATATTCAGCGCGACCAGTACAGGCACCCGCATTTCGATCAGTTGCGAGGTTAAATAAAGATTCCGTTCAATATTCGCCGCATCGACGATATTCACGATCAAGTCCGCTTCACGGCTCGCGACATAATCACGGGCGATCTGCTCGTCCAGGGATACCGATGCTTCGCTGACATCCAGGGAATAGGTTCCGGGAAGATCAACGAGTTCGAATTGAAAATTTCGAACGTTAAAATTACCGGTTTTGCGTTCAACGGTGACTCCAGGCCAATTACCGACATGCTGGCGCGCGCCGGTCAACGCATTGAACAGAGTCGTCTTTCCGCAATTCGGATTGCCGACGACGCCGATCGTGTAATTCTTGGCCATGCGTTAAATCCTCTCGATTAATAGTCCGGCCGCTTCTTCTTTCCGCAGACTCAACGAAAACCCACGGATCCTAATCTCAATGGGATCGCCCATAGGCGCAAAACGGGTGACACGAAATTCAGCTCCTGGAGTCAGCCCCATGGCAAGTAGTTTCTTGCGGTACGATTTCGCCGCGTTGCCGAAGCCTATGATCCGGCCGGACTCACCGGTTTTAAGATCTTGTATGCTTGCCGACAATTTAGGATTCCCCCGGTACCGGAATCACTGCCGGCCGAAAAATTAAACGGCTTGAGCCGCGTCTGGGCTGCGAAAGCTGCTTCAGGATACTGACGATAATGATTCGACCATTATTTTGTGCGCCATTCCGGTTCCCAGCGCCAACCGGATATCATTTGCCGCGACGACCAAGGAACCACCGAGACAGTGAAGAATCTCGATCGTGCTGTCGATTTGCAGGCCCATCGAAGCAAGACGTTTATCCAGACCTTGTCCGCCGCGGTGCATCACAATACGGACCCGTTCGCCTTCGACTGCCATGCTCAGCGGAAAACAACGGACGCCGGCACAATTACTTTCAACCATATCCCCTCCCGCCCAATCGGATTTTAAGAATTGCAAAGTTCTGCCAATCCTTATTCTGCATTGCATCGATGAGTAATTACGAATGATTCTCATTATATCTCAAACAGCAGGCCGGTAAAAAGTTTTTTTAGCGTCAAACCCTGGGCACGATCTAATCGCGATGGACTTGAGCGGCAATTTGATATAAAAAATCCGGCCGCAACTGGTAAAATAATATCGTTTGATTGGCAAAGGGCATCCTCCTGGAATGAACGAACAACTCGAAAAAACTTTGGCCGCATTGCGCAGTGAAGTTTCCAAGCTGGCTGATCTGGACATCGAATCGAAGCGGAAGCTTGAGGCTTTGATTCAGAATCTCGAAACAAAGCTCGAAAGTCCGGACGATATTGAACACCATCACTCCTTGACGGAAGGTATGTCCGATATGTTGACGCATTTCGAGGTTTCTCATCCCAGATTAACGGGTATTCTAAATGACGTGATGATGGCTTTGAGCAACATGGGCATCTAATTTTTCGATCAGGTTTAATTCACGGCCCCCAATTCGTAAAGGCGAAAGCCGACGATTCAAGGAGTATGCAAATGCGAGGCGATACGAAAGTCATCGACTACCTGAACCGCGTTCTCTGTAACGAACTGACCGCGATCAATCAGTATTTTCTGCATGCCCGCATGTATAAAAATTGGGGATTGGGCGAACTCAACGAGCATGTCTATCGTGAATCGATAGATGAAATGAAACATGCGGACAAGGTAATAGAACGCATCCTGTTTCTGGAAGGGCTACCTAATCTGCAGGACATCGGCAGGCTTATGATCGGTGAAAATGTTCAGGAAATGCTCGGCTGCGATCTGCGATTGGAAATGGATGCCTGCCCGCTGTTAAGGGAAGCCATTGCCTATAGCGAATCGGTAAGCGACTACGTCTCCCGCGAATTATTCGAAGACATCCTGAAAAACGAAGAAGAACATATCGACTGGCTGGAAACGCAGCTCGAACTGATCAACAAGGTCGGCCTGCAAAATTACCTGCAGTCAAAAATGTAGGCCGGCACCGACGCTTCCGCGGCTATTGGCCGACTGGAACCCGCCAATTTTATTGTTCGTTGGTGGACCGCACACGGGCGCTATTGTTCCAACTCGGAATATCGTGGCGAAGCGCGTCTTCTTCAGCCGGCATCCAATCGACCTCGCGGCAATAAAGTTTTGCTTGCTTATAGAAGGTCCCTTCAAAGTTCCCGAGCGCGATCACGAAACCAGGCCAGCCGTCCAAAAATCCCCGCTTCAGAATGTAATGCTTGAAAAAGGACCAGAATCCCCGGAACAATGCGCTGCCCATGCTCACCTTCATACCGCGTCCAGCCAGTTTTTCCGCGCCCAACGTCGAGTAACGATTGGCTTTGAGGATTATCTCATCCAAACTCGCGAAAGGCACCTGCCAGAGCGCGCTTTTTACATATTCCACGGGAAGATCAGTAAGCAATTCAAAGCCTTCGTGAACAGGTTCCAACGTATATTTCATCGCGCCCTTGCGAAATAATTGCGGTTGCCGGTAATTCGGATACCAGCCCGAGTACCGAATCCAGCGTCCCATAAAATAATTGCGGCGCGGAACCCGGTAGACATCGGCCGATTCGGACGAATTCACAATTCCGAGAATTTCATCGGCCAGCCCAGGGGTACAACGCTCATCGGCATCAAGGCTGAAAATCCAGGAATGCTTGCAGTGTTCGACCGCACGGTTGCGAAGATCGCCGAAGCCGTTGAACGGAATCTGGACGACCGTCGCGCCCAGAGACTCGGCTTTTTCGGCCATACCGTCCGTACTTTCGGAATCGGCAACAACAATTTCGTCCGCCCACGATACGCTGCGAATCGCAGCGACAATTTTCTCGGCTTCGTTATAGGCAACGATCAAAACGGATATTTTTTTCGAATCGGACAAGAGTACGTTTCGCGAATTCAGTAATGAACGGAATGCATTATGATAGATCGGCTCACACCTTACAACAACGCCCGGCTTACTCAGAGGCAAATGGTACCGCGGGCTTTGGCATGTCGCGGTGCGTGGAGATCGCTGCTTACCGCACTGACGCGGTATATCGAGTCTTAGACGATTTGGGCGGAACCCGGCATCATTATCTATTAACGGGAATCAACCGGCCTTACCCCGATTCTTGTCGACCAATTTGTCGATCAGATACTCGACATCATGTTCGATGATATCCTTACTGAAGCTTTTCCGGTAGTTTGTGACTAGACTGACACCATCAATAGTAACGTCGTAGACCATCCAGGCGCCCTTTCGGTCAATCATACGCAGTTGCATTAACGCCGGCGGGCGGCCGCCCGGCTGCGTGATCTCCATGCGGCTGAGCGCCTTGGACTGGTCGTCACCGCCGGCTCGAACGGGCAGATATTTAATCGTTGCCTCGGTAAAATCCAGCATGGCCGTAGAATAGGTTCTCACGAGCAGGGTCTTGAATTCCTCTGTGAAGCGCGTTTGTTGTTCGGTGTTCGCAGTCTTCCATTGCTTTCCCAGCACGAGCCGGGCCATCAAGCGAAAATCGAAATGGGGAACGATAATCTCGTCTACAAGGGCGTAGAGGGCTTGCTTATCGTTCTTTAATCGATCCTTGTTTTTCTTCAAGGTCTCGAGAACTTGGTTCGTGGTGTTCTCCACCAGAGTTTGCGCGTCGGCGATATCCGCTCCGTAGACACCATTCGGCCACGCGCCGAGCAGTGCGAACAAAAGAGGCGCAATTCGGGCAACATGCCGAACCGACGGGGACATCCGCTTTTTCATCAGTATCTCCTTGCCGTAGGGTTTCATGGGAAGCCCGAAACGAACCGCTATCAAATCACAACGGTTTCCCGCTTGTCAACGAATGTACCCAATGAGCCATTGGCGGTATCCGGCTGATCAGTGGGTGTGGTTTTGACTTTTCGGCGGCGCCCACCGAATGCAGTTGGTTCGGTAATTTCCGTTTGATTAACGGATTTGCTGATCCGTAAACCAACGGGACCGGCGTAATGACAAAACGAAAGGGCTGAGAGATCCCGTAGCGATACAGGAATCAAAAAATTTTACTCAATGGACAAACACAATGACATTTGATAGCGTAAAAACTTATTAATCAATATGAAGTTAGCGTATGAACAATCTATCAGTACGCTTTTATTCGTCGGCGTCAATCGTTGCTTTGCTGCTGGTGGTCGGGATTACTGCATGCACCATTGGGCAAAAACATTCGGCCCTGGCAGTGGATCAGATCGCGACCGCGTCGACGAAAGCTGATTACGAAGCGATTGCGGACCATTACGAGCGGGAGGCCGAAGACGCATTGGATAAAGTGGAACTGCTGCGCAAGCATCTCGATAGTTATGAATCGAGTAGTACTAACCTCATGCAGCGGCAAAAAGCATATTTTATACAGCATTGTAAGTCGCTGATTTACACTTACAAAGACATTGCCCGCGATAACGAGGAACTGGCCAAACTGCATCGCGAGATCGCCGAAGAATTGTAGTTTATTCGTTTGATGCGGAGGGGAAGTCCCGAGTGGGAAGGTCCGATACTCTTGATAACTGATCGGAGCGGACGATTTGCTGCCGAAGCCTTGCAATGAAAAACGCCGCATCTTCTTTTGGACCCCATGCCTCCTGATGCCGATCTCCGGTACTACTCGAGCGAGAATGGGCGTAGCGATGCCCAAGTTCCCATGGTATTGGATTGACTCGTTAACGAGGCTTTAAACAAAAACCTTGGGAGCAAGGCCGCCCGTCAGCGATGGGATTCGGCCAAAGTGCGTGTTCCGCGGGTTCAGACCCTCCCGGATCCGAAGATTCTTATGGGTTAGCGGTGCCTGGAACGCCGCGAGACGATGTATGGGATCAAAACGGCACTTGTGATCTTCCTGCTTCAATTGCTAAAATCGAAGGCTATGGGATCTCCCCGGAATTCGATTCTTAGACGAGTCCTCGCCGTCGGGTTTTTTCTCGCATGCATGGCGGGGAACGTTCAAGTGCTGTTCGCGTGCGGACTCATGGACGATCCGCCCCACCCTGTTTGCTGCTGCACGGGTGATATGTCGGATGGCTGCGAACCGGGCGGCGGCTGTACCATGCATAACGGCGATCGCACTGAAGCTTGCTGTGAAGTTGTCGTGGGCGCCATAGCGGAAATAACCGCAAGCGAACCGCCGAATTTCCAGGTATGCATGCTGGACGCGCCACAGCCGCCGCCCGCATTGACATCGAGCGCCGATACCGAAATCCCTTCCTCGCCGGATTCCCCTTCCCTGACGTATCTGCCATGCCGCCCTCCGGGCCATGGCAGCACGACCTATCTCATAACCCAAAGGTTGCGCATCTAGGCTACATCTCCTGTTCCGTCGATGATTGCGCGCGGGCGCTAGATCACGTCCCCCGCATTGCGATTTCTTTCAGGAGACAGCAATGATTTTCTCAATATTCAGTGCCACGCATACCCTTTCCGTGCTGATGGTCCTTGGTTTCACGGCTCCGCAGGCGGATGATAGCGCTCTTGCCGGGGACGTAAAGCTTTCCGCGGACCAGTTCGCGGCCGCGGTGTTATCCAGCAACCCGACCGTGCCGATGCTGCTGGCGGCATGGCAGACCGTACGTGCCGGATCCGAACAGGTCCGCGCGTTAAATGATCCGATGCTGTCGGTTTTGATCGCGCCGTTGACCGCGGCATCCGATCAGCCGAACTTTGGCTTCGGATTCGAGTTGTCCCAGAAGTTCCCCTGGCCCGGGAAGAGGCGCCTGCGGGGCGAAGCGGCGGCGCGCGATGCCGATGCCGTTCAGGAGAGCGTTGAAGCGCTACGGCTGAGACTTGCCGCGAGCGCAAAGACAATTGCGGCCGACGGGTACTGGATCCATGAGGCCATCGAAACTAATCGGCTCGACCGCGATTTGCTCGATGAATTCAGGGCTATCGCCGAAACCCGTTATGCTGCAGGCAGCGCTGGGCGGCAAGACGCGCTGCGCGCGGAAATGGCGCTGCGCCGCAGCGAGCATCGAAAAATTCAGTTGGAAAGCGACTGCGTCGCATTGCTGCCCGTGCCAATACGCTGCTGAACCGTACGCCCGATGCTCCTTTGCCCGCGCCGGAAAACTGCCGGAAGCCTTTGATCCAGCGGATGTCGCCTCGCTTCGCGCCGCAGCCGAGGAGCGCCGGCCCGAACTCCGGGAACTCGCGGCGAAACGGCAAGCCTTCGAAATTCGTGCCGATCTGGCCCGCTACGAAAGCTATCCCGACTTCAATCTGTCCGCCGGATACAACAGCTTGTGGGAACGTCACGAATCGCGGTTCACCGTCGGTCTCGGGCTGAACCTGCCGCTGGATCAAAGCAAACGACACGCCGCTCAGGACCAGGCGAAGGCAGCAATGAGCCGGGTCGACTGGGAGCTTGCGGATCAAAAAGCCAGAATCGCTGAAGAAATCCAGATCGCCTATGAACGGTTTCTGGAGAACCGTGACGCCTTGGCGCTGTTCCGAGAACGTCTGGTGCCTTTGGCCGAGGAAACCCTGACCGCAGCGACAAGCGAGTATGCATCCGGGCGAGGCGATTTTCTGAGCCTCATCGACGCTGAGCAGGCGGCGATCGCCACCCGGCTTACGATGCAGTACACGCTGGCCGAAATGCACCGGTGGCTCGCCGAATTGGAACGCGCGGCCGGAGGGTTTGGCATCACCGCGGCCGAAACGGAGGCACCGGATAAAGTGTGTCGCTACCTCGTGAAAGATTTTGGGACATCCAAGTCACCAAAATCGACTCGCCTACGCGACCACCATTGGGCCCCGGCCGCCCTGCGTCCGCGCCGCTTCGCCACACCATCGCAAGCTCGGAGCAGGCTACGC
>JBGTCG010000184.1:0-8850 GCA_041748915.1 Methylococcales bacterium
TTCGACAATCTGGACATCTAAGCCGCCAGCAATCCTCCTGTATCGCAACAACAACAGCACCCGCAAGGTAACCAGTGCTTTGATAAAAATACCCGATTATGCCAAATGCGTGATAGAGCAAGCTGGTAGACCTGTTGAAGAAGCCGCAGAATTAGAATTCGAGGACAATTTCAACCTTTAATCCACCCTATTTCAACCTGCCATTCAGACCAGTAAGTACGCATTTGCCGGAAGAACCCTTTTATGAAGATAAAGGTTTTCCGTCAGCTCTAAACAATCAGCGAAAACAGGTTACCATCGCAGCAGGGCGGTGTTAAGCCTAATGCTGCGTTCAGGGCGGGCGGCCTGCTGCGCGTACCAAACGTCACCTGCAAAGCTAAGCCTTAAAATAAATCCAAATTCCTAAAATTTTCAGCCAAGTGGTAGGCCGGATTGCGCGGCCTGAAATTACGCCTTTATTGTCAACTGCTTAAAAATAATGCTGGCGGACTGATTCGCCGCTTTCACCGGTGGTTGATCGAGATTTGCTGAATGGCCGTCAATCAACGCCAGCTCTGGTTGATCAGTTATGACATCGCCGATCCGAAACGGCTCGTGCGCGTGCATCGCTGGCTGAAAAGCGTGGGTCTGCCGGTACAATATTCGGTCTTCAGCGCATCGCTGAACGCCCGTGAGCTGCGCCATTTGCGCGAACAACTCGCGGCCCGGATCCATTGCAAGCAGGACGACATCCGGTTTTATCCGTTGCCGGCGAACCCGAGGCAGGTGTGCCTCGGCGTGCAGATCTTCCTCGAAGGAATCTATCTGCTCGAATCGAACATCGATCTCAGCGGCATCGGACGGGCTTAGCGGATTTGCGGGTTCGTCCTTACCGCGATCCGGCGCCGAAAAGAATCTTGTTACCGGAGCAGGCCTTCGTTGACCTGTATATGCTTCTTGGTATCGAAGCCATCCTCATCGAACGAAAGCAGTATCCCCCGGTCGTTCATGATGGTTTCCAGAACAATCGGGCGTCCCCACAGAAAGAACAGATGTTCGAGCGTCTTTTCCGCGAAATCGAGCTCCAGATCGCGGCCGTCGTGATAGTGCTTCAGGTACAGCGTACGACTCCGGCCAAAATCGGCGTCCTCAATTTTGATGACCGGAACCGCGCCCATTCCGACATTGTCGATCAGCGTCTGCCGGATCGTATCGTAGCCGTCGTCGTTGGCGACGTGGGTGACTACTTCGTCCTTGCCGCGTGCTTGATAGCGAAAAAGCCCGAGTCCCTGCATCAATTCGTCGGTCAGGAAACGGCGAAGAAAGGAGGCATCGCGATCGGTTTCGCGCACCTCGAACAGCTTCTCGCGCGCCTTTTCATCGGGCGTTTCATCGGTCCTCGGCGGTTTGCCGCCGGTATTCCCGAAACGTCTCCAGATATCGTCCCAGATCTTGAGGCCCAGGTGGTAGGGATTGATTTCGCCGGTTATCGGTCGTACGACCTGATTGTGGTGCACGAGAAACTCCAATTGAAGCTTCTGCGGAAGTCCGAGGCTGTTCATGATCGTGCGGTGCCAGAAACTGGCCCAGCCTTCGTTCATGATCTTGGTTTCGATTTGCGGCAGGAAATATTCAGCTTCCTCATGGACCACCGTCAGCAAATCGCGCTGCCAGTCCGTGAGTTGCCGATTGTTGTCGCGGATAAACAGCAGCAGATCGGCTTCCGGCTCCAGCGGGATTTTGTTCAAATCGACGGTCGGTTCTTGCTGTTTTTTGTGGATCGACTGAAACGAATCTTTAACCGGCCGAACCCGCTCGATCGCCGCGGAGACTTGTTCTTTCGGCGACCGTTTGCGGAGAGCCCGGTTGCGGTTGAGCTGCAATGAAAGCGCATGGGCTGCGTCCAGCACCGATTCGACCTCGGTGCGCCCGATCGAAGGGGATTCCACGTACGAGCGTATCCGTTCCGCGTGCAGCTTGAAGGTACTGACCGTCATTTCGGCCCGGGTATGGGCGAAATTGAAATTGTTCTTGAAGAAATCATTGTGGCCATAGACGTGGGCCATGGTCAAAATGGTCAGCGCCAGGGAATTGTCCCGCATCAGGTAGGCGATACAGGGACTGGAGTTGATCACCATTTCGTAGGGCAGACCCGAGATTCCATGGTCGTATGTGGTTTTCAGTTTCTCGTAGGACTTGCCGTAGGACCAGTGCGGATAGTGCGACGGCATGCCGGAATAAGCCATGTAGCTCAGCATCTGGAAATGATCACAGAGTTCGTACTCCTGCGGATAACAATCCAGCCCGAAAGCGCTGACTTTTTCTTTGATCCGATCGTCCCATTCCTTGAGTTCGGCAATGTTCAGGTCGGTGCTCATGCCACCGTTTCGCCCTGCGTGGCTTCGGGGAGGCGTTCGCGTTTCAAGAGCGCCTTGAAACTGGGCCAGACATCCTCCTTGCGCTTGATCATGACCGCCTGGAAGTTCGAAGCTTCGATATTCTCGAAAATTTCGATCAGCGAGCTTTCGTAATGCAACGTGTAAGGCTTGATCTCGCCATAGCCGAACAGGTTACACACCTCGCACAGTTGCCCGGCCGCGCGCAGCGTCGCGTCGTTGTCGCTTTCAAAATTGTCACCGTCGGAACAGTGGAAGGCATAGATGTTCCAGTGATCCGGATGATAGCGGTCACGGATCACCTCCAGGGCCTTGTTATAACCCGAGGAGATCATCGTGCCGCCCGATTCGCCCTTGTGGAAGAACTCTTCTTCGGTAACCTCGCGGGCCTGCGTGTGATGCGCGATAAACACCAGATCGACATTCTGATACCGGGTGCAGACGAAACGGTGCAACAGGAAAAAGAAACTGCGCGCGAGATATTTTTTCATGGTGTCCATCGAGCCCGACGTATCCATGATACAGATCACGACCGCGTTCGAGGAGGGTTTCATGTCCGGCACGCGATGGCGATATTTCAGATCATCCTGATGGAACGGAAACCGGTCGTCGGCGCGCTCGATGCCGGCGCGCTTGCTGGCCATTTTTCGCCGGACGCGGGCACGCGCCGAACGCTTTTTGTCGAGATGCGCATGGACCCCGACCTGCCGGTAACCGCGCCGCTTGAAGGTGCGTTCGGAAATCACCTGGCGCAACCGTTTCTGTTCCAGATTAGGCAGGGCGAGGTCTTCAAACATGATATTGATCAACTCGTCCAGCGTCACATCGGTTTCGTAATAATCGATACCGGGCTGATTACCGGCCGGTCCGGGACCCGGCTCGCGGCCCTTGGCGCGCCCCACCACTTGTCCTTCCGCGGTATCACCGTCTCCGGTGCCGACACCGGGGGAGTTCTTTCCGTAGATGAAGCGGTATTCGCGGATTGAACGAATCGGTATCTTGACGATCCGGTCGCTCGATTGGCCAATGATAGCCTCTTCCGCAATCAGGTCTGAAATGTTGTCCCGAATGGATTCCAAAACCTTTTCGCGATGACGCTGGCGATCGCCGGCGCTACGATCGGAACGCAGCGATTCAGATGAGGAATAGGGACGAAAGATCGTATCGCTGCTGTTCACCGGTCGCTCCGCTAACTAAAGAGGCCAAAAAACCGTCAATTCTTGATTCAAGAAATCGCTAATCCTTCCAAAGGTTGTTGGCCGCATACTTGAGAATCACGTCCACACAATGTTCGCAGTAGCCGTTTTCAAGGAGGTTTTGAACCATGCCGTCGTATTTCTGCTTCTGTTCCTCGTCGCGGGTGCGCGATTTGGTGATAATGCGGCTGATTTCGCGTACCGAACTCATGAGTTTCTTTTCGATCGCCGATTTCAGCGGTTCGTAGCTTTGATAATTAATTTTTTCGCCGCGGCGCTGGCTGGCCCACAGAAATGCGATCACTTCCTGCCGGAACCCCTCGGCCGCGCTGCCGATTATCGCAATGTGTTCTTCAATGGATTTCAGGAAATCTTCGTCCGGCTCCAGGTCTTCGTTGGTGTTGGCATCCTTGACTTTGGTTTTATTGACGAAGGCCTCCGCGTGATCCAGGTAATTCTGGAACAGCGATTCCGCCTGCTCCTGATACGAATAGACGAAGGCCTTGGTGATTTCCTTCTCGAGCATGTCCAGATATTCCTTGTGCACCGTGTTCTGCAGAAATTCGAGATACCGCTTGCGCACGTCGTCCGAAAAATCGGAAGCCTTGACCATGTTGACCAGGGCCTCGCGTACATTGATCGGATTGATGCACTCGGGATTGGTGGACAGCGCGTTGTCGAGGGCTTTCATGATAAAGCGCGTCGAGATGCCGCTCATTCCCTCGGATTTGGCATCCTCGCGCAGTTCGCGCACGCTGATCCGTTTGGTGCGCCCCTTTTCGACCACTTCCTCGCCATTGTACAGCCGGACCTTGGTCATTAAATCGACCTTCGCGCTGGGTTCGAGACGGGACAGAATCGCAAAAAGCGACGCGATTTCGAGCGTATAAGGCGCAACGTGCGCATCGAAATCGGATTTCCCGAGGATCTTCTTGTAGATCTTTTCCTCTTCGGTCAGACGCAGATTATACGGCACCTTGACCACGACGATGCGATCGAGTATCGCTTCATTGGTATTATCCGCGCGGAATTTCTGCCATTCGGCTTCGTTCGAATGCGCCACAATCACCGAATCGATGTAGACCGTGCCGTGGCGTCCCGGCGCGGGCACGAACTTCTCCTGGGTCGCGGTGATCATCGCATGAAGGTATTCGGTCTCGTTCTTGAACACCTCGATGAACTCCACCATGCCGCGGTTGCCGACGTTGAATGCGCCGTTGAGATCCAATACGCGCGGATCCCCTTCCGAATAGAGATCGAGTTTGGAAATGTCTTCCGAGCCGATGAGTACCGAGGTGTCCTGATTGTTGGGGTCGACCGGGGGTACGACGCCGATGCCGCGGCGATCGCGTTTCGAAAACTCGATGGTCTCGATCATCATGGTTTCGTACTTGCCGTTCAGCTCGTGCTTGACGCGATAGCGGCAAACCGGGCAGAGGTCGCCCTCGATATGAACGCCGAGCATTTTTTCGAATTCGGAGCGCAGATGCCGCGGAATCAGATGCAAGGGCTCTTCGTGAATCGGACAACCGGCAATCGCGTAAATCGGATCGGCCTGTTCCAGACCGGCTTGCAGTTTTTCGACCAGTGAGCTCTTCCCGGCGCCAACCGGACCCATCAGGTACAAGACTTGACGGCTTTCTTCGCCGTGCAGGGCGGCCGACTGAAAATAACGTACAATTTGGGCCAAGGTGATTTCGATGCCGAAAAACTCGGGCTCGAAAAAACCGTAAACCTTGACCGGATCATCCGCAAAGAGATGGTTGACCTTGGGATCTTCCGATTCGGAGATATCGCGTATCCCTTTGCTGCGGATAATCTCAAACATACGCGCGTGCGCGAACCGGGTATTCGTCGGTTCGTTTTTGACGATTTCCAGGTAATCGATCAGCGTGCCGCTCCATTGCTTGGTGGCGCGCTCGACCCGGTCACGCGCGATCAGTTCAGCAAATTCGCTTTTCTCCTCCCCCATGGGCAATACCTCCAGTTCGGAATTCGAAAGAATTTGTCGGGCTGAAATACGTCAACCGAAATTGGTCACCCGCATTCCACTAGACAGTGAGTCCGGAACCAGAGTTCAACCCGTGCGTATCTTGCTTTCGCGGTCATACCAGCGCGAAGTGTTCAGGTGATCACGCTGGGTGCCTGTCTTCTCGAAAGATTCCGGATCCGGCAAAGCTGTTCGGTGACACCGATCAGATCCGCGAGTACGCTTTGTGGATCGAGATCGTGTTTTGCAGGATCGGGTTCGAATCTTTCGAGATAGATTCTCAAGGTCGCACCTGTCGTACCGGTTCCGGATAAACGAAATACGATGCGCGAACCATCTTTAAACAGGATCATGATACCCTGATTTTCGGCAATTGTGCCATCAACCGGATCCTGGTACCTGAATTCTTCAGCGGATTGAATGGCATAGCGACCGAAATTTTTTCCCGGCAGGGCCGGAAGATCCGCTCGGAGCCGGCCGATGATCCGATCGCCAAGTGCGCTGTCCAGACCGTCGTAATCATGACGGGAATAATAGTCGCGCCCGAATTGCATCCAATGTTTGCGAACGATCTGAGCCACCGAGTCCCGTTTGATCGCGATCAGATTCAACCAGAACAGGATTGCCCAGAGGCCGTCCTTTTCCCGGATATGATCGGAGCCGGTACCGAAGCTTTCCTCGCCGCATAAAGTGATTTTATGTGCGTCGAGCAGGTTGCCGAAAAATTTCCATCCGGTCGGGGTTTCGAAGCGATGGATGCCGAATGAATCGGCGACGCGGTCCACGGCGCGGCTGGTCGGCATCGACCGCGCGACGCCGACCAGCCCTGCCTTATAACCGGCGATCAGATGCGCATTCGCGGCCATGACCGCAAGGCTGTCGCTCGGGGTTACGAAGAAATGATCGCCCATGATCAGGTTCCGGTCGCCATCTCCGTCCGATGCCGCTCCCAGCGTCGGCGATTTCGCACTGAACATGATGGCATTAAGCGCCCTGGCATGGACCAGGTTCGGATCGGGGTGCCCGCCGCCGAAATCTTCCAGCGGTATCGCGTTCATGACCGATCCGGGCAGGGCGCCGAGTAGTTCTTCGAAAATTTTGCGGCCATAGGGTCCCGTTACCGCGTGCATCGCATCGAAACACAGGGTGATCGCCATCGAGGCGATATGTTTTTTTATCAACTCGAAATCAAACAATAACGACATCAATTCGGCGTAATCGTTGACTGGGTCGATGATCGAAATGATCATGGCCCCCAATCGATCTTCGCGAATTTTACCGATATCCACATCATTTGCATCGAGAATGCGATACTCGGTGATTTTCCGGCTTTCGGCGTAAAAGGCTTCGGTGTAGCTCTCGGGCGCGGGGCCGCCGTTACTGATATTGTATTTGATTCCGAAATCGTGGTCGGGACCGCCGGGATTGTGGCTCGCGGACAGAATGATTCCGCCGTCCGCGCCGTATTTCCGGATCAGGCAGGATGCGGCGGGCGTCGAGAGAATACCGTCGCGACCGATGATCAGGCGGTGCAAACGATTCGCGGCGGCCATCTTAACGATGACCTGAATCGCGGGTTTATTCAGAAAGCGGCCGTCGCCTCCCAAGACCAGGGTCCGCGTCGAAAGATCCCCCAGAGAATTGAAGATGGACTGGACGAAGTTTTCGAGATAGTTTTTCTGTTGGAATTCGCGGACCGTTTTTCGTAATCCGGATGTGCCTGGTTTCTGGTCGGAGTAGGCGTTGGTATTGATCGCTCGTATAGACATCGGGTTGGAGCCCTCATTTTTTGGTTGTTGAAAGAATCGGAGCCGCGAATTGATCGCCTGGCCGCATGAGCGGCCAGGCGATCAATTGGGCCTTGTCCATTGGTTTTATACAGGATAAAGTAATGAGGCGCTGATATCATTGGAGCGAATGCTGGGTTTGGCGGATGCAAGCATGTTTTGTCGCATCATTCGTTATTTGGTAAGCATGTCCACGAACTTTTTGATAAATAGACGTACAAATGGAAGTATTTTGAATCTAATGGATTATAATGATTCAGATGAATGAATACGCTCTTATTGGATCGTTACGGTCGATGTTGGGTTTGCTGATCCTTATCAGCCTGTCCGTTCCGGGATATGCTGACGAGGAAGTCTGGTTATTGGTTGATACGCAATCGAAAGTGATCCGCGTGAAACAAGGGGCGGAAACCAAGGCCGAATATAATAATATATCGATCGGACAAAATGGCGCCGCAGCCGACAAGGTTCGCGGCGATGAGAAAACTCCGCTGGGTATATACCGGATTGGCTGGGTCAATTCCAACAGCCGGTTTTATCGGTTTTATGGTTTTAATTATCCTTCGCGGTGGGACGCCCAACGCGGGTTGAAAAAGGGTTTAATCAATCCAGAAACCTATCAACGTATTTTCAACGCCGATCTTCTCGATCGGATACCTGACCAGACTACTGCATTGGGCGGCCAGATCGGTATTCATGGTATTGGATCGGCCGATGCCGATATTCACAAATCAATGAACTGGACACGGGGGTGCATCGCGTTAACAAACAATCAGATAAATAGTTTAGGGGCCTGGATTTCAACAGGCACCGTGGTCGTTATTCGTTAGGGAGGGCCATTTATTGCTGGAAAGCAGTTTCATTTCGGGGCAGAATAGCAACTGACAATTCATTGCGATCGCCTTTACAATGAATGTTTTTTTCACTCAATCATAAAAGGATTGAATTATGGTAAAGATTGTATCGAAAGTAGCTGTTTTGGTATTGGCTGCCGGGTTGGCGGGCGGATGCGCGAGTACGGACGATTTGGAGACGTTACGCGGCGAGTTAAGAAGCACCGATCGAAAGGCGGATGATGCGGCCTCGGCTGCGGCCGCTGCCATGGCAGCGGCGGAACGGGCCGAAGAAAAAGCCGGCGCAGCTGAGTCTGCAGCAATGCGCGCGGCCGACGCGGCTCAGGAAGCCAACAGCAAGCTGGATCGGATGTTCAAACATTCTATGATGAAATAAGTTCGTATTTCATATTTGAAAGGGCCCTGCAGTTTTCTGCAGGGCACCTTCGTTCGCCATCAAAGAAAGTGTGCCGCGAGCGTCCGGAGTTCTGCTGCCCTATCGGCCGGGTCTGTCGTTCGGCTCATTCCAACGCTGCCAGCCATGGAGAGCGAACGCGAGGGCTGGTAGTCCCCGGTAGGCGTAGGTAATTTTGGATACCCGTCGTGCGCTAGCGCCAGAGGGGATCCAAAATTACATCCGAAACGCCGTCCAGCCATTTGTGGGAGCGG
>JBGTCG010000185.1:0-44266 GCA_041748915.1 Methylococcales bacterium
TCGGGCGGTATCCGAGGGTGGTTTCCAGTAGAGGCTACGGAAAATATCTCCTGCATGATCCAAATAGAAAAGCCTATGCGGAGGTCCATCTTAGGCCCGTTATCGGGTCGAGATCAACAGATTAAGTCAACGGCTTGGGAATTCCGTGAGTGTGTCACATCCCGGCCACCAATCAGGAACAGTCGATCAGTTTACCCATTACGCTTCAAATTTAGTATTATGCGCGGCATCTATATCGTAGGGGAACGGGATTTATCCTGATGTTTGGCAAGCTCATCAAGGTCATTTTCGGCAGCCGGAATGACCGGTTAATCAAGAAAAAGAAAAAAATCGTAAAGAAGATTAATGCGCTTGAAGAGGCATTCCGCGCGCTGAGCGACGCGCAATTGCGTGCGAAAACCGAAGAATTTCGTGGCCGTCTTGCCGGTGGCGAGTCGCTGGAGGATTTGCTCCCGGAGGTTTTTGCCGCAGTACGAGAAGCCGGTTTGCGCGGTGTGAATATGCGTCATTTCGACGTTCAGTTGATCGGAGGGATGATTTTGCATGATGGGAAGATTGCCGAAATGAAAACCGGTGAAGGCAAAACTCTGGTCGCAACCCTGGCGGTTTATCTGAATGCGCTGCCGGGAAAAGGGATGCATGTGGTCACCGTGAATGATTATCTTGCGGCTAGAGACGCGGCCTGGATGGGCAAAATTTATGCGCGTCTGGGCATGACCGTAGGGGTGATCGTCAGCGAACTGACACCGGATCAGCGCCGGGCGGCTTATGCCGCCGATATTACGTATGGAACCAACAATGAATTCGGTTTCGATTATCTGCGCGACAATATGGCGTTCAGTCCGGAGCAAAAGGTCCAGCGCGAATTGAATTATGCAATCGTCGACGAAGTTGACTCGATCTTGATCGATGAGGCCCGTACGCCGCTGATCATTTCAGGCCCCACAGATGATCATTCGGAGCTTTATAAACATCTGAACGCGATCGTTCCACTCCTCACCAAACAGGAACACGAAGATGGTCCCGGCGATTACCATGTCGATGAAAAGGCGAGGCAGGTTTATCTGACCGAAGAGGGGCATGAAAAAATCGAACGGTTGATGGTGGAACACAAGCTGATGGCCGAGGGGGAAAGTTTGTATTCCGCCGTCAACATACTGCTGATGCACTACACCAATGCCTCATTGCGCGCGCATGTCCTGTTCCATAAGGATGTCGACTATATCGTCCGATTTACTGAAGTCATGATCGTGGATGAATTCACGGGCCGCGTGATGCCGGGACGAAGATGGTCCGAAGGCCTTCACCAAGCGATCGAGGCGAAGGAAGGCGTGGCGATCCAAAACGAAAACCAGACACTCGCCTCGATAACTTTCCAGAATTATTTTCGTTTGTACCACAAGCTTGCCGGGATGACCGGCACCGCCGACACCGAAGCATTCGAATTTCAACAAATCTATAATCTCGAAGTAATCGTGATCCCGACCCATAAACCAATGATCCGGGATGATATGGGGGATCTGGTTTATCTGACCGGCCGGGAAAAATACGACGCCATTTGCGAGGATATCAAGGACTGCGCGGCCCGCGGGCAGCCGGTACTGGTCGGCACCACATCGATTGAAAACTCGGAGCATCTTTCCGCACTGCTGAAAAAGCAAAAGATCGAGCATCAGATCCTGAACGCCAAGCAGCACGAGCGTGAAGCCCATATCATTGCACAGGCCGGCCGCCCGGGTACGGTGACGATCGCGACCAACATGGCGGGACGCGGTACTGACATCGTGCTCGGCGGAAATCTCGATGCCGAATTGGAGCAGATTGACCCGGCTGATTCGGCGACGATTGAAAATGCCCGTAACGAATGGATCGCGCGGCATAATGCGGTCGTCGAATCAGGGGGATTGCACGTAATCGGTTCCGAACGGCATGAGTCCCGCCGGATCGACAACCAGTTGCGCGGCCGTTCCGGACGGCAGGGCGATCCGGGTTCGACGCGGTTTTATCTTTCGCTGCAGGACAACCTGATGCGAATTTTCGCTTCCGAACGCGTCGCGGGCCTGATGCAGAAACTCGGGCTCGAGGAAGGCGAGGCGATTGAACATCCCTGGGTGACCAAAGCAATCGAGAACGCACAGCGTAAAGTCGAGGGCCGCAATTTCGATATTCGCAAGCAACTGCTCGAGTTCGATAATGTCGCCAATGATCAGCGCCGAGAGGTGTACAAGCAGCGCAACGAACTCATGGAGACAGACGATATCTTCGACACTATCACCGCGATCCGGCATGACGTCGTGAATCAGATGATCGATCAGTACATCCCGAAGCGGACGATGGCGGAACAATGGGATATCCGCGGCCTTGAAGAAGCCTTGGAGTCTGAGATGGGAGTCGCGATTCCGGTCCGGAAGACCCTCGACGCGGATGACTCCATGCACGAAGAGACTCTCCGGGAGTTCATCCTCGAAACCCTGGACCGGAAATACGCGGAAAAGGAGAGATTGGTCGGACCGGAGAGAATGCGCTATGCCGAAAAGCGGGTAATGCTCGAGGTTCTGGATAATTTCTGGAAAGAGCATCTTGCCGCGATGGATCATCTGCGTCAGGGCATCCATTTAAGAGGTTATGCCCAGAAAGATCCGAAGCAGGAGTATAAGCGCGAGGCCTTTCAAATGTTCGCCACTCTGCTCGAGGGGATCAAGCAAGAGATTACGGGCATTCTCTGTCGGGTCCAGGTTTGGACCGAAGAGGATCTTAGAGGCGTGGAAGGCTATCATCCATCGCCGGACCAACTCAGTTACGAACATGCCGATGCGCAAAACAGTCTGAATGAACCCGAAGGTATCGACGGCCCCGCGGAAATTCAGAAACCGTTCAAACGGACCGAAAGGAAGGTCGGCCGGAACGAACCCTGCCCCTGCGGCTCGGGAAAAAAATTCAAACAGTGCCACGGTAAATTGGCCTGAGCGGACTAATTTCTTTTTATGGCGGTCGGTAAGGTCACGGACCTCGAATTGAACCCGGTGCGGGGAGTTCGGCTCGGAACCGCAGCGGCCGGTATTCGGCAGACGGTTCGCGATGACCTGTTGCTGATTGAACTCGCACCGGACTCGATGTGCGCGGCGACGTTTACGGCCAACGCATTTTGTGCGGCGCCGATCGTGGTCGCGCGGCAAAATATAATCGGCTCCGTGCGTTGTCTGTTAATCAACTCCGGTAATGCCAATGCGGGCACCGGACAAGCGGGTGTCGAAGACGCGTTGCGAACCTGTAGATTTCTCGCGCAACGGGTTGGCGTCCGCGACGATCAGGTTTTACCGTTCTCGACCGGTGTGATCGGTGAACGTCTCCCGGTTCAAAAAATGGAATCCGCGATTCCGGCTGCGATCGACGCCTTTTCGCCGCTTGGATGGGCGAAGGCCGCTACGGCGATTATGACGACCGATACGCGGCCGAAGGGGATTTCCCGAAAGTTCTCGATCGGCGGGCGAGATGCCGTGATTACAGGGATTGCAAAGGGCGCTGGAATGATTCACCCGGCGATGGCAACGATGTTGGCCTTTATCGCAACCGATGTCTGCATTGCCGCTAGAATTCTCGAATCCTGTTTAGCCATGGCAGTCGACCGTTCCTTTAACAGTATTTCCATCGATGGCGATACGTCGACTAACGATGCCTGCGTACTGATCGCAACCGGAGCTGCCGGAAATTCGCCGTTGGGAGCGCACAGCCGCGACCTGGATTCATTTTCGGCGATTCTCGAAGAGGTCTGTCAAGCCTTGGCTGAAATGATCGTCCGCGACGGTGAAGGCGCGACCAAACTTTTGCGGATCCTGGTCGCAAGCGCCGCCTCCGAATCGGAAGCAAGAAGAGTTGCCGAAACGATCGCCACATCGCCGTTGGTCAAGACCGCGTGTTTTGCTTCGGATCCGAACTGGGGCCGGATTCTGGCCGCGGTCGGCCGTGCCGGCGTCGACAATTTGGATATCGATCGGGTCGGAATCTGGTTGGGCGATGTACCAGTGGTCGAACGCGGAGAACGATCCCCCGGCTACAGCGAATCGCTGGCTAGAAAGGTGATGAGCAACGAAGAGATCCCAATTCGCGTCGAACTGGGCCGGGGCGAGCAGCAACACCGCGAACTGAGCTGCGATTTGTCCTACGATTATGTCCGCATTAACGCGGAATACAGGTCCTGATCCTGTTGTTACCGCAGTTATCATAATACTCTCAGGAACGGATGGAAGAACTCCAGGTCGCCGTCGGCGTGATCGCCGATGCAGCGGGGAAATTTCTGATCGCGAGGCGCCGCAAGTCGGTGCGCCAAGGGGGATTGTGGGAGTTCCCCGGAGGTAAGCAGGACGCCGGAGAATCCATTCTCGCCGCGCTGCGCCGGGAGCTCAGAGAGGAATTGGGAATCGATGTCGCGCGCGCATCGCCTTTGATCAAGATTCGCCACCGGTACCCGGATTTCGCTGTGCGGTTGCACGTCTTCCGAATTGAAGGCTTTTCGGGGCGTGTGGCCGGGCGGGAGGGACAGGAAATCCGCTGGGTCGACGAGAGCGATTTGCCGAATTTCGATTTTCCGACCGCCAATCTTCGAATTATCGCCGCGATCCGTTTACCCGCGATCTGGCCGATCTTGAACGATGATTTTGCCGTTCCCGAAAGTCTCGAATTACGCTTCCACGAGTTGGCTGCTGGCGGCTTGAAATGGATTCAGATTCGATGCAAAAAAGTATCGCGCGAGCGCTTGGTCAGTTCGGTTGGACCGCTGTGCGCCAGGGCCAGGCATCTTGGGTTCAAGCTGGTAGTGAACAGCGAACCCGAAATCGTGAAGCAGGTCGACATCGCCGGAGTGCATATAGACAGCCGTCTCCTGCGCGGATACCAAAAAAGGCCGTTGTCCACAGATTTTTGGATCGGTGCTTCGTGCCATCATCTGGAGGAATTACGGCACGCCCAGCGCTTGGGCCTGGACTATGCGTTCTTGTCGCCGGTCCTTCCGACAACCACTCATCCCGGAATCATGCCCCTGGGCTGGAACAGGTTTGCATCCCTGGTGGATCAGGTAAATATTCCAATTTATGCCCTAGGGGGTATGAAACCTGACGATTTGCAACGAGCGCGCGATCATGGCGGTCAGGGGATTGCCGGGGTCAGCGCTTTTACGAGTATTGGGATCCGCGCGGACCCTTTAACAAGACGCTGACTACATCCATCGTGAATTTCTCAGCGGTCGGCAACACCCAATACGATTTGAAGTTGCCTTACAAAATCAAACCCTGCACCGTTCGATTTTGGCAACACGCCCGCACTCCGGGAAACACTTGTCTGATCGGAGCTTCCGTATTGGCCGGACGCAACAAGGGATGACGCCGGGATCCTTATTGCCATCTGCTATCGACCGGGTTTTCGGAACTCACCGGTTCCCCTTGCGATCACATGCTCTGCGTTGGCCCAGGCGTCCAGATCGATCAATTTGCAACGCTCGCTGCAGTACGGACGGAAAGCCGACGCGTGGTCCCAAACTATCGGTTTACCGCATCGTGGACATTTGACCAAGGAGCCCCGTTTTTCCATAGTCAGTCAGAAAATGCATTGGGTAAGCAGGAACTGAATATCGTTGCCGGTTTGTACGGGGCGCTCGTTTTTTTCGACGGTCATGAAACGGACCGTGAAACGGTGTTTTCCGCCGCTGATTTCCGCGAAATACGGCATCGACTCAGCGATCGAAACGCACAGCAATTGAGTGGGGAGGCTGCGATCCAGCGCTTGTTGAAAGTAGCCGCCGTTGGCGGTTTTCTGGACCGGGACCGAACTTTGCCGGATAAAACGGAGTATCAAATCGACCGCTTCGCGGATGGGCGTGAACGGCTGGGTCCATTCGATCAGATCCGCGTGTCGCTTCTGTGCATCCTTTTCCAGCCAATAATGATATTCGGGAAGATCAAATGCGCATGTCCCGCCTGGAATCGAACTCCGTTGCGCAATGCTTTTGAACAGTTCGTTTTCCATCAGACCCAAGCCGATTTTTCCGTTGATGGCGTACAGATCGTGGCTGATTTTGTCTATTTGGCCGCGAAGAAAATGTAGTTTTTCGTGATCGACTCCCTGGCTCCTCGCAATTCTTGTCAGCACACCGGAATGTCTGTCGAGCTCTTTTAGAATCTCGGATTTGAGATCATTGCGGCTGAAGATGGTGAGCACATCCAACAGCATCGTAATCGCCGCCCGGCGGTCCCATACGCAGTCCCTGTCCATAAAATAGTCTATCTGTCGGAACAGTTGTTCCAAGCGCAGAAAAATGCGGATCCGCTCGCTTAGGGGGAATTCGAAAACGAGTAAACGTTCGTTCAATTTAACTAACCGGTACGTTTTTAAAACGTTAAATAAAAATTGTGAAGCTTTTCCACCTGATTATCAAGTGACGGCAAATCTGCATCATTCCTGATGACGTCGTCGGCGGCCGATAACCTTTCTTCACGGCTTGATTGGCAATCGATGACCCGGGCGATTTGAGCGTGATGGAGACGGTCTCGGACTTTGACCCTTTCGTATTGGAGCTCGACAGGACAGTCAATAACCAGAATGCGGTCAAACCGGTTTGTGCGCCCGGTTTCTATTAACAGCGGTACGCAAACGATGCAATAGGAACCTCGAAGTTCGCTGATTTCAATTTCGATCCGCTGGTAAATCAACGGATGAAGGATCTCTTCCAGCGCTTTTTTTTCTTTCGACGAATTAAAGACGATCTCACGAAGCGCCGCTCTATTTAGGTTCCCGTTCGAGTCAAGTACAGGTGTTCCGAAGCGCTTAACGATGCCATTCCATCCCGCTTCACCGCGGTCGGCCAGCGAGCGCGCAATTTCATCGGCGTCCAGCACTTCAATTCCTTTCCGCCGGAAGCAGTCGGCGACCGTTGTTTTTCCGCAACCGATGCCGCCTGTCAAGCCTATCTTCAGCATGCGGTATTGTACCCTAATATCTTTCCGCCCCCTTGGGAAGGAGCGCAACTTTTCCCGGACAGGGCGATTTCCAGAAACCTGTCGGCGCTGCCAGGTAAATCTTCCACGGAAACCGGCGCTTCGTACCGCGAGTTGTGCTGTTATACGTTCATCGTTTTTTAAAGTCCAAGATCGGAAAGCTCCGGGTGGTCGTCGGGCCGGCGCCCTGGCGGCCAATGGTATTTGCGATCCGGGTCTTTGATGGGCAGGTCATTGATGCTGGCAATGCGGCGCTGCATGAGTCCTGATTCCGTGAATTCCCAGTTTTCATTGCCGTATGACCTGTACCAAAAACCGGCATCGTCGTGCCATTCATAGGCAAATCTGACGGCGATCCTGTTTCCACTGGCGATCCAGAGTTCTTTTATTAAGCGGTAGTCCAGTTCCTTGTTCCATTTGCGTCTAAGAAAAGAGACGATCTGGTCGCGACCGGTGATAAATTCACTCCGGTTTCGCCATTGACTGTCAGGCGTGTAAGCGAGTGACACCCGTTCAGGGTCACGATTGTTCCACGCATCTTCGGCTAAACGCACTTTCTGTCGAGCGGCCTCGACCGTGAATGGTGGCAATGGCGGTCTGGAGTCGGCGGTCATTTCTGCGGTGAAATTTGCGGAACGTGAATGAAAAGGCGTAGGAAGACACGGCGCTGCGCATCACCGGTTGCAAAAAAGTGGAAAAACGAGCCGCCCATGTGGGACTGGAATGGTAGACAGCCAACCGGTAAAAGTCCAGCGGGATGTTGGCGCCCGAAGGCCCGCTTTCTCGCCGCCTGTGTTGTTGTAAAAGACTCGGAAGCAGGACTCTGTGATTTCTGACTTATCCTCTCAGTCTTGACCGGTTTCGGTTCGGCGTTCGTGGTCCGGCACCGCTTCAATACTGTCAACGCGCCGAAATCCGCGGGGCAATGGATTCCCGCGACGTCCCCGGTTGCCTTTGTAATTGTCCATATCCGCCGCTTTCAAGGTCAGCAAGCGTTTACCGGAACGGATCCTCAACGCTGAGGCCGGCGGCACCGAAACGGCGGCGGCGATCGCGTCGCCACCCGCGGAAAAATCACTGGTTCGAATTTGAATCAGTTTATTGCCCTTGCCCTTCTTCAGCAGCGGGAGTTCGGATGCGGGTGCAATCAGCAGCCGGCCCTGTAACGACACCAGCGCCAGGCGGTCGGCTTCGGCCGATGCGATTCTTACGGGTTTCAGTGCGGCTTCATTGGCCCCGATATCGAGTACTTGCCGGCCTGACCGATTCTTCGTAAACAATTGCGACAGCGGGCTCAGGAAACCGTAGCCTGCATTCGAAAGAAAGCAGTAAATCGCATCGGTATCGGCAGCCATTACGGCGTTAAAATCAATTCCGGGTGGCGGATTCAGTTTTCCGGTTAAAGGTTCGCCCTGACTTCTCGCCGAAGGCAAGTTGTGCGCCGGCAGCGTATAAATACGGCCGCTTCGGTCAAAAAAATAGACGTTCTGGTTGCTGCGGCCGAATGCGGAATCGAGATAAGCGTCTCCGGATCTGTATCCGAGCGCGAGCGGATCGACCTCGTGGCCTTTGGCGGCCCTAACCCAACCCTTTTCGGATAAGACGATCAGCACCGGTTCATTCGGAATCAGCGCTTCGGCGCCCATTGCCTGCGCGGCCTGGCGGCTGACTATTGGGGATTTTCGGACATCCCCGTACTTCGCGGCGTCTTCCGTTAATTCCTTCTGAACCAGCCGATGCAGAGCCATCGGTGACGCCAGAGTCTTTTCCAGCGCGCCGCGCTCGCCGGACAGAGCCGATTGCTCCGCTTTGATTTTGATTTCTTCGAGACGCGCCAGGTGGCGGAGCTTCAGTTCAAGGATCGCCTCCGTTTGCTTGTCGCTCAGCGCAAAGCGCTGCATCAGTACGGGTTTGGGATCATCCTCAGTACGGATGATCGCGATCACCTCATCGATATTCAGGAAGGCGATTAGCAGACCCTCGAGAATATGCAGGCGTTCCAGGACTTTGTCCAGACGGAACTGCAAGCGCCGCCGCACGGTTTCGACGCGGAATACCAGCCACTCGGTCAATATCGCGACCAGCCCTCTGACCCGTGGTTTGCCGTCCAGGCCGATCATGTTGAGATTGACCCGGTAATTGCGTTCGAGCTCGGTGGTCGCAAATAAATGCGACATCAATTCATCGACCTGGATACGCCGGGTGCGCGGGATGATCACTAACCGGGTGGGGTTTTCATGATCGGATTCGTCTCTGAGGTCCTCAATCATGGGCAACTTTCTGGCCTGGATCTGGGCCGCGATTTGCTCCATGATTTTGGCTCCGGATACCTGATAGGGAAGCGCGGTAATGATAATATTGGCGTCTTCCGTTTCGAACCGCGCCCGCATTCGGATCGAACCGCTCCCGGACTCGTAAATACGGCGAATATCGTCGCAGGACGAGATCACTTCGGCCTCGGTGGGATAATCAGGTCCCTTGATATGTTCGCACAGGTCGTTCAGCGAGGCCTCTGGATTTTCCAGTAGATGAATGCAGGCGCTCGTGATTTCATTCAAGTTGTGCGGCGGGATATCGGTCGCCATACCGACCGCGATACCCATGCCGCCATTCAATAGGATATTAGGCAACCGGGAAGGCAGCAAAACCGGTTCCTGAAGCGTGGCGTCGAAATTATCGGTCCACTCCACGGTCCCGTGCTCCAATTCCGCGAGCAGGGTCTGCGCGTACCGGGTCAATTTGGCTTCCGTATAGCGCATCGCCGCAAAAGATTTCGGATCGTCCGGCGAACCCCAGTTTCCCTGACCGTCGATCAACGGATAGCGATAGGAAAATGGCTGCGCCATCAAGACCATCGCCTCATAACAAGCCGAATCACCGTGCGGATGGTATTTTCCGAGTACGTCGCCGACGGTTCTCGCCGATTTTTTGTGTTTTGACGCCGCCGACAGACCCAGCTCGGACATCGCATAAACAATGCGGCGCTGAACCGGTTTAAGCCCGTCCGCGATATGCGGCAGCGCTCGGTCGAGAATCACATACATGGAATAATCGAGGTAGGCTTTTTCGGTGAATTCCCGGAGCGGAATCCGTTCATGATTTGGCTGTACTGTCATAGAATATCGCTCGTGGCTGGAAATGTTCGCATACGCTCTAAGGAAATGTTGAATAAATCCATCCTGGATTTTTCAGCGGCCGGCAGCGGCCAGATGCGATTTGGAGTTGCCTTACCATCGAACGCTTGCCACCTTTGATTTCGGCAGCGCATCTCTGCCCTGCGGGAAGCTCGGATTTGATCAGAGCGTCCCTAGGAACGACAGGGAAAGGTAAAAATACAGAATCGAACCGGCGAAATAAATTCCGCATTGTGATCGCCAGTGCCCTGACTTGCGCCTCAAGAAGAACGTAATACGCGCCGTCCTTGCGCAAAGTCAGCCATGACCGCTGTTGCGATCCGCGTGTAGAACGGCTCCGGGCAGGAATTTTCGTTCATCGACGACTGTTTTCCGACCGCAAGTCGAAGGGCGCATCAAACATTTATTTAAACAAATCAGAACAGATCATGACCGTTTATACCTCAGCCGGCGCCCTGTTGGCGATTTCGATTATTGGAGCTTTGATTCTCGTAAGCAGAAATCGATCCCTCGATCAACGGGTCACCAGGATCATGATGTTCGGGTTATATTTCTGGGTGCTGACATTCGTGCAGGCGATCGTTTATTCCCTCATCTACCAGACGTTGATCAAATAGTCGGCGACGGTACCCTTCTGGCGTTTGATTCCACGGAATAGTCAAGCCTTATTTACTGACCAAAATTGTTAGTTTTGTCTCAACACGGTTACGAATGAAGCCAGGAAATTAATGAATGAAGTGCAATATATCATATCGTTACATTAACAGTTACCCGTTGTTGCGCGCTGGCATCCATTCTGCATTGGATTTTATATTAAGAATTTGTATGGAGGATCCCGATGCAAGCTCCGCTCCGTAATGGTCCCACCCGTTCCCCATGGCGTCTGATACCTACGCAGGCAAAATTTAATATCTACCACGGGAAAGGGAATTCGAGGCTTCGGCACGGGCGGGAAACCCGATTACTCCCCATTCAGTACCTGGTCTATGAAACCCTGGTCAATGGAATCAGTTCGGCGATTCAACAGCAGGATTTTAAGGGCGCCATCCTTATCGATTATGAATTGGACGGCGAAAAATATTATATCGTTTTCGCCATGTGGTATTCGAAATCCGAGCAAATTTATTTCTTGAGTTCGCTCGGTCAATATTCCTCGAGCGATTTTTATCGCTGGATGCAACAGTTCAAAACGGCCAATGAATATAGGCTAAAAATCAAACTGGCGCCGATTCACCAAGAAGGACTGGCCAATTTGAAGGACAAATTAGCCCGGGCAAACCTTTCCGGCGCCAATGTCTGCCTGATTGAAGAGACAATAACGTCCATGCCGATTTCGCGAACAGCGAAGCGGCCGCGTATTCCACGGGTGTGTTATCGGGAGTCCATTAGGCCAGTGGCTGCTTCGCCGATCTGCGTTGAACGGTCGTCACCGGCGAACGTTTTAACTTAAGCCGCTGAATCAGGGATCCGCGATCCGCAATGCCGTGTCGGTCCGAGCGGGATGGATCTGGTTCATTTCTGAACCGAAATCTGGTTTTGTATGCCCATTTTATAGCGGGTGACCTTACGTAGACGATCCATTTTTGTGCTCAATCGATCACCGCGCAAGGTGTTCAGGTAACCCGCCGAATCGAAATTCCACGGGCTTCAGGAAAACGGACTGATAATTGCTTTCGTTTTAGACGCTAAGTTTCCGTTTCAATCAGCCTGCGCAGGGTACGAGGCTAAATCGAAAAATCATCATTTGAGTTTACGATTAAGGCTCCGAACTCCGATCGATCTGAATCAAATTTGATATAATCTGCGTCCGAAATAAAGTTAGCCTCGAAACCGCCGTTCACCATTGTTTCATGACTTATTGCGTTGCAATAAAATTGTCCGCGGGATTGGTGTTTTGCTCTGACTCCAGGACCAATGCGGGTATTGATCAAATCAGTACGTACAGCAAGATGTACACCTGGGGCTTGCGCAATAAGCGCCAGTTTGTATTGCTGAGCGCTGGAAATCTCGCGACAACACAGGCTGTCGCGAATCAAATTACCAAGCAGATCAATGAACGGTACGAGGTTAATCTATTTACCGTAGGTGATTTAAATGAAGCAGCGGATTATGTCGGACGAATCAGTGCGGGAGAGCAAACCAAGCATCTGAACGCCAGTGCGGGCTCCGGGTTCAATCCGGAAGCAACCTTCATATTCGGCGGCCAGATCAGCGGTTATCGGCAGGACATCTTTTTGATCTATCCACAGGGCAATCACATCCAGGCCTCGACCCATTCGCCCTTCCTGCAGATCGGAGAAACCAAGTACGGCAAGCCCATTCTCGACCGCATCATCCGTCCCGACACCGCCATCGATGATGCGGTCAGTTGCGCGTTGGTATCGATGGATTCGACAATGCGCAGCAATGTTTCGGTCGGGCCTCCGGTCGAATTGTTGGTCTATGAGAATGATACCTTTCAATTGGGTGAACGAATCAGCCTGGCCGAAGATAATTTTTTTCTGCTGGAACTCAAGCGCGCCTGGGATGAAAATGTCGTTAAAGCCTTTAAGGAAATGCCGAAACTCAATTGGAAACGGATGAAAACTGCACCAACAGATGGATTGATTTAAGTTTTTTTCTAACGTTGTCGGTGACCACGAACGGATAGGCATCCGGGAGTCCCATGCTCCGATTCAGTTCATTGGCGACGATAGTTAATTCAATCCATTGCTGTAGATCCGTTTCGAAATCCTTCGTTTCCGGCGGGATCAAGGCCATTCTTTCGCGTGCGGTTTCCAGCATGTCCTGCATATGAAGATAATGTGCCCAGGTCTCCGCCCAGTCTTCGAGCGGATGCGAGGCCGCATAGGCGCTGATGTAATCAAGCTCCCAGCCGGTTTTCGGGCTCTCCCTGTAGTAGCGATCGAGCGCGCTCGCATACGGAATCTGCTCATCGCCGAATATTCTCCTGAATCGTAACCGTGCCCTCGGAGTCGGAAACAAATACTCCCAGTAATAATGACCGATCTCGTGACGGAAATGCCCGAGTATGGTCCGGTACGGCTCACGCATTTGTTGCCGGATCGTTTCCCGGTACAGTTGATCGGCCTCGAGCACGTTGATCGTGATCACTCCATTGAGGTGTCCGGTGGCGACAGAATCTTCCATGTTATACAGATCGGTCCGATTGGTCTCGATGAAATCGAACATTAATCCTGTTTCCGGATCTTGTGACTTGTCGACGACCGGTAATCCAAGTGAATACAGTGTATATAAAAGCCTTTTTTTCGCTTTCTCGATTTCCCGCCACCGCCTCAGATTGATTTCGATATAGAGGTTCGGAATGGTCCGGTTTAATCGGCAGCCTTTGCAATATGGATTTGGGTCCGAATGCGCGATCAGCCAGTTACAAACACCGTGATTGGTGAAGTTCAGGCAGAAGCGGTAAATACGCCCGTTGACCTCGCTCTCCAACGCTTGCGCCGTGCGCAGGATCAGGGTATGAATTTTCCGGGTATCCGGGTCGAAACCCAGCAAGCGGTTGCAAACCCCACAAGAGGTATTTTCAAAAAAGACTTCGTTTCCGCAGCAGCATTGAAAGCGCTTCATGATTCATATTTAAACCAGGCGCTGCAGATTCTGTTATGCAGTTCGGTCAGGTCAATCTGGATATGATCCAAAAAACTATGCAAACCTTTTTCCGCGGAGCGTTTTTTTAGCAACGACGAAAAGTCCGTTTTATCGAGCTTTTTCAGGATGGATCGGGTAATTTGTGTCGCTTCGCCGTGATTTTTCAGGGTCTTCAGCAGCGATTCGATTTGCTGCATCGAATAACCGACTGCACAAGGGTACTGGCGATGCGTCAACGCAAACTGGACAACCTCTTCGGCGGTGACTTTGGGGCCATATTGGCGCCGATACACCGTCAAACCGTGCAGCGATTTTAAAACGCTCATCCACAGCAGGTCATCGATGGCCGAAACCGAACGGTTCCGGTTCAGCAGCAAAGACGCGGCGACATCCAGAATCCGCGTGGTCATATCGGCGCGTTCAATGTAACTGCCTAATTTAATGAAATCATAGATTTCATCCCGGTTCAGATTCCGGTCCAGCAATCCCGCTATCTGCTGGCACCTGCAACGGATTTTCTCGAGAAAATTGTAACGGTCCCGGCGAGCCAGCGCGGCTGCGACATGGTCATTGGCATACAAATATAACTCGTTCACCTCTTCCCACAGCATGAAAGGCAGGATATCGCGGGTTGTGCGGATATTTTCCCTGGCGTTGCGCAACGAATTCATGATGGAGCCGGGATTGTCGAGATCCGCGAGCATGAATTTAACGATATTGCGCTCGGTCAGATTCTTATAACGCGAAAAGAAGCTGGATTCGGTGCTGGTGATGCCCAGCAACGTTCCCCATCCGAGGTCGGTTCCGAACGGCAGATCCAGAATAACATGGCATTGCACGTTGATTAACTGAGTGGTGTTCTGGGCGCGGTCCAGAAAACGGGCCATCCAGTAGATGCGTTCGGCGACTCTGGATAACAGCATGCCTACATATTCCTTTCGACGATCCAGGTATCCTTGCTGCCGCCGCCCTGGGACGAATTCACGACCAGGGAACCTTTTCTCATCGCAACCCGGGTTAAACCGCCGGTCGTGACATACAGCGAACTTCCCTGCAGCACGAATGGGCGCAGATCGAGATGCCGGGGTTCGGCGTTACGCTCGCATAAAGTCGGGGCCGTAGACAGCGCGAGCATGGGCTGCGCGATGAAATTGCGCGGAGTCTTACGGATATTGCGGACCATCTTGCGGCGTTCCGCTTCACTCGCATGCGGACCGATCACAATGCCGTAGCCGCCGGATTCGTTGGCCGGCTTGATGACGAGTTCGTCGATTTGATCGATCACAAAATTACGCTCGTCTTCGTGCATGCACAAATAAGTCTCGACATTCGGCAGAATCGCGTCTTCGTTCAGATAATAGTGAATTATTTTCGGTACGAAGGCATAAATCACTTTATCGTCGGCGACCCCGCTTCCGGGCGCATTGGCGATCGCGACCTGGCCTTTTTTCCAGGATCGCATGATTCCCGGAACGCCTAGCACCGAGTCTTTGCGAAACACCTCTGGATCCAGGAAAATATCGTCGATGCGCCGGTAGATCACGTCAACCCGCACCGGCCCGTCGATCGTTTTGACATAGACGCAATCATCGTCACCGACAAAAAGATCGCAACCCTCGACCAATTCGGTACCCATTTCCTGCGCGAGGAAGGAATGCTCAAAATAAGCGGAATTGAATACACCGGGCGTCAATACCACAATCACCGGTTTGGACTTCCTGTGCGGCAATAGCGAAGCCAGCATTTCGTACAATTGCGACGGGTAATCGTCAACCGGATGGATACTGTAATGTTCGAACATTTCCGGCAGGACACGCTTGATGACTTCGCGGTTCTCCATCATATAGGAGACGCCCGAGGGCACCCGCAGGTTATCCTCAAGCACAAAGAAACGGCCCTTGTCATCACGGACGAGGTCCGTTCCGCAGATATTCGCCCAGACGCCGTGGGGAGGTTGAATTCCGCGGCAGGGCTCAAGAAAATTACGCGATTTCAGAATCAGGTCGGCCGGGATGATGCCGTCATGAATAATCTGTTGCTCGTTGTACACATCGTTGATAAAGCAGTTCAAAGCCTTCAACCGCTGTTTAAGTCCCTCGGCAACCGTGTTCCATTCCTTCTGGGCGATGATCCGCGGAATAATATCCAGGGGCCAGGATCGGTCGATATTCTCGCCATCGGAATATACCGTGAACGAGACGCCCATTTCGCGAATCACGATATCGGCTGCCTGTTGGCGCAACTCCATTTCCTCGTCCGTGAGCGAGCCCAGATACGCGATCAGCCCGCGGGCGCTGACCCGCGCATTGCCCGGACTGCTGATTAAATCGTCATAAAATTTGCCCGCGGAATATTCGCTCCAGTCAATGGCCATAGGCTTCTTCGATCAGTGCCTAACAGGATTGGCGATAGAAAGGTTTAATCCGGGAACGCCGAGGTTCACGTTCAATAATCATAAGCCTTAGGTGTTCGCTTTCCTGCGCAAATCGAGTGTATACGGATATTCGGGGTTGGGCTGTTCTGCCGGCACCTTCATCGGTCCCGGCTTGTGCCCCTGCGGGTCGAACTGTACGAGTCCCGCAATCTCGGGCGGCGGCTGAATGACTCCAGGCGTATGGCCGAAGCCCCAAAACCGGCTTATTCTGCGGGTTTCCGCCGCATAGGCATTGACCGGGTAATCATCATAAGCTCTTCCACCCGGATGGGAAACATGATAGGTGCAACCGCCGATCGAACGCCCACTCCAATTATCGATAATGTCGATTACCAGCGGGGAGTGAACGCCGATCGTGGGATGCAGGGCCGAGGGCGGCTTCCAGGCCCGGAAGCGAATACCCGCGACATATTCGCCGTGGACGCCGGTATTGCGCAGCGGCAGCGGACGTCCGTTGCACGCCACGATAAACCGGGAATCGGTGAGGCCGGTCGCCTTGACTTGAATGCGCTCGAGTGATGAATCGACAAAGCGCGCCGTACCGGATTGACCGACCTCTTCGCCCAACACGTGCCAGGGTTCGATTGCGCAATGCAGGTGCAACTGAATATCCTGTATCGTCGTGGCGCCGATATGCGGAAAACGAAACTCCAGAAACGGCTTTAGCCATTCGGGCTGAAAGGGATAGCCGTCGCGTTGCAATTCTTTGAGCACATCGACGATGTCGGCCCAGAGGTAATGGGGCAGCATGAAGCGATCCTGCAATTCGGTGCCCCAGCGGACCAGCGGAAATCGATACGGTAGGTGCCAGAATCGCGCGATCAACGTACGCAGCAGCAGCATCTGAACCAGGCTCATGCGTGCGTGCGGCGGCATTTCAAAACCGCGGAATTCCACGAGGCCGAGACGCCCGGTGGATGAATCGGGCGAATAGAGCTTATCGATGCAAAATTCGGCGCGGTGGGTGTTGCCGGTAAGGTCCACGAGCAGGTGTCTAAGCAGGCGGTCAACGAGCCACGGCGCGTAGACATCGCCTTCGGGCATTTGCTGGAACGCGATCTCCAGTTCGTACAGATTTTCGTTGCGCGCCTCATCGACCCGTGGCGCCTGGCTGGTCGGACCGATAAACTGGCCGGAGAACAGATACGATAATCCGGGATGGTGCTGCCAATAGGTGATCAGGCTGCGTAGTACGTCGGGCCTGCGCAAGCTCGGGCTGTCGCCGGGCTTTTCGGCGCCGATCGTGACATGGTTGCCGCCGCCGGTGCCGGTGTGGCGGCCGTCGACCATGAATTTTTCGGCGGCAAGCCGGTTCTGATGCGATTCGTGGTAGAGAATTTCGGTGCAGCGCACGAGTTCGTCCCAATTTCTCGCGGGATGGATATTGACTTCGATCACTCCGGGATCCGGCGTGATTGCAAACTTCTCGAGACGATAGTCCTTCGGCGGCTCATACCCTTCCAACCGTAACGGAAGGTCCAGGTCCGCGGCCGTGGCTTCGATGGCGGCGATCAGGTCCAGATAATGCTCCAGGTGCGTTTGGGGCGGCAGAAAGACATGTATCAAGCCTTGCCGAACTTCAACACACAAAGCCGTGATGAAAGGAGCGTCCGAATGCTTTCGTGGTTTCGCCGGATCCGGATTGGCCGGTTTGCCATCAGGCTCCGAAGAAACCGCGGCCGGGCTCGGCTGCCGTTTGTCCTGATCGCGTTGTTCGCTCAGCGCAGGCAGCGTTTCGAACAGACTTTGTTCGGGCCGGAATTCCCGTTCCCCTTCGGGAATACGCATCAGCGAGTCCAGCGGCAGGCGCAGGCCGATCGGTGAATCACCGGGAATCAAAAACAAATGTTGCCGCCTGAATTTCCACGTGCAACTTTCCCAGTCGTGCAACGCGTAATTCCACTGCAACGGCAATACATATCCTTTCGGCTGGCGCAGTTCTCCCGACAACAGCCTGGCAAGGCGCTGTCTTTCAATGGAGTCATCCAATCGCGTATCCGTTGGATCGAGGTTGATCGGCTCGTTGCTTTCTTTCCACAGATAATACAGCGTATCCTCGAACGCGGGCAGTATTTTCGGATCGGTAAGGCCGAGGCGTTCCGCGAGTTGCCGGGCGAAGCGCTCAGCCTGATCCAGCCCGAATCCGCAATTTTGACTGGCGTCCGCAATCAGGTCGGGGTTGCGCCATACCGGTTTTCCGTCTTTTCGCCAGAAACAGGACAGGGACCAACGCGGTATCGGCTCGCCCGGATACCATTTTCCTTGTCCGAAATGCAGCACGCCGCCGGGCCCGAATCGCATCCACAATCGTTTCAACAGGGATTCCGCGAGTCGCCGTTTATGCTCGCCGAGCGCCGCAACGTTCCATTGCGCAGAATCCATATCGTCAATCGACACAAAGGTGGGTTCCCCGCCCATGGTAAGACGGACATCCCCGGCAATCAGTTCGTTATCGACTTTTTTCCCGAGCGCGTTGATTGCGGACCATTCCGCCTCGGTGTAGGGCTTGGTGACGCGGGGGTCTTCGTGGATTCGCTGAATCCGGTTGCTGAATTCGAATTTGACTTCGCACTTTTCCGTCCTGCCCGTGATCGGCGCGGCGCTGACCGGATCGGGTGTGCACGAAAGCGGAATATGGCCTTCACCCGCGAATAGGCCGGATGTCGGATCGAGTCCGACCCAGCCGGCCCCCGGTATATACGCTTCAGCCCAGGCATGGAGATCGGTAAAGTCGTATTCGGTTCCTGCCGGTCCGTCCAAAGGCTTAACGTCCGGCGTAAGCTGAATCAGATAACCCGATACGAAACGCGCCGCGATTCCCAAGTGCCTGAGGAGTTGAACCAGCAGCCAACCCGAGTCGCGGCAGGAACCCAAGGCTTTTTCCAGCGTGGTTTCGCAGGATTGAATTCCGGGTTCCATGCGGACCGTGTAGCCGATGTCCCGCTGCAGGGAACGATTCAGATCGACCAAAAAATCGATGATCGGCTTTCGGCTGGAGTCAAACTTTGACAGCCAGCGGTTGAGTTTCGGACCGTTGTCGGTGGTTTCGAAATACGGGACAAGTTCCTTGCGCAGATGGCCGTCGTATTGGAACGGATATTTCTCCGCATATTCTTCAACGAAAAAGTCGAAAGGATTGATCACGGTCATTTCCGCGACCAGATCGACCTCTATAATCAACTCCCGAGCCGGATTCGGGAAAACGACCCGGGCCAGGAAATTTCCGAAAGGATCCTGTTGCCAATTGATAAAATGCCGCTTCGGCGTAATCGAAAGCGAATAAGCTTCAATCGGGGTCCGGCTATGCACCGCCGGCCGCAACCGGATCACATGCGGCAACAAGGCCACCAGGCGGTCAAACCGGTAACAGGTTTTATGGTTTAGTGCGACGCGAATAGCCATGTTCCTACAATAAAAAAGGGATGGGTTGTCGTCGATTCTCGGGCTTCAAGTAGCGCGGTCCGATTTCGCTGCATTTAATTTGGGACCATTGATTCGGATCAGGAAGCCGGCTGTTCATGAAACCGCCGGCGCTGGCATAGAATGCAGCATACACAAATGAGAAATCAATTTGTGAACATCTTGGAAGTGCATGATGGTATTCTTGGGTCGCGTTTATTCTTGTATTGACGCACCGAAGACGATCATTCGCCCGAGCATGCGTGCATTGCTGCGGGTTTCTTTGAACCATACTAGGGCATCCGTCACTCAATTAGAAGGAATGGATCTCGCGAACACTCCGGCCAACGCGGTCAACTGTCGGGTCCATGCTTGAATTCGACGGAGTTTCACGGCTTTTTGCTGAATGAGATGCAAAAAGGTTGCCAAGCGGTTGCATCGACCTGGTTATTCCATTCGGCCGTAGGCTACCCCAGACGATTTCCACGGAAAAGTACGGCGATTTACCGCGAACTATCAATAGACTCGACGGGGCGTTCCGCCGCCAGGGTCGGGTGCCGGCAAATCAATACCCCCCCTCCGCAGGGTAATCGTTTGCAGACAGCAGTCCTTCCTCGTTCGTTAAAAACTCGGTACTATTGCGCGTCGACAACGATAAGGTCCTGACGGGGATTTTGACCTAGAAAATGAGCTGAATACGCACCCTTGGCCGGGAATTATAATAACAAGCTATTTAATGAATCTGAAATTTCTAGAATTTGAACAGCCGATCGCGGAGCTTGAGGCAAAAATCGAAGAGCTCCGCAATGTCGGCTTCGATAATGAAATCAATATCTCGGAAGAGATCTCCCGTCTCGAGGAAAAAAGCCGCAAGTTAACCGAATCGATCTTCGCATCGCTATCGGCCTGGCAGATTTCCCAGCTATCAAGGCATCCGCGAAGACCTTATACGCTGGACTACATCAAACTGATTTTCGAAAATTTCAATGAATTGCACGGCGACCGATGTTTTCGGGACGATCCCGCGATCGTCGGCGGCATCGCCAGACTCGCCGGCAGGCCGGTGATTGTGATCGGTCATCAGAAAGGTCGTGATACCAACGAAAAATTATACCGTAACTTCGGCATGCCAAGCCCCGAAGGATACCGCAAGGCGATGCGTTTGATGCGTCTCGGAGAGCGCTTCCAGCTTCCCGTGCTTTGCTTTATCGATACTCCGGGCGCGTACCCTGGAATCGGCGCGGAAGAGCGCGGACAGAGTGAAGCCATCGCACGAAATTTGTTTGAAATGTCGAAACTCAGGGTTCCGATCATTTGCACGGTGATCGGCGAGGGCGGATCCGGCGGAGCCCTCGCGATCGGGGTCGGCGACCGGCTGATGATGCTGCAATACAGCACCTATTCGGTGATTTCCCCGGAAGGCTGTGCATCGATTCTGTGGAAGAGTTCCGATAAGGCTGAACTCGCGGCCGAAGCCATGGCGATCACTTCGGTGCGCCTCAAAGAGCTCGGGTTGATTGACGTTATCGTAAGTGAGCCGCTGGGCGGGGCACACCGCGATGCGGCCGAATGTGCGAAGTTTTTAAAAGCCGAATTGATCGTTCAACTGAACGAGCTGGATCCGTATTCGGTCGATAATCTACTGAAGCTGCGTTACCAGCGTTTGATGGATTATGGCGACTATCTTGAAGAATAAATGGCGCCAGGCCGGCGCTTGAAATCTCATCAGTCCGGTGATCTTAAGCGCGTACCGATTCAATAGCGATCTGAACCGATTATTTCCTCGGGCGGAGTTTGTGATTGCTTACAGTGGCGGCCTCGATTCGACCGCTTTACTGCATTTATGCGTCCACGGCGCGGAGGTCGAACGAAAAAAGCGTTTTCTGGCGGTGCATGTGAATCATGGATTACATCCCCAATCCGGCGAATGGGCGCGGCATTGCGTTACGGCCTGTGCCGAATTTGGAGTGGATTGCCGGGTATTGGCTTTGCCGCCCGTTGCAAAACCGGGCCGGAGCCTCGAGGAAACCGCGCGTACGGCGCGCTATCGCGCTCTGCTGGAAGTCACGATGGCCGGCGCGGTTGTATTGACTGCCCATCATCGCGACGATCAGGCGGAAACAATTCTCTTACAACTGCTTCGGGGCAGCGGGTTGAAAGGCCTCTCCGGCATGCCTGTATCCGTCGCACTCGGGCCCGGTATTCTGCACCGGCCTTTGCTGCGGTTTTCAAGGCGGTGCATTCAATCCTATGCGGACTCGTATGGATTGCACTGGATCGATGACCCGAGTAATGAGGACACTGCGCATGCCCGCAATTATCTGCGTCATGAAATCGTACCACGAATGAAGCAACGCTGGCCGGGCATGGATAAAACCATCGCTCGATCCGGAAACCGTTGCGCCGAGGCGCAGGAGATCCTGAATTTTCAGGTTGAATACTGGTTTGACTCGGTTTTTGTGCCAGAGCGGCAAACGATTCTGATCGCGAAATTGAGCGAATTTGATGACGCCCGACAGCGATTGATTCTGCGGCACTGGATTCAAATTTCGGGATTTCGAATGCCGAGCGACGTTAAACTGCAGGAAATCATACGCGAAACGATCGAAGCAGCCCCGGATCGCAGTCCGAGAATTCAGTGGGGGAACGCGGAGATAAGACGCTACCGGGGCGAACTTTATCTATTCACGGCGTTGGGCCGGTTCGATCGGAAGCAGGTGATTCCGTGGTCGATTCGCAATCCCTTATCGATTCCGGGGCTTGGCGGGGTGCTCGAATGCCGTATCGCGGGGACGTCCGGCCATTACTCGCAACTGCCTGGAATAACGGCCAGCGTCCGCTTTCGAACCGGAGGTGAAGGTTGTCGATTACCGGGCCGAGACGGGACGCATGCATTAAAAAAAATCTTTCAGGAACTGGCGGTGCCGCCTTGGGAACGGACCCGGATTCCGTTGATTTATATTGGCGAAGAATTGGCGGCGATCGGCGGCCTCGTGGTGTGTGAACCGTTTCAGAAATACGGGCTTGAATGTCATTGGTCCCGGCAAAATACCACCTAACTTGAAGGTGTAGACTGATGTCCATTATTACGATTACGGGTGATCTTGCGAGCGGAAAAAGCCTGGTCGCGAGAAAAATGGCCAACGAAATCGGGGCGGAATATTTTTCGACGGGTTTGATCCAGCGCGCGATCGCGGCGAAGTACGGAATGAGTACGCTGGAACTGAACAAATATTCCGAAAGTCACGCCGAAATCGATCAGGAAATCGATGACCGGGTCAGAATGCTTTCCGATTCCGAATGTGAACTCGTGGTGGATTCCAGGATGGCCTGGCATTTTCTGCCGAACTCGTTCAAGGTTTACCTTTCAACCAATATCGTTCGGGCAGCGGAACGTGTAATTGCGGATACCGAGCGGTCCAGCGAACCTGTCTACAAAGACCGGAACGACGCGATGCTCAAACTTCAGGAACGGAAACGCAGTGAAAACAAACGTTATTTGCAACTATACAATGCCGATTGTTCGAAGCTAAGCAATTTCAACATCGTCGTCGACACGACTTATTCGGTACCCGACGATACCATTGGCACGATCATAGCCGGTTTCGCGGACTGGCGCCGGAACATTCGGGTCCGGCGATACTGGTATTCACCGCGCTCGATTTTACCACTCCGCCCGTTGCAAAAACTCGAGGCGGACCCGTTTTCAGACCGGTTGCAACCCGTGAAGGTACTGATATGTAAAGGCGATTTGTTCGTCTATTCCGGCCACGGTGAGGTGTTCGACGCGTTGAAAACCCGTCGGCCGTATCTACCCGTCGATGTCATTGCCGAAGATGCGCAAACAGTCCCGGAAGGGGTTAGCGCAACGCAGTACGTCGAAGGCGCCTTTAGCCCCGGCATCATGGCGGAGTGGGAACAACGATTCGGTTTTCAGTATCTGGCGCTTTCCGGACGTTTCAGAGAATGGACCGGGTAATATCATGCAGGCGAAGAATCAGATTCGCAGCACTGGCCGGAACCTGTGCGGCGCTCGACCCAACCGCAGGCACTGCATGAGTAGAAGCAGCAGGTCGCTTTCCAAGTTGCCGTCTGCGCGGTGCAAATCGGAAGATTGCGTGATTCTGAAGGCAAAGTCAGGACTTCAGCGGGATAATGTTTTTCTTTGAGTGTTTGGTCACGCTGGCTTCTCCTTCGCCGGCGGTCGCTACGAGTTTGTAGATACACTGGGTACCTTGATTGCGCCACTTTACGGTGGCTCGAAACTGATCCGGCGAAAATTCATGGCTCCCAAGTTCAAGCCAACTCAGATCCGAGACTTCCGCAAGGTCAATATCGAATTCGCCCTGTCTGTCACCGCTGTGCAGACACGCATGCTCGACCCGGTCGTAAATGTCAACGTCTGCGACTCGATGTCGGCCGAGCTTATTGCGGCGGGAATCATAGAGCTGGATCAACGTAAGAATCAGCATCAGAAAAAGCCCCACAATGAGCCATCCCATAATTGTTCTCTCTTGGTATTGGTATTTTTCTAATGAAACCGGCCATTCCAGACGGCTTTCCGAACGAACCGGAGTGTTTATGGCCCGTTTCGTGAGCAGCCGATATTTTAACAGGATACCTCGGACAGGCGCAGTCCAGAACGGGCGAAGGAGGCGCTCGGCAGGGATGCGCTGCCAAAATCCGCGCTTCCAGAGTTTGATTTTGTAAGACAGCGCCAAATCGAGTAGAGTACTGTCGGCTGCCTGGCGGACGAGGAGGGATTTATTCAGCGTTTCCGTTGTTGGTTGCATAATACACGCTGCGAAAAATTCGCGGGAATTGATCCTAGTGGAAAAGGAGCTTAGAGGTTACCAATAGCGGCTAATCAAGGAGACCAGGAGCACCGGCTGTCTTGTCATTTCCAATAAAAATCATCGGCCTGATTCTGTTGCTCGTCGATCCTGTGGGCGTATCCGCTGTTGAGGACCCTTTTCGTCCGTATCAACTCGGCAGCGTCTATAATCTGGTTTCCTACCTGCCGTGGGGGGACAAAAGTCCCGAGATCATCCGCTATCCGATCGGCTGTAGTGGGAGCACGCTCGCCGATTTTGGGTTGCAATTGTTTTTCCCGAAAACCGAAGGGCCATTTTACGAGGTCTTCCATCCGGAATGCGTGCGGCACGATTTGTGTTACCGGCACGGCTACTATACCTACCAGTTCACCAAAGAGGATTGTGATGATGAATTTGCCGAGGGCCTGGAAAGCCGGTGCGCAGAAGTCTTCGCCGAACCGGAGCGGATTCAATGTCAGCGAGTCGCCGGCGTTCTGGCCCTGGCGGCCCGGAAATTCGGACATTTATCCTATCATGCCGACGATTATCCGTTTCGGGACTATGGCTATTATTTCGAATATCTGGACAACAAAGGCGGACAATATACACTGCTCTGGTCGTTATTGGATGCGAAACCTGAGTCGTACCGAGAGCTGTATCGTCAAAAAGTCAACGGTGATCTGCCCTTGCCTTCCCGGCCAACGACGCGCCGGCTCTTGCTGGAGTTTTTTCGAAAACAGATCGGCCTAAGCCAGTTAACAAACCGGTTAAAGGGCTCCCCCGAATAGTTCGGCCAGATTCGATCTGTGACCGAAACCGCCCGATCACCCACCGTGAGGAAGCTCTGGTTAAATCAGAGTTCACCGCAGTGCAGGGGATGCGCAAATGGCGTAAGCATGTGAGATTATAAGAAAAAAACCAATCGCATTGGGGATTTTTTGCCGACCGCTGAGTACACCAGGATGGACTTATTCAGCGTTTCCTTAGGCTACCCTGAATTCCTGATTTGCCAAGGCTTGGTCTTGTTTGACAAGTTATCCGGCATTCAGTACATTGCCGGGGAGATGTTTGGCCATTGTTCTAATTTCGCTTGTGATCCTTTTGATGTATATGAAGTTTTGGTCTTTGGCCATGCTCGACCGGGATTCAAGAATACTGCCCGGCTGTCCGGATCGGAACCTATCAATGATTATTCGCTTATTCGCGCGTTGTTTTCCAAGTCCGTTATGCATTCTATGTGCAGTATCCCTGTTGTTCATCGCATCGTCCGCAAAGCATTCCTTGGCGCAACCGAGTGGGGAGACGGGCGACCCGAACCTTCCGGAAACCCATGTCATTCTCGTGCTCGATAATTCGGGCAGCATGAAGCGCAATGATCCCGGATTTGCAATAAAAGACGCGGTTTCCGGGTTCGCCGCGGGACTGGCTGAAAATTCGAAACTCGCGATCATTCTGTTTGACACGAAAGCAAGAGTTATTCTCGAGTTAACCAAGGTTTCGGAAGCGGACTTCGGCGTTCTTTTGCGTAGGGCGTTAAGCCATATCAACTATCGCGGTCAGTTTACGGATATACCCGGCGGGCTCGAACTCGCGCTGAATGAGCTCGGAAGGAACCGCGCGCCCATCGTTGACTCGGTCGTTGTGTTTCTTACCGATGGAATCGTAGATTTGGGTTCCCAAGCCAAAAACCTGGAAAGATCGCGATACCTTCGCGACAACCTTTTGCCCGAAATCAAACAACAGGGCATCCGGGTTTATGGCGTGGCCCTGACCAAGGCCGCCGACCTGCAAGTCGTTCAAAATTTATCGTCCGAAACCCGCGGTGATTACCACCCGGTGCTCGGAGCTTCCGAGATTTTTCCGGCGTTTCAGAAAATCAATTCACAACTGCGCGCGATGACGGATATCGGCGGAATTAAAGAGGATATCAAGCCGGATGCCACTGTCGAGCCGGAACAACAGGAACGAATGCCTGTACCAGAAACCGGCCAGCAAGAAATGAAACCCGATCAGCCGTCCGGGATGGAAAGCGCACCTATTGAACCCCCGCCCGAGCAAGCCCCGGAACCTGAAATCAAACCAGAGCAAATCCCGGAACTTGAAATTACGCCAAAGCAAATCCCGGAATTGCCGGAAATCACCCAACCCGAAGAACCGATCAAACCTTCCGAATCGCCGACGGAACCGGGCCCCCAAATTTCCGGGGACGCTCAGGAATCGTTATACGACCGCGTTATGAGTGGCTGGGTTTTGATCCCGGTGATGATTGTGATATTCGGTGTGATTCTGATCGCGTTTATTCGTTTCCGCCGACCTAAAGTCGTCGACAAAGTAATTGCGAAAGAAAATAAATCGAATACGTATTTAGTGGATATCCATGCGAACACCGTGGAGGACAAAACCTATCCGCTTAGTAATGGGCCCATACGCATCGGCCGGGCACGAAGGATGAACGATATTGTGATCGACCAATCCACGATATCGTCGGAACATGCGATCATTGAGTTTCGCGATGGCAAGTATTATCTACGCGATCTGAATAGTACCAATGGCACCTTTGTCAATGATCGGAGGATCGGAAAAGTCGGGGTGCCCAACGAAGTATGCCTGGAAAATTACGATCTTATCTCCATCGCTCGGTATAAGTTTCGGTTCCGCAGCGAAGAGCCCGTAAAAGACGATCGTTCATCTGCGGTTCCTGGCTTCGGTGCGGGAACGGTGATGATGCCCACGGTGCTCATTCCCAGAGCAATGGGTTCGGGTCAAGAAAAGTCGCTCGACGAAACCTTGGTTGGCAATCCGGCGAGACGTTGCCCTAACCACCCGGACGCGATAAGCAATGGAGTTTGTGCGGTTTGCATGCGGGCGTACTGCGCGCGATGCGTGGGTGAAAAAGACGGCCATCTGTTGTGTGAGGAGTGCCGCAGGCTTTTGGCCTGAACGCCTGCGGTTCGCAATCGGTTCTAACCAGCCTCGGACGTGATCCCCTGTGGCGATCTTACCGATTCGGTGTCAAGTTTGTCCGGGACCAATGAAAATGTGAAAACAGTGTCTCCCGCGCTCACCGTAACGTATTGAACCCCATCAATCGCGTACGATATCGGAGCAGCCCTGATGACGCCGCTCAACCGAATCTGCTGCAGCCTTTTTCCGGAATCGGAATCAAAGGCAAAGAATTCGTCGCGGTAGCCCGCGAAAACAAGCCCGCCGGCCGTCGACAGTAACCCGCTGATTCTTTTCGGTACAACCTCGGACCCTCCTTCCGCAAGGATCGCCTCCCAACGCACCTCGCCGGTAATGGAATCGATCGCTTTGACGGCAGCGGTCACCTTTCCATCCAACGGATCATGCGCGTTTCCTGACTCGTAATTCGGCTCGATGCCAGTAAAGATTCCGGAATCCCGGTAAAAAACCGACGCGGACTCCAGCGCCGGCACGAAAAAAAACCCCCGCACGGGATCGAAAGACGGTGGCCACCAATTGGTCGCGCCAGACAACGACGGCCACACCAGGCTGCCCGTCTGACTTGGCGAAGCGCTTGGCCGGGTAATCGGCCGCCCTTCGGGCGAGAGTCCTGATGTCCAGTTCTGCTTGACGAAAGGCTTTCCGAGGATAAACTTGCCGCTTTGACGGTCAAGAACATAGAAAAAGCCGTTGCGATTGGCGGTCAGGAGCAGCCGTTGCTTCACCGATTGGTCCGTGACATCGACAAGTACAGGATGCTCTACAGCGTCCCAGTCGTGATCATCACCGGGCGTAAACTGGAAATACCATCGCAGCTTGCCGGTGGCCGCATCGAGGGCAACAACACTATTGGAATACAAGTTGTCTCCAGCCCGCTCGCGTTTGTCGAACAGCGGTGTGGGATTTCCAGTGCCCCAATAGACCAAATCCAGTTCACTGTCGTAGGAACCGGTCGTCCACGGCGATACACCGCCGATTTCCCAGGAATCCCCAGGCCAGGTCTCATGTCCGGGCTCGCCTGGCTTGGCAATGGTATCGAAGCGCCATATCAGGTTCCCGTCTTCGGGCGCGAATGCCGCGATGAATCCCATAGCGCCAAGATTGCCGCCGGACACACCGATTAACACCGAATCTTTCAAAACCAGTGGCGCGCCGGTGATGGAATAATTTGCCGAGTAGTCGGCAACTTTGACTTCCCACACCTTTTTCCCGGTCGAGGCATCCAGGGCAAGTAGATAGGCGTCCAGCGTCGCGATGTATACTTTGTCCCCCAGAACCGCGACCCCGCGGTTCGCATCACCGCAACAGAGCGCAATATTCTTTGCCAAGGGTCTCTCAAAGTGCCAAAGTTGTTCACCCGTTTTCGCATGGAATGCAGTGACTCCGGCCGGAGATTCCGACAGGAACATCATGTGACCCACCACGAGCGGCGTAGACGAAATAGTGCTTCCGGAAGATCCCGCTTGTGCCGCCCAGGCCAGACTGAGTTTCGCTACCGTTTGCCGATTGATCTGGCGGAGGTAACTATGCCGATGGCCGGCATAATTACCGCCGTAGGTCAGCCACTGATCGGTAGTCTCCCTTGCGTTCAGAATTGCGGTTCCGGACAGGTCAACGGGGGGCACCCGAATTGAATCGCCATCCTTCCCGAGCTTGGTCAGAAACGAATGCACCTGCCAGGCTTGAAGGTCCGAAATAGGCTGCGCCCGCATCGCCGTGGATGGACGCCCCCATTTAACCAGGGACAAAAAGTCCCAATCGGACTTCGATTGAACAAACTTCAGAAGATTTGGCGCGGATTGTCCGCGGGCGTTAGATCCGTGACACTGTGCACAGGATCGACTGTAAACGAGGGATCCGATCCGCGCAACCGCTTCCCCGAGATTGGGGTTGCGGATACCTGCCCGCACGTCGGGATCCTTCGCCAGATGCCTCAGCTTCACCTGACTTGCTGGCAACAGCCAATTGGCCAATGCAGGGACCGGTATCTCAGGCAGATTCCCCTCTATCTTCGCCAGAATCACCCGGCTCCGCCAGGAAAAATTCTCCGGCAGAAGCCACAGCACACCCAGAAAAAAAATTGTAACCGAAACTAACAGCGCCGAAACTATAGCGGTTGTTACCCAAGTACGGATAGAAAAAGCCATGTCAATTGTGTGTTATCGATCCACCGTAACAAGTGTAGTCGTAGAGCGCAATTTTTTGCAGTACGGCAATAAACCGCCCGACGGCGTTCGGTCAATGAAATTTCCAGCAACAGATTGAGACATAGGCGACCGTGAGGGTTCAAGTTTTCATAGTCGCTGAAGAAAGCAAAGATGCGCTGGGCTACAGATCGTCCAGCGGCTACTTGATGCAATCCGGATCGAAGCCCGTTATGGCGGTTACCGGCACGGTTCGGCCATCCGGCCGTCCATCAACCCGGCGCAACCGATAACTCGGGCATTGGAACTGAGGTCTTTTTCGTCAAAATTTGCTTTAATGATCCGGAGTACAAGACAGCCAAACTCAATCTTATCAAAAGTACAATTCTAGCGTCGTCGGAATAGTCATCCAGGGTGCACATCAATTTTATTCTAATCCAGTTTTACGTAAAAAGCGGTTTCGTAATAAACCTCGTCCGAGACATTAGATTAGCTTAATATGCAAAACCCGTGGAAAAACCTCGACCAACTGTTTTCGGTTTTCAAGCAGTACCGGTGTCGATGAATGTCAACTCTGCTGCCGCTGAGCGGAGGATTAACCGGCAAACTGTCCTGCGACTCCGGTGGGAATGATGATGCGGTCAGCTGCCGCCAATCGTGAACATCCATCTATTCGGGCGATTTCGGGATCGAGCGACAATGGTGCGAAGGACATGTCCAAATACGCTCCTTCATTGATACAATGAGCCGGTCGAAAACCGATTTTGCCCTGATCGACGAGATGTTGATTTTTGGATTTCAGTAAAAAAAATAATGAGGACAATATGCCAATCTGGAAACGAATTCTAGTATCAAGCGGCATTGCTTTAGCCGTATTTGGACTGCTTTACGTAGCCTTCTATTTTATTTTCCTGGATCTGATCGTCGATTATTGGTGGTTTAGTTCCCTGGAGGTTGAACGCTATTTTTGGTTACGTTTATTGTATCGCTATTTTATCTCCGGTGGCGTAACTTTATTATTCTTCCTGATATTTTTTATTAATTTTTGGGTCGCGTCGAATTTCCTTGGCGTGGCCAGTTCGGTCATGGACCGGGAGTCGGTTAAAAGGAGAACATTAGTCCACAAGATTCAAAGCGGAGCGCTGGACGTATATTCGATACTTTCGCTGATTCTCGCGGTTATTATTGCCATACCGTTCTATCACCAGTGGGAAGCCGCGCTGCTGTATTTATATGCGCCGGAAACAGGAATCATGGATCCTTATTATCAATACGACGTCAGTTTTTACCTGTTTTCGTTTCCGATTTATTCGCTGATACAAAAGGAACTCCTAACCGTATTTTCGATTCTGCTGATTGCGGTTGCGTTCCTGTACTGGCTGGAACACCATTTATTGGCTGGCGACGATGAACGCTACCCGCGCGGTGTAAGGATCCATCTGACCTGCCTGGTCCTGGCCGTCTGCCTGTTGGTCGGCTGGGGTTTTATGTTGCAGCGTTTTAGCCTGCTGTACACAGATGGCCATGAACCGGTATTTTTCGGGCCGGGGTTCGTCGAGATCAACTATCACCTGCCCCTGATCTGGACCGCGATGCTCACCTTTCTGGGCGCGGCGTTTTCGGCAATTGTATTAATCCATAGCCAGGGGCGAACCGGAAAATGGCCGTTGTTTGGTTTTCTTGTCCTGTTTCTGGCGTCCTTGGGGCTTCGCTATGTGCCGATTATTCCCTATCTGATGACCAGGTTCATTGTTCGGCCAAATCCGGTCAGGACCGAACAGAGCTACATGCAGAACAATATCGAGGCAACCTTGGCGGCCTATAAACTGAACGACGTGAAAACCCTGGATTTCGACGTCTCTCTGGCGCCCGAAAGCGACCTTGAACAGTGGGCCAATAAAGAACATTTACGGAACATTCCGGTTTGGGATCGTGAACTCCTCGATGATGTCTATAACCAGTTGCAAGGCATCCGCCCTTATTACAAATTTTCCTATGTCGATGAAGACCGTTATCCAATCAATGGTGTCATCCAGCAGGTCAATCTGAGTGCCCGCGAAATGAATATCGACAAGCTGCCCGCGGAAACCCATACCTGGGAGAACATTCATCTCAGATACACGCATGGCTATGGGGCGGTGATGACGCCTGCCGCGCATGACGGCTATCAACCGATGGACTGGTATCTGCGCGATCTGAACCTGGTCTCGACGGTCGGTTTGAAGATCGAGAACCCGGACATCTATTACGGGTTTGAGACCTATGATTACGCGATCGTTCCGAATGAACTCACCGTCATTAACATATCTGGTTCCGCCCCTGCTGCCAAAGGCGATTCGGCGAAAGCGGGCGGAATTCCGATCTCGTCGCTGTTCAGAAAGCTGTTGTTTGCGGTCTATTTCCGGGATGAAAAAATTTTCTTTTCGACCAATATCAACAATCAAAGCCAGATGCTGTTCCGGCGCAACGTGCGGAATCGTATTGCGACTTTGACGCCCTTTCTGGCATTGGACAGTGATCCTTATCTGGTGGTGACGGAAAAAAACCTGTACTGGATCCAGGATGCCTATACCGTATCCGATAAATATCCCGTAGCGAAATCGCTGACGGTTAAATTTCCGGTGGATTCAGGCGAGGTCGATGTGTCTATCAACTATATCCGCAATTCGGTCAAGATTATAGTGAATGCTTTTAATGGGGCGGTCGACTATTACATCGTCGATCCGCACGATCCGATCGCGGCGGCTTACCGCAGGGCGTATCCCGGATTCTTCAAGCCTCTCGCGGATATTCCGGGAGAATTGAAATCTCATCTACGTTATCCACGGGATTTATTTCATCACCAATTGCGAATCTATTCCAAATATCATCAACGCGAACCCGCACTTTTTTATCAGCAGGCGGAGACCTGGGATTTTCCGGAAGTTCGATCCAAGCGGATGATGCCGTATTACCTGACCACTTCGATCGAAGGCTGTCCGGATCTGGAAAAGTTTATCCTGGCCGATCCGATGACTCCAATCCGCCGGAATAATCTCAGCGTACTGGCAATAGCAGGCTCGCTTAACTTTGAAAACTGCGGTGCGGTCTCTGCGGATAAAATTGCGATGTACAAATTCCCGAAGGATGTTCAGGTGGACGGACCTGCCCAGATCAGTGCGCTGATCGATCAGGATCCCGTCATTCGGGAGCAATTCACGCTGTGGGATCAGCACGGCGCGGGGGTAAACCTCGGGCGCATGGTGATCATGCCTTTGGGCCATTCGGTGTTATATATTCAGCCGGTTTACCTGAGTTCGACTAATATCAGTATCCCGGAACTTACCCGGGTCATCGTTTCGATGGGAAATGATGCGGTGATGGAAAAATCGCTCGAAGCGGCGTTCCGTGGGTTGGCGAACAGACTCCGCAGAGTCCGCGAGGCGCCGCCGGATCTGAGACCGGAACCAGCGACCCCGGAAAAAGCGGCGGCTCCGGAAGTTCAGATTCCACCGGCCGGTGTGACAGAGACGCCGCGCCAGGAAAACCAGTGACGCCAATCTTCCCTTGACCTCGTCTGGTTTACGAGGAGGGTAAGACGACAGGACACAATCAGCACTTTAGGAAAGCGCTGATTAGTTCAGAGCTTCCCGCAGTGCAGGGATGCACTGCCAAAATCGGACGCTGTAAGCGTCTGATTTTATGAGGCAACCCTGCCAATCGCATTGGCAGGGTTGACGACCGCTGGGAACTCCTGGATGGATTTATTCAGCGGATCACGCGACCATTGCCTCGATTAGCTGATCCTCGAGTTCAATGCGGGTCGCGAGTTCCTCGCCAAGCTGGGATAAATCTACCGATAAGGAGCTTAATATCGCGTCGCCGGACAATTTCTCGTATTTATCGTTGAAATGAATCGCACAGTCGGTCGCTTTGGCGATGCGCGGATAAATTTCCTCCGCCTTTTGAAGAACTTTGGTCCGGCGTTCCTTACCGTCGGCAATCCGCTGATAAATACCGAAATGGCCGAGCGAAATATAGTCGACAAGGACCTGACAAAATTCCTGGACCTGAGATTCGACAGGTTTGTCCAACGTAAAAGGGTCCAAACCGGCTACGGTACAATACAGCGACCAAACTTGCTGCCGCTCCTGCAGGAGTTCACGGATCATCGCCCAGGTTTGCTGCCGGCGTTCCGATCCGGATTGTTCTTGTACTGACATGGTCATTCGGTTCCCAACAACAACTAAAGAAACATACTGTAGGCGAAATTGATTCGAACAACAATGTCGGGAATTGTTTGATTTTTAATTTGCTGATTAATTTTATTTTTTTCCAGCTTTCGTGAACAGTCGACATGAATAATCCGTTTTCGGGCGAACCGCTTACTCACTTCATGGTTGCATTGCCCTGCGAAGCGAAGCCCTTGATCAAACGCTATCGTCTATTGCGTCTGCTCGATGAGCCGGCCTTTCCGATTTACCGCAATGAATCGATAACCCTGACCGTAACCGGAATCGGCAAGACCGCAATGGCCGCCGGCGCAGCCTACACTCACGCGATCTTTAACCGGTCCAAAGGCGCCGTGTGGTTGAACGTCGGCGTGGCCGGCCACCGGGATTTACCGGTTGGCGAGGCTTGTCTGGCGCACAAAATCATGGACCGGGATCGGGAGCGAAGCTGGTATCCGTCCCTGATCGGCGCTCCGCCCTGCGGCACCGAGACCCTCGTGACCTGGTCGCGTCCGGAAAACCGGTACGAAGTCGAGGCACTGTACGATATGGAAGCATCCGGATTCTATGAAACCGCATTGCGATTTTCGACCTCGGAACTGATCCAGTGCCTCAAAGTCGTTTCCGATAACGGAACGAGCCCCGCGGATTCACTTCGGGCGGATTCCGTAGCGGACCTGATCGAACAGCGAATTGGATTGGTCGAAATTCTGCTTGAACAGCAGAAACAGCTGGCGGCCGTTGTGGAGGCGCCACGCACCGAACGATTCGAACGCTTTGACCGCCGCTGGCGCTTTTCAGTGCAACAGCGTTTTCAGCTTCAATCATTGTTGCATCGGTGGACGCTGCTGGATCCGGATCATTGTCCGGATCCGGAACAATTGGCTGATTTGAAGAGTGGACGCGAGGTCCTTATGTATTTACGCGAAAAAGTCGAGTACTTGCCGCTGATTTTTTAATAACGATCCGTTCCGCCCGGGTTTGATCGGAGTCGCGGGGAGAACACTGCTTAAATATACGACAAGATATCACGCCATTACAGGGAAGCTATGATTAAATCAGAGCTTCCCGCAGTGCGGGATACGTCGCCAAAATCGACCGCTTAGTAGTCCTGGATGGATTTATTCAGTGTTTCCCTAGCCAAACCGATACTGCATCAGAATACCTATAAAAATTGCCGCCCCAAACCAGTTATTGTTCAGAAACGCTCGAAAACACCCTCCCCTGGACCGGTCAAAAATAAGGGTCTGCTGATAAATCGCCAGGGCCGCCCCCGCGACCAGGCTGTAGTTATAGAGGGAACCGAAAGATTCGGTATCACCGACCAGCCATAGGGTTAATAAAACCAGCCCCTGGATGATGCCGATGAACAGCCGGTCCAGATCCCCAAACAGAATGGCCGTCGATTTGACGCCGATTTTCAAGTCTTCCTCCCGGTCGACCATCGCATACATCGTGTCATAAGCGAGCGCCCAAAGTATTGTCGCAATATATAAAAGCCAGGCGGACCGCGGCAAGGTTTCGGTTTGCGCGGCGAAAACCATCGGCACGGCCCAGCCGAAAGCCATCCCCAGATAGACTTGCGGCAAATAGGTATAACGCTTCATGAACGGGTAGGAAGCCGCGAGAAAGGCGCCGACAAAGGACAACAGGATGGTCAGGGTATTCAGCAGCAGCACCAGGCCGAATGCGATCAGGCACAACAGCGCGAACAAGAGCATGGCTTCGTTTTTATCGACCCGGCCCGCCGCGATCGGACGACTGCGGGTTCTGGATACCAACGGATCGTATTGCCGGTCGGCATAGTCGTTGATCACGCAGCCCGCGGCCCGCATGACCACCACGCCCGCCACGATTACCGCGGCCACCAACGGGTCGGGCGAGCCTTTACCCGCAATCCACAGCGCCCACAAGGCCGGCCATAGCAGCAGAAAGATCCCGATCGGCCGGTGAAATCGCATCAAGCGCCAGTACTGATAGATCCGGTCGTAAAGGTATTCGATGAGGGTCAGATCGCTGTTCACATTGTTTTACCTTCCGAGCACCGCGGGTAAAAAGAATTCGCAGACCAGCAATTTCCGGCCCGCGATACCGTATACGGTGCGTCGCCCCCAGACCGGCTGGTCGATTGCCAGGCGTCCGGCCGTTTGTGAATTCCAGTCCTGGGCTTGAACCCGCACGATGTCGAGCCGGTGACGCTGCAAGGCCGGATAAGTAAAAATGATTTCTCCCAAGGGCCGGGTTCCCAGCGATGACAGTCTGCGTTGCGCACCTTTCAGGGTTTCGCGGGGAATCACGGTTCTGGCGACGATCAGAGGCTGTCGGCTACAGAATAACTGGACTTCGCGCACCAGGGCGTATCGATTTCTTTCGATCAGCAGGATCCGGGCTTCCTCGGGCCAGGGTCTGGCCCAATTTTGATTTAACACTGCAACCCGGAAATTAATTCCGCAACGTTTTTTCAGCCTCCGGGTTAACGAAGAAGTCTCGAAAATCCAGGAGGCGGCAGCCCGCGGAATATCATTTTTAACTCCACGGCGATCGGGGTACCAGGCTGGCTGCCGCCAAAAAATAACGCTTCGTTTATCCAACTGAAATCACCCCGGATTCGTTTGGCGACAATCCCGAGTTGGACCGCGTGTCCGGCCGGAGAAAGTAACGGAAATGCCCGACGATGATGTCAATCATCAACCGTCCTGCAATGCAACGGTTTACTCGCCCCGCATCAAACATCGGTGAACTTGGAAGCGTCGCCGATCCATCGCCGGATCAACGGTTCGATATGGTGCGGATATTCGGCCTGAATTCGCCGCGCCGCCGCCACCGCGGGTTCCATCAGCGGAATATCGCGGGCAAGGTCCGCCAGCTTGAACTGAATCTGCCCGGTCTGGCGGGTTCCCAATACATCACCGGGCCCGCGCAACTCGAGATCTTTTTCGGCAATCCGGAAACCGTCGTTGGTTGCGCGCAATATCGACAGCCGCTCGCGCGCCGGTTTGGACAGCGGCGCCTGAAATAACAGCAAACAGAAACTGTTTCCGCCACCGCGTCCGACGCGGCCCCTTAGTTGATGCAGTTGAGCCAGGCCGAGCCGTTCCGGATTCTCGATCACCATCAAATCCGCGTTCGGAACATCAACGCCGACTTCGATCACGGTCGTCGCGACCAACAAATCGATCTGCCGCTGTTGGAACAACTGCATGACCGATTCTTTTTCGATCGAGGTCATTTTTCCATGGATCATACCGACCCGAAGCCCGGGAAGTGCTTCGGCGAGCTTATCGTGCGTTTTTTCCGCGGCTTCACACTGTAAATATTCGGATTCTTCAATCAGTGTGCACACCCAATAGGCCTGGTGACCCTGCGCCGCCCAGTTTGCGATGCGTTCAATGACCTCATCGCGCCGCGAGGACGGAATGATCGATGTGGCGACCGGCGTGCGGCCGGGCGGCAGCTCGTCGATGACCGAGATGTCGAGGTCCGCAAACCGCAACATCGCCAGCGTCCGCGGAATCGGAGTTGCGGTCATGATCAATTGATGCGGATGACAACCGTGGCGGATTCCCTTCTCGCGTAGGGCCAGTCTTTGGTGGACGCCAAAACGATGCTGTTCGTCGATGACCACCAGACCCAATTGCGAAAATTTCACGGATTCCTGAAATAACGCATGAGTTCCGACAACGACATCCATTGCTCCGTCTCGAACCGATTCCAGTGTTTCCCGGCGCACCTTGTCGCTTTGATTGCTGGACAAAAAACCGATCTGAAACCGCATCGGCTTCAGCCATGTGCTGAAACTGCGAAAATGCTGTTCGGCAAGCAGCTCGGTCGGCGCCATCACCGCAACCTGCCATCTTTCGGCGAGCACCGCGAGCGAACAACAGGCCGCCACGACCGTCTTGCCGGAACCGACATCGCCGTGAACCAGCCGCGTCATCGGGTATCCCGAGGCCAGGTCGGCGAATATTTCATCAATGACACGCCTCTGCGCCGAAGTCAGTTCGAACGGCAATCCGCGCAGAAAAAGTTCGATCGCCGGGGATTGTCTGTGAAAGATTCTGGCTCTTTTTTCGCGGTTTCGCAGTCTGGCTTCGCTCAGACACAAATAATGAGCGATCAGTTCTTCAAAGATCAGCCGTTGTTGTGCCGGATGCCTCCAGGCCGAAAGCCGCCCGGAAGAAATCCCGGCCGACGGAGCATGCAGTAAATCGACCGCGGCCTCGAGGCTCGGGAAGTCCATGGCCTGCACTATCGACGCGGGCAACCAGTCCTGTAATTTTGCAACATCAGCCGACTTCCACCAGGCAACGGCGCGGGTAACTAATCGCCGCATCAGGGCTTGACGGATGCCTTCGGTCAGGCGGTAAATCGGTGTGAGTTCATCCTGATCCGCGATCTGCCCGGCTGCAACCGGGCGGTATTCCGGGTGGATCATTTCCAGGCCATTGTAGCCGGTACGGATTTCACCGAAACAACGCAGCGCGCGCCCTTCTTGCAGCGCCGCTCTTTGCGCGGCGTTGAAATAAAAAAAACGCAGGTTCAGGAATCCAGTCTCGTCGGCAATTCTGCAAAACAGTGTACGCCGCGGGCGATTCAGGATTTCCGCAATTTCAATCTGGCCTTCGATCAGCGCTTTCTGACCGGGCAGCACCGTGCCAATCGGGTAAATCCGGGTCCGGTCTTCATAGCGAAACGGCAGGTGAAACAAAAGATCGGCGATTGAGCGGATCCCGAGTTTATCGAGGCGCGAGGTCAGCCTTGAACCCACCCCCGGAAGCTGACTGACCGAGACTGATTCCGGAACCAGGAGCGTTGCGTTCAACGAACGTCGGGCTGCGACCAATCGCGTGTTTATGTCCCCGAAATGCCGACAACCATGACCGCGTCCATTTCAACGCCGGCACCCTTGGGCAAGGATGCGACACCCACCGCGGCCCTCGCGGGATAAGGCTCGGCGAAATATTCCGCCATGATTTCGTTGACCAACGGGAAGGTGGAAAGATCGGTGAGATAAATATTCAGTTTGACGAATGCGTTCAAAGATCCGCCGGCGGCTGCGGCAACCGCGGCGAGATTTTTGAAAACCCGGTGGATCTGTTCCCGGATCCCGCCTTCGACGATCGCCATGGAATTCGGATCAAGCGGAATCTGGCCGGATAGATAGACTACCTGATCGATTTTAACTGCTTGTGAATAGGTCCCGATCGCTTGCGGGGCATCCGTTGTGGAGATGATTTCTTTTTTCATGCCGTACCCAAAATGTACTCAATGCGCCTGCGAACGACGGTTCGCCGCAAAAAAATAAATTGATTTATAGTGCTGCGCCCAACCCCGTCAAGGGGTGAAACTGAATCAGAACTCCGCTTGCCGGCGGTCGCCGGCGGCGTCAGAGTTTGACACGCGATATTTTTACAACGATCGGCAGCCGGCGCAATTTTCTCATGATGCGCGCGAGATGGACACGATCGCGTACCGTGAAAGTGATGTAATCGACCGACATTTCGTCGTTCTGGTCCCTTATATCGACCGTTTCGATGCTCGAATCCAGCATCGAAATGGTCGTCGCGATGGTGGCGAGAGTACCGCGCTTGTTCTTGACTTCAAGACGAACCTCGACCGAGAATTCCCGTTCGACGTTCTGATCCCATTCGACATCGAGCCAACTGGTATTGTGCCGCTGTTTGATCCGCGCATTTTTGCAATCGCTCAGATGGATCACGATGCCCTTGCCCGGATTGAAAAATCCCACGATCGGATCGCCGGGAATCGGCCGGCAACACTTCGCGAGGTTGATGACCATTTCCTCCGCACCTTTGATGATCAGCGGCGAACAGGATGCCCGTCCGGCATTTCCATTCGACGCATCCGGGAGTTGATCGCCCGCGGCGAAGCGTTTGGCGACCAGGAACGGCATCCGATTGCCCAGGCCGATGTCTTCCAGCAGTTGATCCAGAGAGGCATATTCCATGGTTTGCAGCGCGCTCTCGGTTCGCTCCGGGGCTATTTCCGACAACTGGATTCCGTTTACGCTGAGTTCCTTGTCCAGCAGGCGGCGTCCCAGCGCGATCGCTTCCTTCTGCTTGAAATTACGCATATAGGTGCGGATCGCCGCGCGCGCTTTGAGCGTTACTACGAATTTGAGCCACATCGGATTCGGACGCGCCCATTCGGCCGTGATCACCTCGACGGTCCGGCCGTTTTCGAGACGGGTCTGCAACGGAGCGAGACATTTGTCGATTCTCGCGGACACCGCCGAATTGCCGACATCGGTATGTACCGCGTACGCAAAATCCAGGATCGTCGCGCCTTTCGGCAGCTTGACGATGCTGCCTTTCGGCGTAAAAACATAGACCTGCTGCGGAAACAGATCGACTTTCAAGTTGTCGATGAACTCGAGTGAATCGCCTGCGCTTTTCTGGATCTCCAGCAAATTTCTGAGCCATTCATTGGCCGGTTCCTGGCTATTCTGCAGATCGTTGGTTTCGCCTTTGTACAGCCAGTGAGCGGCGATGCCGGATTCGGCCATCCGGTGCATGTCGCGGGTACGAATCTGGATTTCGAGCACCAAACCGTAAGGACCGACCAGCACCGTATGCAGCGATTGATAGCCGTTCTCCTTCGGCAGCGCGATATAGTCCTTGAATCGGCCCGGAACCGGTTTATAAAGCGTGTGCATGACCCCGAGCGCGCGGTAACAGTCGTCGGTGGTTCCAACCACGAGCCGGCACCCGTAAACATCAAAAACCTCCGACAGCGAAATCCGCTTGGAAACCATCTTGCGGTAGATGCTGAACAGGTGTTTTTCGCGACCGGTGACTTCACAAACCACCCCGCTCTCGTCGAGCCGTTTCCGGATCGTCGCCTCAATCGTCCGGACCACTTCCTTCCTGTGCCCGCGAGCGGTTTTCAGGGCCTTCGCGAGCACCCTGTAACGCAACGGATACATTGCTGAAAAACCCAGTTCCGACAATTCGTTGCAGATTTTGTTCATGCCCAGCCGGCTCGCCAGCGGGACGTAGATTTCCATGGTTTCCCGGGCGATTCGTCTCCTTCTTTGGGGCGGCATGACCCCGAGAGTCCGCATGTTATGGACCCGATCCGCGAGTTTCACCATGATCACCCGCAAATCGCGCGCCATGGCCAAAAACATTTTCCGGACGCTTTCGGCCTGTGCCTCGTCTCGCGATTTGCAATCCAGCTGGGTCAGCTTGCTCACGCCGTCGACGAGTTCGGCCACGGATTCGCCGAATCTTTCGCAAATCGTTTCCTTGGAAACTTCGGTGTCCTCGATCACGTCGTGCAGAATTCCGGCCATGATCGCATTCGCATCCATGCGCATATCGGCAAGGATCAACGCCACCGAAAGAGGATGACAGATGTAGGCCTCGCCGCTGAGCCGGTATTGGTCCGCATGCGCCATCGCGCCGAAATGGTAGGCTTCGATTACTTTGTCGACCTGATCGCGATCCAGATAGGAATTCAATACGGCCGAAAGCTGTAGAACCAGCTTTTCCTGCGGTAATTCGGTTTCACTTTTGGTCGCAAGATCGGTCATACTGTTCAGGGACGCGAACCTTGAACGCGCGCATCCGCCGGAATTGATTAGGTTATGATAGGTTTATCATACCCTTTTGCTTTCCGTCGCATCTAACTAATTTAAAAATAATTCCAATTGTCATGTTCAGAAATCAGTGGTCATTCCTCGGCAGGCGGTGGTTCATCCGCAGGCATTTCCAGTGGATTTGCCTGGACCGCTTCGATAACCGGTTCGGCCGGTTTGGTGTATCGATCCATGGTGATCAGACCTTCGGCGATTTCCCGTAAGGCCACGACGGTTGCCTTGTCCTTTTCCCACTCGACCATTGCATCCTTGCCCTGACTGAGTTCCCGGGCTCGCTTGGTCGCCAGGAGCACCAATTCGAACCGGTTCCGCACACTAGCCAAACAGTCTTCAACGGTTACTCTTGCCATTGAATGAAAACCTCCGCATCATTGATAGATGTGATCGATCTGGTAGAAAGTAATTCACCTGATTTTATCAGCCGCAACGGCTAACGAATTAAAACCGCACCCGGCAAACTGGTCTGCCCGGCGCAATTCATTTTCAGCCCGCGGCGGCCCGGACGCCGGAGATCCCGCCGCGTTTATAGATTGACCGCATTCCTTTCGAGATAGGATGCAACCCCGCCAGGGTTTGCCGCCATGCCCAAGTCTCCCTTGTTCCACCCGGCCGGACAGACCTCGCCGTGTTTCTCAAAAAACTGCAGGGCATCGATCATACGAATCATTTCATCCATATTACGGCCCAATTGCAGGTCATTGACGGTCTGGTGACGCACGATTCCTTTCTGATCAATCAGAAAGGTTCCGCGATAGGCAACCGCGCCGCCTTCAACCTCGACATCATAGGCCTTTGCAACCGCGTGGCTCAGGTCGGCCGCCATGGTATATCGAACCGGCCCGATTCCACCTTCGGCAATCGGAGTGTTGCGCCACGCGTTGTGGGTAAACTGCGAATCAACCGACACCGCAATCACTTCCACTCCGCGTTGAGTGAATTCATCCAGACGGTGATCAAGCGCGATGAGTTCAGTCGGACAAACAAAAGTAAAGTCGAGCGGATAAAATACAATCAGCGCGTATTTTCCGGACGTCGCTTCGGAAAACGTGTAGCGGTCGACGATTTGACCATCTCCAAGTACCGCTGCAACGGTAAAATCAGGCGCAGGTTTACCAACGAGAACACTCATTACTAATAGGCTCCTCAAAAGTTCAGTCTGTTAAAATTCCGGCTTAATGCCGGACATGGAAAAAATACGACGGGTTGAAAGCGGCGCGCAGGAATTGCGGCAAAAATCAGAACCCAGCATTATCGAGGATTGTACTCCCGTTTTCCGGATGGGCCAAGTCAGGGGCTCCGCCGGAATATGCGCCGGTGTCGAGGTACCCGGTCGTACCGATCGAACCACGCGTCTCGCCGATGATTGCATCCGCCGATCGGCGATGCGGCCGTATCAGCACACCGCTAAAGCGTCAATACGGTGACGTGATTCGGCCGAATGCGCGCGGGTACTATCTTGGCACGGTTCCAGGGAAGGTATGATAAAATCCAGGTTCAGCCCGGAAATCCCTGCTGATCGAAAAATAACTTCAATCCCAATTTGGTGAGGAGGAAATCATGTCATTACAAGGTACCAAAACCGAAGCTAATTTGAAGGCTGCGTTTGCGGGAGAATCCCAAGCCAACCGCCGCTATTTGTATTTCGCTCAAAAGGCCGACGTTGAAGGTTACAACGATGTTTCAGCGGTATTCCGCTCCACCGCCGAGGGTGAGACCGGGCATGCGCACGGTCACCTTGAATACCTCGAACAGGTGGGCGACCCGGCGACCGGTGCTCCGATCGGCACCACCCCACTAAATCTCAAAGCCGCAATTGCGGGCGAAACATACGAGTACACCGATATGTATCCCGGAATGGCGAAAACCGCTCGGGAGGAAGGCTTTGGCGAAATTGCCGATTGGTTCGAAACCCTGGCGAAAGCGGAGCGTTCTCATGCGAATCGTTTTCAGAAGGCGCTCGATTCGCTCGGCATGTAGGCCGGAATGCAGCAAATCGTGATGAACGCAGCGTCGGTGAGTTCCGCTATCCGCTCGCTCAAAACCTAGCCGACGATAGGCTGACATGGAGCATACGCTAAAGGGCGAACGCGAAGGCAGCCTCGATGCGCCCAGCCGAAAGCCGGTCGACTGGCGGTCTCCCGATTTTTACGATGCAACCGCGCTGCACACGGAAATGGGGCGCGTTTTCGATATCTGCCACGGCTGCCGGCGCTGTGTTAATTTATGCAATGCCTTTCCGACCCTGTTCGATCTGATCGATGAATCCGAGACCCTGGAGGTAGATGGCGTAGACAAGGCGGATTATGCGAAGGTTGCTGATCAATGCTATCTTTGCGACCTCTGTTTTATGACCAAATGCCCCTATGTGCCTCCGCATCCCTGGGGAGTCGATTTTCCCCACCTGATGCTCCGGGCCAAGGCCGTAAAACACAAGAAAGGCCAAAACCGCGCACGTGACCGTCTGCTGACTGCCAATGAAAGCCTCGGCAAGTTCGCCGGTATCCCGATTGTTGCCGAGGCAATTAACGCAACCAGCCGAAACGCGGCGGGACGGCGGGTTCTGGATAAAGTGCTCGGCGTTCATCCCGAGGCGCATGTTCCGGCCTATCACCGGAACACCGTGCGTAAACGGGTTGCGGCGGCCGCTGAGCCGTATCCGCCGGAGCCGGAATCCGCGGCCGGAACCTGCGCTCAGGTTGCGCTCTTTATCACCTGTTACGGTAATTATAATGAACCGCAACTGGTCGAGGATTTGATCGCGGTGTTCAGGCACAACCGTATTCGCATCGCGCTGACCGCGAAAGAACAATGCTGCGGCATGCCGAAACTCGAATTGGGCGATCTGGATTCGGTGGCGAAGGCCAAGGAATTCAATATCCCGGAACTCAAGCGGCTGATTGATGAAGGGTACGACATCATTGCTCCGGTGCCTTCCTGTGTATTGATG
>JBGTCG010000186.1:0-11436 GCA_041748915.1 Methylococcales bacterium
TTGCGCGCGACGCAGGTATAACGGCCATGCAAGATCAATAAATGATGTGCATTTTTCTTATGAGTCGTAGGCACCCATTTTTCAAGATTTTTCTCGACCTCGAGCACATTTTTCCCGGGCGCCAGGCGGGTCCGGTTACAAATTCTGAAGATATGCGTATCCACGGCAATGGTTGCTTTCCCGAAGGCCGTGTTCAGGATTACGTTCGCGGTTTTGCGGCCGACACCAGGCAACGCTTCAAGCAACTCCCGGGTGTGCGGAACCTGACCCTGATGCCGGTCTATTAATATCCGGCATAGCGCGATAATGTTTTTTGTCTTGCTGTTGAATAGCCCGATGGACTTGATGAAATTTTTGAGTCCGCTTTCCCCGAGGGCGAGCATTTTCTCTGGCGTATTCGCGACCCGAAACAACCGCGCGGTCGCCTGGTTGACTCCCTTATCCGTCGCCTGCGCGGATAATACCACCGCGATCAGGAGTTCAAACGGCGAAGAATAGTCCAGCTCGGTATTAGGATCGGGAATGGCCGCCGCAAGGCGCTCAAAAATGGCATTGCGCTTTTGCCTATTCACGGAATCGAACTCTCATTAGCCCGAGCTACGATGAAGAATCAGATCCAACATTCTGCCGAGCGGAAAGTCCGCTCTGCCGCAATGCGTCCAGTTTTGTTTTGGAACGAGCATCGGCTTCGAGTTTTTGTCGCGTCAATCGAAGATTTCGCGCCTCATAACGGGCCCTAGCTCGCCTGGCCACACCTTTTCTGTCCTCCGAGGCCATGTTCTCCTGGCGCGGGTCTCCATCAGTCACCTCGTTAAGCACGATACAATCAACCGGACACGGAGGAATACACAACTCACAACCCGTGCATTCCATTGCAATCACGGTATGCAACAGCTTTTGTGCTCCGACGATCGCATCAACCGGACAAGCCTGAATGCATTTTGCGCAACCGATACAATCCTGTTCGATGATTACTGCAACTCGCGCCCGGCCTTCTTGTCCATGAAGAGGATTTAAGGGTTTTGGTTCGACTCCCAAAAGGTCCGCCAGCCGGCGAATTCCAACCGTTCCTCCCGGAGGACACTGATTGATATCGGCGGTTCCGGCGGCGATCGCTTCGGCATAAGGTCTGCAACCTGAAAAATGACATCGACGGCATTGAGTTTGCGGTAAAATTTCATCGATTTTGTCGATTACTGATATCAACTGCATTCGATTATTCGTATAAAATTGCTAACGGGTCGTCGACATTTCTTTTGCTTTTAGAGCCGACTAAGACGCCTGATCACAGTGACCCATAGGTCGTTTTGAGCGACGTTCGGAGGAATAATTAATGTTAAATTAAAATGGACTAAACTTTTCAAACCATACAATACGCGAGGTTAGCCCATTGTCAAAATCGCTTCAGGACCAGTTGGTCAAAGCGGGCCTGGTCAGCACCAAACAGGTCAAGCAGGCCAATGCGTCCAAATCGAAAAAGAACCGGCACGAACGGCATCAAAAAACGCCCGCCATTGATCAAACCAGACTAGGGATTGAACGCAAAATCGCCGAAAAAGAAGAACGCGATTTGGCGCTGAACCGGCGCCGGGAATTGGAAAAAAAACGTCGCGAGATTGAGTCTCAAATCAAACAATTAGTCGACGAAAGTCTAATTCCCGAAGACGGCGAAGGAGAGCCCTTCCACTTCAACCACCGGGGCCGTGTCAAGAAAGTTTACGTCTCCGATCCGGTACGGCGTCAACTCATTAAAGGTCAGCTTGCGATCGTCATCAGCGAAAAGCGATACCGGATGGTTCCCGCGGATGTCGCCGTCAAAATCAAAACCCGCGACGAATCCGCGCTGGTCTTGTTACAGGATGCCGGCTTGGCAAGCCAAAATTCGGAAGTCGATCCCGCATATGCGGAATTCACGATCCCTGACGACCTGATATGGTAAGCTCCTGTGCGGTCATTCGGAATGACCCTTCCAATTTAGCCAGTAGCTTCCCTCCTGTTTTTGCAGCCGACGCTCGGGTCCTGATTCTCGGGTCGATGCCCGGACGAGCCTCACTGCAGGCCAGCCAATACTATGCGCATCCACACAATGCGTTTTGGCCGATTATTGAGAATCTACTGGGCAGTCCCGTCCCGCTCGGTTATAGCGATCGAATTTGCCTGCTGACCCGTCAACGGATCGCGTTATGGGACGTCTTAAGGACTTGTGTCCGAACCGGCAGCCTGGATTCTGCGATAATGCCCGCCAGCATTATCGCAAATGATTTTTCCTCATTCTTTGAAGCCGCCCCCGGGATCCAAGCGGTTTGTTTTAACGGCTTAGCCGCGGAGCGGGAATATACCAGAAAGGTCATTCCGACGCTTTCCAATCAGTATGCTCTGCTCCCGAATTATCGATTACCTTCAACCAGTCCGGCGATGGCCGGAATGACCAGACAGCAAAAGCTCGATCGGTGGCGGCTAATCGCTGAAATTTTGCACTCCGCCGCCTGAGGAACGATGCTGCGATAGTCAACTTCATACCCGCGGTTACGAAAGCTCCGATGGAGTCAGAGGTTTCCGCAGTGCTGGAAGCGCTGCCAAAATCTACACTGTTCGCATCTGATTTTGTGCGGCAACCAAATCGCATTCGGGATTGCCGACCGCTGAGCAATCCAGGATTGGATTTATTCAGGACTTCTCGGCTTCAAATAGATAATCGAGCCAGAGATTGGACAGCTTTTCCTGAACGGTATTTTGTCGGAGCCTTGCATTCAGGTTCGGAAAATCGACTCGATCGAGTTCCTGATCCTGGTTGTAACAAGAGTACACAAAATATTCTTCCCCGGTGCCGGGATCGATATGCTTGCATAAACACTGGGCACAAACCCCTTTCATCATGCATTGCATTGGAGAATTGATCGACCCAATCGCCTTGTGCGGTTTGAGAAAGGGCTTCAGAAGTCCATGGCGGGCTTCCTTGACCGCCGCCATCATCCGGTCAGAGCCGATCACGATCATTTCATCGACCTCACTCAGCGGGATCGATATCTCTCCGAGTTCGCCCTTCGCATAAGCCTCCATCGCTTGAAGGATGTTTCCGACACAGGTCCTGTCCTGCACCCGGGTGGGTTGGATTGCCTTCGCGCCGGGCAAAGGATCGATCGACCAGACAATTACGTCGGATGCCGCCTCAATTTCATCGACTTTGAATACATCATACGAATTTTTATAACCGGCGAAATAAATTACCCGGTTACCGGCGGCGCGCATGGCTTTACCAATCGAAAACAACACCGCGTTACCGAGGCCCCCGCCAGCCAACAGGACCGTTTTTCCGGTCGGAATTTCGGTCGGAGTCCCGGTCACGCCCATGACGACCACACGGTCTCCTGACTGCCAATAGGCGCAAATGCGGGAAGAGCTGCCCATTTCCAGCGCGATCAGAGAAATCAGCCCATTCTGCTTGTCGACCCAGGCCCCGGTCAACGCAAGCCCTTCGGTCGCCAGGATGGTGCCATCGATAATTTTGGAACCGGCTTCATAGTTCTGTACCCGGTAAAACTGTCCAGGGAAAAAACGCTCCGCCTGCATGGGCGCGCGCACGATGACTTCAATAATCGTCGGCGTCAGCCGCCGGACTTCTTTCACGGTCGCGATCAAACGGTCGTCCAGGGCAGCGAACAAGGATTGCAAAGCCTTTTCCCGTGCGGGTTGATCTTCTTCGCGCAGCGCATGGATATCTTTTTCGAACAACCGCGTAATATAAGGGTAACCGTCCTTGGCACTGGCCATCGCCTTGACCACATTCCCCGCATAAACAGGATGGTTGTCGCCATAAAAAGTAATGAACCTGCCATTCTGTAGGTAGGATGTAAAAGGCGCCGGTTTGCCGATTTTCGGCCCGCCTTCGTCGGTCATCGGAACCAGTTCCATTGTCCCGTCGCTCCATTCGGATTCATGGCGTTTGAAGAACTTTCGATCCATTTCGAAGGTTCCTGGATGTTCGCTTTCATAGATCGTGTTCGGCGAAGTTCCCGCGGCGATGTACAAGCTTCTCAAAGGCACCTCAAGGCGTGTTCCGGCACTAATCCATCGATCGCCTTCGGCTTCGAATTTTTCGAATCGTACGCTTTGCAAATGGCCGTACCGGTCCGTGATCGCTTCTTCGGGATTCATTCCCTCGGCCCAGGCGATACCCTCTTCTAGCGCTTTAATAATTTCTTCGTGATTCTGCCGGTAAGAAGGCGCATCTTTCATTCCTTTCCGGTAAAACAGGGTCACGCCGCCCCATTGTTCCAGCAAGGGCTGGAAATCGGGCGCTTCTCCAGCCATTTCGGCGCGCTCGCGTTCGGCGCGGATGGCCTTGCCATGATCCAGAAACTCGAAAAGAATAGCCTTCTCTTCTTCATCGTAACGGGCGACGACAGCGTCTTTTCCATAAACCTCAACAAGTTTTTCGTAACGCCGCAGAATTTTTTCAACCTGAACCGGGTAATACGCCATCAGCTCGGTGGCCGTGTCGATCGCGGTCAAACCGCCGCCGACCACACCCGCGGGCAGGCGAACCTGCAAATTCGCCAGCGACGAACGTTTCGCGGCGCCGGTGAGTTGCAGCGCCATTAGAAAGTCGGACGCTTTTCGGATGCCGCGGATCAAATTGTTCTTGAGTGCAATCACCGTGGGTTTACCCGCGCCGCTTGCGACCGCAATATGATCGAAGCCGAGTGTCCAGGCGTCGTCAATGCTCATGGTGCCGCCGAAGCGGACTCCGCCGTATATCCTGAAGGATTTTCTGCGGGCAAGGGTCAGGTAAATCACTTTCAGAAAATTTTTGTCCCAGCGCACCGTAATCCCATATTCGGCAACTCCTCCGAAACCTGCGAGGATACGTTTATCAAGGTCTTCATACAGTTCGGAAAAGTCCTTGACCGGTTCCGGGCAGCGGTGTTGACTCCCGGTCAGTTTCTGCGGCAAGGGTTCTATTTTGAGCGCATCGATGCCGACCACGCCAAAGCCTTCGTTGATCAAATAATGCGCGAGTGTGTAACCGGCAGGGCCCAGCCCGGTTACCAGGACGTTCTTTCCATTGTAAGGCAACGCGTGCCGCCGGCGGATATTCAATGGATTCCAACGGGTCAAAAGACTGTAAATTTCGAAGCCGTACGGCATGAACAGCACGTCAGTCAGCACGCTGGTTTCGATTTGCGGGATATCGACCGGCTGCGTTTTCTGATAGATACAACCTTTCATGCAATCATTGCAAATCCGGTGTCCGGTACCGGGACACATCGGATTGTCAATGATGACCAGCGCCAGCGCCGCGATACTGTCCCCTTGGCGTTTGAGCCAGTGCATTTCCGATATTTTCTCCTCGAGCGGACAACCGGTGATATCAATGCCCAACGGGTTCACTTTGTAACCTCCCTGTTTTTTGTTCCGCATTCCTTTGGAACAGGAATCGGTATCACGGTCGTGACAATAAATGCAGTGATCTACTTCATAGAGCACATCGCGCTGTTCGTACCTGCGATCGGTCAGCGCAAACCCGTCGCGTCTGCGCCGGTGCGACCGCGGCCCCATCAAGCGGGTAACGCCATTCTTGGGGTGGACTTCCACGTTGACGAGGTGCGAAAAATCAGTTTTTTGCGGGGTGCGGAATGAAATCCAATTTTTGGCCTCGGGACTGAATTCCGGAAGCGTTGCGGCCAGGTAGGCCCAGCGTTCGATCGATTCAAGCAAGTTGTCCGCAAATCCCGACGAAGTGTCATTGGCCAGCGCCTCCTTGAATGCGGCGGAAGCGTCGCGATCCGATAACAAGCGTCGGCGCAAGGCTGCGAGTGAATCGCCGACGGAACGCTCACCGTCCGTTCCGGATTGACAATGCCGGATGTGATTTTGCAATTCCATCGCCGCTGCAGCAATCCAGTATTCCTGGTCGCCGTTTCGATCAAATGTCGGAAATCCTGTTCGCAGCAATAATCGCAGGTTACTATCGATGGTTCCAATATCCCAATCGCCGGTATTTTCGTTCCGGAATTTTTTCGCGACTTTCATCACGATATCGTTTCGAAACGCCACGACCGTATCGATTTCATTTTTGACCGCGGCCATCTGCTCGGCGCGAGCTTCGATTACATTGAAAAGGAGCGCCAGAAATTCTCCGACGAAGGGCGCCATCCGAATCAGAAGATCGGATACTTCCTGGGCCGAACTCCCGGCGCCAAGGTTGTTACGATAGGATTCAAAAGCTTCATATAATGCGGCATCCTTTTCGAGCACAAAGGCGTCGAACCGGTCACTGAGTACCGCAAGCCGTTCCGGCTCGAACAGGTCTGCAAAATGGAATCCTGAAATCCCAAGCGTGGGCCAGGAAACCGTCTGCGCATCGTGTATCCTAGGTTCGGTTTTTACCATGTTAAATTAATATTCAGGTTGTGATCATTGAAAACCGGTTGGCAAAATATCGAGCACCGAGAGCCAGCGAATCGTGAACTATTTGATTTTCATTCCGGGTTCGGCGCCCGAATCCGGATGAAGCAACCAGATATCCTTACCGCCGGGACCGGCCGCGAGAACCATGCCTTCGGATAGTCCGAAGCGCATTTTTCGCGCCCGTAAATTGGCGACAATGACCGTCAATTTATTCTCGAGTTGCTCGGGTGTATAGGCGGACTTGATTCCGGCAAAAATGTTCCTCGTCTCCGAACCCAGGTCGACCGTAAGTTGCAATAATTTGTCCGCGCCTTCGACTGGGGCAGCCTTCAAAATCCTCGCGACCCGCAGGTCGATTTTCATGAAATCCGCGCATTCGATCGTTTCCGCGATCGGTTCGACATTAAGCGAAACTTTGGCCCGGCCGCGCGATTTCGCGGGTTCCAGATGTTCCTTCGAGGCTTCTATCATCGCATCGATCGCGATTTTTTCCACACGCGTCATCAGGGGCTCGTACCTGGCGATCTTGTGGTCGGTCAAAGGCTGCATCGTGTCTGGCCAGGGGAGAAGACCACATTTCAGGAATTGTTCGACGCGATTTGACAGCACCGGCAACACTGGCTTCATATAAGCGATCAATACGCGAAACAAGTTGAGACCCTGGCCGCAAACGGCCTGAAGTTCGAGTTCCCTATTGGGCTCTTTCGCAATAACCCAAGGCTTCTTCTCGTCAATATAGCGATTGGCCCGGTCCGCGAGAAACATGATCTCGCGCATCGCCTTGCCGAATTCCCGAGCTTCGTAATACGCTGCGATTTCGGTATTCGGAACAATAAATTCGTGAAACAACTCGGGGTCTTCGCAGTGGCCGGACAGCTTGTCGTCAAAACGCTTGTTCAGGAAGCTGGCGCAGCGGCTCGCGATATTGACCACCTTTCCGACCAGATCAGCGTTGACCCGCTGGGAAAAATCATCGAAATTAAGATCGATGTCATCGACGCCGTTGCCTAGTTTCGCCGCGAAATAGTACCGAAGATATTCCGGGTCCAGGTGATCCAGATAGGTTCTCGCTTTAATAAAGGTTCCGCGCGATTTAGACATTTTCTCGCCATTTACCGTGAGAAACCCATGGGCATAGATTGCCGAGGGCTTTCTGAAACCGGCGCCGGTGAGCACGGCCGGCCAAAACAACGAATGGAAATAAATAATGTCCTTGCCGATGAAATGGTAAAGTTCCGCTGCGCTTCCTTCGTTCCAGAACTCATCAAAATCCAGGCCGCGTTTCTCGCATAGCGCCTTAAAGCTTGCCATATAACCAATGGGCGCATCCAGCCAGACATAAAAGTACTTGCCCGGCTGGTCCGGGATTTCGAAACCGAAATAGGGGGCGTCCCGGGAAATATCCCACTGCTGCAGATCGCCGTCCAACCATTCATTCATTTTATTGGCCACCTCTTGTTGCAGATGACCGCCGCGAGTCCATTCTTTCAGCATTGGCTTGAATGCCGGGAGATTAAAAAAGTAGTGCAGAGAATCCCTGGCGACGGGCCTTTCTCCGGAAATCACGGACACCGGGTTTTTGAGGTCGGTGGGCGAATAGGTAGCACTGCAGACTTCGCAACTATCACCATATTGATCGGCGGCGCCACACCGAGGGCAATCGCCCCTGATAAAACGGTCCGGCAGGAACATCGCCTTGACCGGATCGAAAGCCTGCGTAATGGTACGCGATTCGATGTAACCCCGGTCGCGCAGTCGTTCGTAAATCAAGGTTGAATAATGACGATTCTCCGCGGAGTGGGTGCTGTGGTAATGATCGAATCCAACACTGAATTCGGCGAAGTCAGCGCGATGTTCTGCGCCAACCCGGTCGATCAGGTTTTCGGGTGAGACTCCCTCCTCCAGGGCTTTCAGCATGATCGGTGTCCCGTGGGTATCATCGGCACAGACGTAATAACAGGCGATCCCACGCTGCTTCTGAAAGCGTACCCACACGTCGGTCTGTATGTACTCGACCAAGTGACCTAAATGGATCGAACCGTTCGCATAAGGCAGCGCGCTGGTTACCAGAATCTTTCGTTCCAGGGATTTGTTCATTTACCGCAGAGGAGTTAAGGAATAAAAATCTAAACGAATTATCCCATATTTACGATTTATTGGGCTGATTCCGGGGAATGGCGGAAGACCTTTCGTTTCCGCGCTGCGAAAACGCGGGATTCCAAGCCGGACCGGACCGAGACTCTGCATCCCTGCAATTTTGTGTACAATACACGGCATATCCTTCCCGGAGGGCTTCGTTGGGGAACGACCCGGGAACTATCGACTTGGTCTATACGGAGACAGCATATTTACCCCAAATCTTATGGCGAACACGAAAACAGCAATCGAAGACATTCTTGCCGCCTGGGTCGATCCTTACATGGACCAAGACCTGGTTTCCGCGCGGACCGTCAAGAAGATTGAAATTGAAGGCTCGTGCGTGCGGATCCGGATTGTTCTGGGCTACCCCGCCAACGGCTACATTGAAACTCTGACCAGGCAATTAAAAGATCAATTGATTCAGTTACCCGGCGTTGAATCCGTGGATCTCGAGATTACTTCGGAGATCGCGGCCCACGCGGTTCAAAAGAACCTGAAACCGCTGCAGAACATCAAGAACATCATCGCGATCGCTTCCGGTAAGGGTGGGGTCGGCAAATCGACCACCGCGGTCAATATAGCGCTCGCGTTGACCTCCGACGGCGCCCGCGTCGGAATATTGGATGCGGATATTTACGGGCCGAGTCAGCCGTTAATGCTCGGCCTGACTGGAAGTCCGGAAAGTCTGGACGGCAAAACCATGGAACCGAAAGTCGCGTTTGGTATTCAATCGATTTCGATCGGCTATCTGATCGATGAGGACACTCCGATGATTTGGCGCGGACCGATGGTTACTAATGCCTTGCAACAATTACTGAATAGCACGCATTGGACCGACCTTGATTATCTGATCGTCGATCTGCCTCCCGGAACCGGCGACATTCAGCTGACCTTGTCCCAGCAAATTCCGGTCAGCGGTGCGGTGATTATCACGACGCCGCAGGATATTTCCCTGCTCGACGCCCAAAAAGGATTGAAGATGTTTCAGAAAGTCGATGTCCCTGTGCTTGGCATCGTGGAAAATATGAGCACGCATATCTGCAGTCAATGCGGGCACGAGGAAGCGATTTTCGGGAGCGGCGGCGGAGAAGCGATGGCGAAACGGTACGGAATTGAACTGCTTGGATCGCTGCCGCTCGATATCGGAATTCGCAAGAACGCGGATTCCGGCCACCCGAGCGTGATTGCGGAACCCGAAAGCCAGATCGCCGGAATTTACCGGGACATCGCGAGAAAGATGTCTGCCAGGCTGGCATTGCGAAAGAAGGATCAACGCGGTTTGTTTCCCCATATTGTGGTCAAAAATAATCAATAATGAGTATTAAATCGGACCTGTGGATCCGGAGAATGGCGGAAGAACACGGCATGATCAGCCCGTTCGAACGCGACCAAATCCGTGAATCACATCGCGGCCGGGTGATCTCCTATGGAACATCGAGCTACGGATACGATATTCGTTGTTCCGATGAATTCAAGATTTTCACGAATATCAATTCGGCCGTGGTCGATCCAAAAAACTTCGATGATCAAAGTTTTGTCGATCTCAAGGCCGATATCTGCATCATCCCTCCAAATTCCTTTGCCTTGGCCAGGACAGTTGAATATTTTCGAATTCCACGCGATGTATTGACGATCTGTCTGGGAAAATCGACGTATGCGCGATGCGGCATCATCGTGAACGTCACCCCCCTGGAACCCGAGTGGGAGGGACACGTGACCCTCGAATTTTCCAATACTACTCCGTTACCCGCGAAAATTTATGCTCATGAAGGCGTGGCGCAGGTGCTGTTTCTTGGCGCCGATGAAATGTGTTCGATTTCCTATAAGGATCGCGGAGGAAAGTATCAAGGTCAATTGGGGGTAACCCTACCCAAAGCCTGATCAAATCCGATGGACGCTCAGAACCCGAAGGGCTCGATATTGATTACCGGATGTTCGAGCGGAATTGGAGAAGTCACCGCACGCGGGCTCCGGGAACGCGGATATCGAGTGTTCGCGACCGCCAGAAAGAGTTCCGACGTCGACCGGCTGATGAACCAAGGTTTCGAAGCGTTGCCACTCGATCTGGCCGACAGCGACAGTATCCGGCATGCAGTCGATGTCGTATTTGACCGAACCGGCGGAAAACTCGACGCTTTATTCAATAACGGAGCATTCGGTCAACCCGGCGCGGTAGAGGATTTATCGCGGGAGGTGTTGCGTAACCAATTCGAAACGAACTTTTTTGGTACGCATGAACTTACCAATCTGATTTTGCCGAAGATGCGGCAACAGGGCCATGGAAGAATTTTATACAACAGCTCCGTTCTCGGCCTGGTCGCCCTGAGCTTTCGTGGGGCTTATAATGCATCAAAATTTGCGTTGGAAGGTCTCGCGGACACCCTGCGCATAGAGTTACACGACACCAACATCAACGTCGTACTCATTGAACCGGGGCCGATTCTGAGTCAATTCAGAAAGAACTCGTTTGAAATGTTTAAAAAAAACATTCACCCGGAATCGAGTCCTTTCCGGGAAATTTATCGATCGATCGAAGATCGCCTGACCCACGATGGTCCCGCGGTACCTTTTACACTGCCGCCGGAAGCGGTGTTTAAGAAAGTCATTCTGGCACTGGAATCGCCGCGTCCTAAGATTCGGTACTACGTGACCATTCCGACCTATTTATTCGGCGGACTGCGCAGGATTTTGCCGGATCGGGCTCTGGACTGGTGCCTTCGACGGATTTAAAATCGCGAGCTGGATTAATCCCAAGCCGTTGACTTAATCTGTTGATGAAAAATAAATAATGTCTTCGTAGTTCAGGGGTGCCTGAGCTAGTCCAAGGCGTTCGGCCGGCGTCTTGCCATCCTTGCCGGTCAAGATGTAATTGTGGACCGTCCGCAT
>JBGTCG010000187.1:0-15051 GCA_041748915.1 Methylococcales bacterium
CATGATGGCTGGCGCCTCCGGATGAAGGTCGGGTGTTTAGTTGCAACCAGCTTATCATCCCGCCAGCCACCTTTCCATGGATATTCATTGGCTTGCCCGTGGATAACACGGACAAACAGCCTTAAGTAAGTGCCATTCGGGGCCGACCTCGCCGAGCGCGCCGTAATCCAGGCGCAGAAGTTTGGGGCCCGCATCCCGGTGCCCATGCCCGTCATCGCCCTCGCCTTCGAGAACGGCTATACAGTGTTGCAGGTCGAGGGTGGCGAGTCCGTGGTCGCCAAGTGCGTGCTCATCGCCACGGGCGCCGACTATCGCCGGCTGGAGGTCGAGGGGTGCGAACCGTTCGAGGGGCGCGGGGTGTACGCGGCCACCATGAACGAGGCCCCGCAGTGTCTGGACGCCGAGGTGGCGGTAGTGGGCGGCGGCAATTCGGCGGGCCAGGCCGCGGTCTTCCTCGCGAAGCTGGCGCGGCGCGTGTACCTGCTGGTGCGCGGCGACTCTCTGGACAAGAGCATGTCGAGCTACCTCGCGGAGCGTATCGCCAACACGCCAAACATCGAGGTGCTGTACAAGACGGCGATGCGACGCATGGAGGGCGAAGCACGGTTCCAGAACGTGGAGGTCGTGGATGGGCGCACCGGGCAAACGAAGCGGCTCCGGGTGCCCGCGCTCTTCAGCTTCATCGGGGCAGAGCCGCGTACGGACTGGCTGCCCGTGGAGATCGAGAAAGATGCCAACGGGTTTGTTCGGACAGGCCCGTCCGTTCAGGGATCGGCGCACTGGACGGCCCGGCGGGCCCCGTTACTGCTCGAGACGAGCCGCGCCTGTGTGTTCGCGGCGGGGGACGTGCGTTCGGGCTCGGTCAAGCGCGTGGCCTCGACGGTCGGAGAGGGGGCCATGGCCGTGCAGTTCGTGCACGAATACCACAGGGAGATGTGAGCCGCATCTCCTGGAGCGCGGTGCGACGCAGCCTGCGAGTCCGAATCGACGCGTCTGTACGGTCGGTCTGCGGTTGTGGCCACCCCAATCTTCAATGGCTGAAGCGAAGCCGCAAAGCGACCTTCGCGGTAATCGGGCCTTATGAAGCGCACTTCTGTCGGTATGCCAAAGAGTGAGTTCATCGTTGCGGTGAAAAAGGTTAGTCCCGGGGCGCAAATCAACGATTCAAAACCCGGTTCTCTTCAGAGAAGACTTGGCATTCGAATTGGTTTGCTGGCTGAATTCGGTATCGTGGTAGCGCAGGGCATTTAGAAACTCCGCGGCCAATTGCCGGCGATTCTGGAAGATGCCGAGAACGGCCTGCCCGTTCTGGCGCGGGAGACCCTGGCCGAGCTGCTTGAGTAATGGCTCTAATTAGATGGGAGGATCACGTATTACGATCGACAGATCGCGCAGTTGGCCGCGGCTAGTGAACCGGCACAGCGCTTGATGGCAGTGGCCGGGATCGGACCGCTCACCGCCGCCGCGGCGGTGGCGAGCGTGGGGGACGCCAGGGTATTCGCAAGTGGCCGGCAGTTTGCGGCCTGGTTGGGAATGGTGCCGAGACAGCATTCTGCCGTGGCGGCAAGTTCCGCTTGGGGGCCATCTCCAAGCGGGGTGACGTTTACTTGCGATGGCTTTTGATTCACGGCGCCTGCAGTGTGCTCGCCACCCTGGGGCGACGCGAGGACGCCAAAAGCCGTTGGGCCAAGAGCCTTCAGGAACGCCGCGGTGCGAATGTCGCGGTGGTTGCCTTGGCAGCCAAGCATGCCCGGATCATCTGGCCGATGCTGGCCAAAGGCGAAGCGTATCGGGCGGCCTAAGCAGCCCAGCAAAGATGGTTGAATAGACAGGTCAGACAGAGGAAATACTACCCAAGCTTGCGTGAGTGAACACGCGGATGGAAACTGGTCAGACCGTCCCCGGGAGAATCCGATAACGTGAAAGGCTGTGACAAGCCGTTTACCTAATGGGAACCTGGCGAGCGCATGTCATCTGGGCCAGCGCGAAATGCGCACCAACAGGCCGGACATATTGTCGCAGTCTGTCTTTCTTGTTTCCAGATGCGAAAAAGCTCTTGCAAAACGGGGGAGTCCATATATGGGGCGTTGGGCGTGGTTGAATATATCGCCGTTAACCCGGCAGGTGCGTGGAAACTGAAATTAGCCTCGGAACTGAAGGCTGCAAAGTTACCGATAGACCTTAACGATGCCGTATAGCGCTCCCAACAATCGCATGCACACCGGTCGCAAAATGCGGCGCTCGATCCTCGCTCTGCTTTTTGTGACCGGTGATGCGTACCCTTGAATGACACGCCAGCGCGGCGCGCAAGCGCTACTGGAGCGCATCGCCGCCACGCTGGCCTGAAGAGAATTTGGTGGCGGAGGGCACCGGGGCTTGAGCGCCCGCCGTCGCGGCAGCCGTGACGGCCTGTCGATTTGCCGGCGCGCCGTTCGACCAATAGACAGAGCGGCGGACAATTGCCGCTCCCTACCACTCAGGAGAACTACGATGCGCTTCATGATCGTCATCAAGGCGACCCGCGACAGCGAGGCGGGAAAGATGCCGGACGAACAGCTACTGGCGGCGATGGGCAAGTTCAACACGGACCTGGTCCAGGCTGGCATCCTGCTCGCCGGCGACGGCCTGCACCCGAGCTCCAGGGGCGCACGGGTGCGCTTCGCCGGCGACCGACGAACAGTGATCGATGGCCCGTTCGCGGAGACCAAGGAACTGATGGCCGGCTTCTGGATCTGGCGGGTGAAGTCCAAGGAAGAGGCTATCGAATGGGTCAAGCGCTGCCCCGACCCAATGCCGGGCAACGACGCCGAGATCGAGATCCGCCAGGTCTTCGAGGCCGAGGATTTCGGTGCGGAGCTTACGCCGGAGTTGCGCGCCCAAGATGAGAAGCTGCGCGCGCAGGCCGAGCAGCTGGCACAGCAGCGCCAAAACCTGTGATCACACTCGGAGCAGAAGACAAGAATAGCGCGGTCCTTACGTTGATGCGACGCGGCTCGGTCTCGGCCTGTGCCTGACGACTGGGCGTTGTTCGCACCGCCGCCGTCACTTACACCCTCGATCCAGGCCCACGCAATGCCGTCCAACTGGAAGCGGGCGCGCCCGCTTTGCGGCACGCCCCTGAACCTCGGCGTTACGCCACATGAAATTACCGCGCACATAATCATCCAAAGAACAACTGCTACAAGCGAAAGGATCGAGACTAAACCGGATAATGAAAGCAAGTTGCCGGATCACCGTCTGTCATAAATTTTTACAATAACGGCATTCGATATTTCATAACTATCTAAAAACTGATTAATAGTTTTCCGTGGCACATAACGTGCTGTGAGGCGTGTTTAGGTAATTGCGTTCCCAAATGGGAGGGCATGACTTAACCGGGTAGTAGGAAAATATTGGCCGTAAAAACCCCCTGAGTTCGACAGCAATTTTTAGGATTTTGGGTTCCGCGCAAAGGCGATTGGAGCGCAGGCGGGAGGTTCCAATAGCCCTTTGCGTTTGGGAGTTTCCGGACATCCCTGATGTGGTAGCGGTTAGGCAATAATCATTATCAGCAGTCTATGGGATTGAATAGTAGTCCACGATGAGGTTCATGATAAATGTGGTTTTATTTTGATAAAAGTTGCCTTGCTGGTATTGCCGAGCCCAATAGCATTTCACCGCTTTGATCTAACTAGGTTTGCTCTTATCGAATCTGAGATTCCGAGATGAAGGTTCTTGTCTATGCCCATCGATTAGAGGTAGGCGGTACGCAATTGAATTCTATTGAACTCGCAGTGGCGCTCCGCGACTACCACGGTTTCGATGTTGCGCTTTTCGCCTCGACGGGACCGATGGTCCAGCTTATTAAAGCGAACGATCTCCGATTTATTCCGGCGCCCGATGCATACATCCATCCATCTCCAGCAAGGATGCGCGCGCTGCGCGACGTGGTGCGGCGCGAACGGCCGGACGTTATTCATGTCTGGGATTGGTGGCAATGCCTCGATGCATACTACGCTGTGCATCTGCCAATGCGGATACCGCTAGTCGTAACGGACATGATGATGAACTTGAATCGTGTACTGCCAAAATGGCTGCCGACAACTTTCGGGACTCCTGAACTAGTCAATCGCGCACGAGCGGCCGGTTGGCGAAAAGCAAATCTTATTCTGCCACCGGTTGACGTCCACTTGAATGCGCCGGGCGCGGTGGATTCGGAGCCTTTCCGCAAACGCTACGGCCTTAAAGATGGGGAAATCACTTTGGTAACCGTTTCGCGACTCGCGAATTGGATGAAGGCGGAAAGTCTGATTAGCACCATTGAAGTTGTTCGCAAGTTGGGCCACGAGCTACCTCTGCGATTCCTGATCGTCGGGTACGGCGCTGCGCGTGCCACGCTCGAACGCCTAGCGGAGGAAACCAACGAAGAATTGGGACGACCTGCGGTGGTCTTAACCGGGGCAATTATCGATCCCCGGCCAGCCTACGCTTCAGCCGACATTGTAATCGGCATGGGGGGATCGGCACTGCGTGGAATGGCATTTGGCAAACCAGTCGTAGTAGTTGGAGAAAAGGGTTTTTCCGCCCCGCTTACCCCGGAAACGGCGGATTCCTTTTACTACAAAGGCATTTACGGCCGCGGAAACAATGGACCTAACGGTACCGGTCTCGTTGCGGATATTCGCGGGCTCGCCGAACATCCCGATCAGCGCGCAAATCTTGGAGAATTCTCACGTGAATTTGTCGTCCGGCATTTTTCGATGGAGAGCGTCAGCACTCAACTTGCGGAGATTTGTCGCGGCGCAGTGATCGACCCACCCCAGTTTCACGTTGCCGCGGGTGATAGCGTACGAACCGCCTCGATATATTTGCGAGAACGATGTTTCCTTATTCCATCCAGGGACAAGCGCCCTCACGAGTGGGAAGGTAAGCCATGATGATTTTGGCCAACATTCGCCGCGTCTTCAACTTGCTGGGAAAACGCCGGAATTTGCAGGAGTTCGACAACAGGATTTGTAGCTTTTTTGGGTATTTTTCGTTCCCTTCGATGAAGTTGAAACTATTTCCCTGAACAAATCATACCGTTTTCGAGGCAATTCAATGAGCGACCTAGTTTCAATTCTCATACCAGCATATAACGCGGAGAGGTGGATTCGCGGTAGCGTGTTGTCGGCAATCAATCAGAAATGGCCAAACAAGGAAGTCATCGTTGTCGATGATGGATCGTCCGATTTAACATTCGATATTGCGAAGAGGCTGGAGTCAAGATTCGTCAAGGTCGTGAGGCAGGCAAACACCGGCGCGTGCGGAGCCAGAAACCATGCACTGAGCCTGGCACAAGGGGACTATATTCAGTGGTTGGATGCAGATGACCTTCTCCACCCTGAGAAAATCTCCCGCCAGCTTGCAACGGGGGGTGACGGACATAATTCCCTTACCTTGCTCACCTCTGCTTGGGGCAAATTCTTCTTCCGTCATGAGAAAGCGAAATTCGTTTCTGATTCGTTGTGGCGGGATTTAACGCCCGTGGATTGGATAATTACGAAGTTTAACGAAAATGTCTGGATGAATCCCGCGGTCTGGCTGGTTAGCCGGCGGCTAACCGAACTGGCAGGCCCATGGGATGAACGATTGTCGAGTTCCGGCGATGATGACGGAGAGTACATTTGCAGAGTAATCGCCCAAAGCAGAGACGTAAAATTTGTTGGAGACGCTAAATGCTATTACCGTATTGGTACTGTCGGGAGTTTGAACTGGAACATGGAGAAAACTGAAAAGAGCCTGAACACGCTGGTATTATCTTTGGGTTTAAGCCTAGCCCATCTGAAATCGCTTGAAAATTCAGAACGTACAAGATCTGCATCGATAAGGTATTTACAAACCTTTCTGCCTTATTTCTACGGAGTTAATGAAGGCCTTTTATACAAAATAAATGATTTGGCTGAGAGTCTCGGACGGAAATTGAATCCTCCTACGTTAGGCTGGAAGTATCTTCCGTTCGAGAAGGCGTTGGGGCCGGTTGGCGCGAAGAGAGTCATGAATAACTGGCGTTCGGCGAAGCTTTTAGCGCGCGGCAAATGGGATAAATTTCTGTTTAGTCTTGCGAGATGAAAGGTTATCTGGCTATTAACTCGATAATTCCATAAGGACCGAGCTTGCGGAATATGAAAAATACGGCAAATTAGTCAGCCCACGATACAATGTCTTCTGCGTAGATAACTTTTATGCCCGGGGACAAAAAGGAATATCATTCATTACAATACCTATTCCGTCATTGGGAGCATCTAATTGTCAAACAGAGTTTGGGTAACAGGATACGGCGGTTTCATGGGTGTCCATCTAGTGCATTGGTTAGAAGCGAAAGGCGACACTGTTTTGGCTACCTATTTTCGACCAACCACTGATCTGCGAGATTCCCATCCCAAGGGGTGGGTCCTGGAATGTGATGTGCGAGACCGGACCAAGGTCGATACTCTTTTGGAGGAGTTCCGACCAGAAAAAATATTTCATTTGGCGGCTCAAAGCTATCCGACGGTTTCCTGGGACGATCCCTGGTATACAATTGAAACCAACGTCATTGGAACGGTAAATATATTTGAAGGTGTGAAGAAATTAGGATTGAACTGTAAGATCCTGAATGCTTGTAGCAGCGCGGAATACGGTTACGTAACCGAGGATGAAGTTCCGGTAAAAGAGGATCACGCGCTAAAGCCCCTTCAACCTTATGGAGTATCGAAAGCTTCACAGGAAATGCTGGGTTACCAATATTATAAGAATTTCGGTATCCGTTCGATTGCGGTGCGGATTTTTAATACTACAGGACCAGGGAAAACCAAAGACGTTTGCTCGGATTTAACGAAAAGATTGGTGGAAATTTCCAAGGGTATTAATACCGAAAAAAAATTAAGGATCGGAAACCTAGGAACAAAACGAGCAATCACGGATGTCAGGGACGTCATTAGAGCATTTGACCTGGCCCTGGAGAGGGCAACGGTTGGCGAAACCTATAACTTGAGCGGACAAAAAGTCTATGAAGTGCGGGAGATTGTCGATTTTTTACGCGGCCTGGTCAGTTTTAATTTCGAAGTATGGCAAGATCCGGATTTATTGAGACCCAGCGATGAACCGATTATCTATGGGTGCAGCCAAAAGTTCCAGAGCGATACAGGTTGGAGCGCGGTGATACCCTTGAAGGAAACTCTTGGGGATATGTTGGACTATTGGGGTAAGGTCCTATAGTTTCGCATGTCGAGGCAAAACGGTAATCGGTTGATTGGTCTTGGTTCGCGACATCCGAATGGTTTACAACCAAATGGATGATCGAGACAGCCTGACCGCAATCATTATCGCCGGCGGATTGGGAACCCGGCTGAGGCCGGTGTTGAAAGACCAACCCAAAGTCCTGGCTACGATCGGAGGACATCCGTTTCTAAAATATCTCTTGGATCAATTGGCCTCTTGGCGAATTCATGAAGTTGTGCTTTGTACCGGATACCTTGGGGAGCGGATCGAATCACAATTCGGAACGGCGTATAAAGGGCTCCAGTTGGTTTATTCGCAAGAGCGGACGGCACTTGGCACGGCCGGCGCGTTGCGTTTGGCGTTGCCTTTGATCGAATCAGACACCGCGCTTATTTTGAATGGCGACTCTTACTGCGCGGCTGACTTTGAGGCGTTTTGGAAGCACCATTGCCTGCGAAAATCGGCGGCGACGATATTGTTGGTCAATAACCCGGATCCGCGGCGTTTTGGGAGCGTTCAGGTTACCGCCGAGGGGGCCATCATCCGCTTCGACGAAAAAAAGGCGGGTGCGAAACCGGGGTTGATCAATGCCGGCGTGTATCTGATTGCAAGCCGCCTCCTTACGACCATCCCCGAATCGGTTGCAGTTTCTCTTGAACGGGAAATCTTTCCGGCTTGGGTTGGATCCGATTTTTACGGCTATCAATCGGCCGGCCCGTTTTGCGATATCGGCACACCTGAGTCCTATGCGGCGGCGGAGAAATTTTTTCGCGACCTCTTGGAACGTAGATTTGAATAACCGCCGTATCGTACTGCTTGATCAAGACGGTACGATTATTGTGGAGCGGCATGATCTCTGATCGGGCTAGGTACAACTACTTGCGGGTGCGGCAACAGGCATGGGACGAATGCGCGAGCCGGGAATCGGACTGGTGGTGATTACCAACCAATCAGCGATCGGCCGGGGTTTAATTGATAACGCGCGGCTCGATCAGATCCACGCCAGAATGCCTGAACTACTGCATCAGGAGAACGTTGTCCTGGATGGCATTTATTATTGTCCTCATCGACCCGAGGGTCACTGTAACTGCCGAAAACCCGGCGTTGCTTTACTGGTTAGAGCGACGAACGATTTGGGATTCAATGGCCAGGATGGCTTTGTGATCGAAGATACGGAGTGCAATATAGGTATGGGGGAAAAACTAGGTGCAAACACGATGCTGATTCTCACCGGCAATTGCAAGAAACCTCTTGCTTGCCGACTGACGCGTCCTGATTTCGTAGTGTTCAATTTGGCTCAAGCAGCGTCCATGATCGAAAGTTTATCGCGAAAAGCGGAGGGTCCTGAATGAATATCCAAGTCCAGTTAATCGAACGGGCCAAAGCGCACCTAATTCGAAGCGCAGAGACCAAAAATCGGGTTGCTGAAGAATGCATCAACTCGATAGAGGGCGCCGCTAAAATGATTGCAGAGTCATTCAAGGCGGGAGGAAAGCTGCTATTGTGCGGAAATGGGGGGAGTGCGGCGGACTGTCAACATATTGCGGCCGAGTTTGTGAGCACGCTGTCACGGGATTTCAAACGTTCTGGGTTAAAAGCGATCGCTTTGACGACTGATACCTCGTTTCTAACGGCCTATTCTGACGATTTCGGGTTCGACGGCGTGTTCGCGAGGCAGGTCGAAACATTGGGATCTCCAGGTGACACACTGATCGGTATTAGTACCAGTGGCAACTCAATAAACGTGATTATGGCCGTAGAAGCCGCAAAAAAGAACAACATGCGCACTATTGGCCTTTCGGGGAGCGGCGGCGGATCATTGGTGATTGCGGATGCGGTGATCATGGTTCCCAGTAAAAGCACACAGCATATTCAGGAGGCTCACATTACGATCGGCCATATACTGTGTGACCTTGTGGAATGTTGTCTTTTTAACGGTAAATTGAACGAGGCAAACTGATGATTATCAGCAGGACGCCCTTTAGAATTTCGTTTTTTGGTGGCGGCACGGATTATCCGGCGTGGTATCGTAAGTATGGGGGGAGTGTGCTGGTTACCACCATCGATAAGTATTGTTACATCGCATGCCGTTATTACCCGCCATTTTTCGAACATCGTTACCGTATTTCCTACATCAAAAGCGAAAACTGCCAGTCCATTGATGAGATTTCTCATCCGGCCGTTCGGGGGATATTGGGTTATCTCGACTGGAACCGTGGCCTGGAGATTCATCACGTCGGTGATTTACCGGCGCGCGGCGGTATGGGATCAAGCTCCTCATTCACTGTCGGACTGCTGCATGCCTTGTACGGACTTCGGGGTAAAATGCTCAGTAAACAACAATTGGCAATGGAGAGCGTACATGTTGAGCAGGAGATACTTACGGAAACTGTTGGGTCTCAGGACCAGACTTCAGCTGCCTATGGCGGCTTGAATCAAATTATCTTTTCCCCTAACGGCGAAATTACGGTACGGCCCCTGACTTTGACGACCGAAAGGATACGACAATTGGAATCCCATCTGATGCTGTTCTATACCGGAATAAAGCGGACGGCATCGGCGGTCGCTCAAAGCTATGTCCAGGATATAGACCAAAAAAAAGAACTCATGGCCGCATTAACGGAAATGGTGAATGAGGGTATTGCGATATTGTACGGCGACCGGGATATTATCGAGTTTGGCCGATTGCTTCACAAAGCCTGGCAGGTTAAGCGCAACTTCAGTGCAAAAGTGTCGAATGGTCAGGTGGACGACATGTTCGATAAAGCGATTTCAGCGGGGGCGGTCGGTGGAAAGATTCTCGGCGCTGGTGGCGGGGGGTTTATGCTGCTGTTTGTTCCTCCCGATCTTCAAATACGCGTCCGTGAAAAACTAAATCATTTCATTCATGTCCCGTTTAAATGCGAATACTCGGGTAGTCAAATCATTTTTTATGACCCGGAACAGGACTTCTCTGCATCGGAAAATGAGCGAAAAGCGCTGCCGATCCAGCGGTTTCGGGAGCACAAGTCGCTTCGGTTTTCGGTTCAGGAGAAAAAAGTTTGAAAGTTGCATTACTCACGGGCGGAAGCGACAGGCCCTATGCATTCGGCATGGTTGAAGCCTTGGTTCGAAAAGGTGGTACAGTCGATTTCATTGGCAGCGATGAACTTGTCTCGCCCAGGCTATTGGACGATCAAAGAATTAACTTTCTAAACCTGCGAGGAAGCACGGATCCCGAGTCGTCGTTAGTGCAGAAAGTTGCCCGGAACTGTAGATACTATTTCAGCCTGGTCGTGTATTCAACCAAAGCGGACACGAAAATTCTCCACATTTTGTGGGCGAACAGATTCTTATTGATGGATCGATTGCTCCTGAATATCTATTACAAACTGCTCGGTAAGAAGCTTGTCCTCACTGCTCATAATATAAACGAACGACAAAGAGATGGTTGTGACAGCTGGATCAACCGGTGGACTCTGCGTGGTTTCTATGCCCTGATGGATCACATTTTTGTCCATACAGAGAATATGAAAGCACAGTTGGTGACCGAGTTTAAGGTGAGCGAGGCCAAAGTCAGTGTGATCCCGTTTGGAATCAATAACACCCTTCCTAATTCCTGCCTGACCAGATCCGAGGCTAGATCCAGGCTTGGCCTGGGCATGACCGAGAAAGTGATTCTTTTTTTCGGGAGAGTGGCAGGCTACAAGGGACTGGAATATGCCGTAGAGGCGTTGGATCACTTAGTTCAACGGGACGATAGCTTCCGACTCGTAGTGGCCGGTCGAATAGAAAAAGGCCATGGGTCACATTGGGAGCACATCGAAGCAACTATCGAAGCGAAAAGACTGACAAACCATGTGGCAAGCAGAATCGGGTATATACCCGATGAGGATGTCGAGGTTTACTTTAAATCCGCTGATGTTCTTATTCTTCCCTATAAAAACATTTATCAAAGCGGGGTGTTGTTTTTAGCCTATAGTTTTGGATTACCGGTGATTGCAACCGACGTGGGTTCATTCCGGGAAGATATTATAGACGGCGAAACGGGCATGATTTGCCGGCCTGGAGATGCGGATGATCTCGCGCGTACACTCCAACGTTACTTTGACAGTGAACTGTTCCGTAATCTTGAATCCGGTGCGGCAAAAATTCGGGACTTCGGTAACCGAAAATACTCCTGGGAAAAAGTCGCGGATATCACCTGTGGCGTCTATGAGCAACTTCTTGCCGGTTGAACGATATGGGTAGGTTGGACAATCGGCCGTTAAAGATGCTCAGACTTTCTTTCAGCGCTCGTTTTTCGTGGCGCTATCCGATCGGTTTGGAACGGTTTTCGCCGTATTCGCCAAAACGTCTTCTAATTGAGTTTGGCCGATGGAAACGACAATTCAATTTTCCCGGAACGGTGCAATCGTGAATCAGCAATCTGACGATACCATCCGCTCAACTCTTTTCCGTTTCATTGACTGGCTCGATACCTACGGCGAGACTTCATACGATCATCAAAGTTTTTTCGCGGGACCCGTCGGGGGTAGAGCGAAGGCCTTGTATTACAGAAAACCGTTGCTCGGGACCCTGGCGGTTGTTCCAATAATTTTTTGTGAGGCATTCGTTCCTTCGGGTCGTCGTTTTTTTTGGCAAAAACAACGTTTTCCGATTGCCGACGCACATTACGCGATGGGCTTTGCACTGCTCGCGCGGATTACGGGCGAACAAGGCTATTATGACCGGGCAGTCCATTTCCTGAATGTTCTCGAAGCCACTCGGTGTCCAGGTTACCGGCATTACTGTTGGGGGTATCCGTTCGACTGGGTCACTCGGACCGGGGTGATGGCTGCCGGAACGCCACTGATTACTACGACGCCATACGTTTACGAGGCTTTTTCTTACGTACATCAGATTGACGGCAACGAGCGGTGGCTGGAGATCATGGAGTCGATCGCCGAACACGCCGTTAACGACATCCAGGATAATGAGGTTGCGACGGATGCCGCCGCGGCCGGATATAATCCCTTTGACTCGAACGGATGCGTTATCAACGCGAGCGCCTATCGGGCTTTTCTGCTGATGAGCGCCGCCGTGCAGTTCTCGCGGAACGCATACCGGCGAATCGCCGAGCGCAATTTGAATTTTGTCCTAAGGGCGCAACAGCCTAACGGATCCTGGTATTATGCCAGTGATGGGGTCAGGGATTTCGTAGATCACTTCCATACCTGTTTTGTGCTGAAGGCACTGGCCAAGATTGATCAATTGATTGGCCACGAAGGCTGCCGCAAGGCGATCAAAGCGGGCACGGATTACTATATCCACAATCTATTCGACGACAGCGGCTTACCGAAACCGTTCACCCGTGCGCCCCGACTTACGGTGTATCGCCAGGAGCTTTATGACTACGCCGAGTGCATTAACCTTGGAGTTCTGTTACACGGCCAATTGAATGAACTCGATGATCGAGTACAGAGCACCGTGGACGACGTGCTGGGTCATTGGCAGAAGCGCGACGGTTCGTTTTGGTCGCGGCGGCTCCTGATCAATTGGGACAACGTGCCCATGCACCGCTGGGCGCAGTCGCAGTTGTTCAGAAGTCTATGTTGTCTCCTCCATTCGAAAACGGTACGCCAAAACGTCGCATGATCGGGCGGTGGCTTTCTTTGTATGGCTGTTGGACGGTTGACGGGTTTCCATCAGCATTTTTCCATAGTTTTGGTTTTAGCTTCTAATCCGAGACGGTTCGAACATGTGCGGTATCTGCGGCCAATATAATTTCAAGGATCAACGACCGGTAATACCGGCCAGAATTAGAACCATGACCAGCACCCTCGTACATAGAGGACCGGACGACGAAGGACATTTCTTTTCCGGGCCGGTTGGTTTAGGTTTCAGGCGCCTGTCGATCATCGATCTGAACGGCGGTCATCAGCCCATGTCGGACCAGGATGAGTCAGTCTGGGTGATTTTCAACGGGGAGATTTACAATTTTCCCGAGCTACGCCGTGAGTTGGAACACTTTGGTCATGTATTCCGTACCCGGAGCGACACCGAAGTAATCATACTTGGATATAAACAGTGGGGTACCGGTGTATTCAATCATCTTAATGGAATGTTCGGTTTAGCGATATGGGATGACAGGCACAAGAGGCTAATTCTTTCCCGGGATGCCATGGGCATCAAGCTCGTGTATTACCGTGTTGAATCTGGAACTGTCCTGTTCGGATCAGAACTCAGACCGATTCTCTCCGCGTTGCCGCAACAGCCCGAAGTCGATGTGACGGCTCTAAATCTCTTTCTGCGGTACCGTTACACGCCTTCACCACAAACGATCTACCAGGGGATCCGGAAGCTTGCGCCGGGTACCATGGCGATCTTCGAGAACCAATCGTGGAGAATCGAGCGGTGGTACCGAACCAATCCTCGGCACTTTTCGCCGGCGAAATCGGATTCAGAAGCGCAAGAGGAACTACTCGAAATCTATAAGAGAGCGCTAAAACGCCATCTGATCAGTGATGTGCCACTCGGACTCCTTCTAAGCGGTGGCGTGGATTCCGGACTCCTGCTCGGGTTGATGAATCTCTACGGGGATGCCTGGCCCACTTATACAGTAGGATACGGGAAGTCTCTATACAAGGATGATGAACTGTCCGATGCCTCGGAGACAGCGCGGATTTTTTCCGCCAGGAACGTTCCGGTGGAGCTTAGCAGATCAGACTTCGATCAATCGCTTTCCAGGATCGTTGCCATTCTTGAGGAACCCATTGCCGCATCATCCATCGTAGCCATGTATTTTGTCTGCGAACGCGCCCGTCAGGATGTGAAAGTCGTACTGATGGGGCAGGGCCCGGACGAGCTTTTCGGTGGTTATAAGCGTCACCTCGGAGTCCATTATGGCGGCTACTGGCGGAAACTCCCGAACTGGTTGAGGAAGGGCATGGAAGCCGGCATCGCCCGTCTTCCACGAAACGAGACACTCAAACGCGGCGTCTATTCGCTGGGTGTCGAAGATCGCACACAGCGCTATCAACAGGTATTTTCCATCCTGCCCGGCAAAGCCGTTGACAGCCTGTTCCGGGGAGGAGTGCTACCGGACGGAGCGGGGAATAGTATCCGTGGGTTCTGGAATGATCTGGAGTCGGAGATGGAAGATACCGACGAACTCGGCGGTTTCCAGATTTTGGAGATCCGGTCGTCCCTGCCCGATGAACTGCTGATGTATGCGGACAAGCTTTCCATGGCGCACAGTCTTGAAGTGCGGGTTCCGTTCCTTGACAGGGAGATCGTCGAATATGCCGAGCGCCTGCCGGCATCCTTCAAGGTTCGCTACGGACAGAGAAAATGGCTGCACCGCAAGGTCGCCGAAGGGTTCCTGCCGGATGCGGTCCTGAAACGAAAGAAGCGGGGCTTTGCTGTGAATGTTATTGACGAATGGTTCCATAACGCACTGAGTAATAATATGGATGAACGCCTGCTGGACAAATCGTCCCTGATGTTTGATTTCTTGAGTCCGGAAGCTGTACGCCATCTTCTCGAAGAGCACCGCTCGGGCAAGTCTGATAACCACAAGATGCTTTTCAGTCTGGTCGTTTTCGAGGAGTGGCTGCGATCGAATCAATTGGCGAACTTTCATGCGGTGGCATAGAGGTCATCGTGATTCAGCCAAGACGACAATAACTTAATTGTTTGGTCCCACATATGAATGGTATATTATATCATCAACTCAAAGAGGAAAGACGACATGCCAGGAGGTAGCCAGGAAGTCATATTCGATACGTTAATTCCACCAGAAGCGAACACAAGGGTGAGATGACGATGTCTGATGTTCTGCAGACTCTCGATGCGGAAGTGGCTGGATTT
>JBGTCG010000188.1:0-10590 GCA_041748915.1 Methylococcales bacterium
CGCCCGCAATTGACCTGTCGTTGCTGCGGCGCTGCCATGACAGTCGTGACAACGCGGATTCCACGCGCGTTCGTCTTCGAAACTCCGCTGCCGGCCGGCTAAGCGGATAAAAGGCCCCGGTTAGGTAAACGCCTCTTTCAATTCGGGGGATTGGCCATCGGTACCCACAAGCCGAGGGACGTCATCGGCCTGAAGTTTGGTAAAATACCCACTCGAACCACCTTTTACACACCCGCTTCCCGCGGCACTCGCCTCCTGCGCGAGCTTCGAATGCACCGGTCCGGATTCAGGGTTGCTCGCAACCCTTCAGTCCTGGAAAAAACCAAAAAGATATTTTCTTATAAAAAGACTCTCTTCCCACCACCCACGGGCTCGTCCAACAAACGGCTCAGATTGTGGCTCGTTTCACTCGCACAATCTAACCTTATTCGTTAGGGCTCTTTGCCCGCTTTGTGAGTTTTCTCGAAACTCGCCTTGGAACGAAAAAAATCGACAGCCTGGGTTGGCGCCGGCGCAGGTTCGAGCGCGCCTTCCGTTCCGGGGTATGGCGGGCGGGCACCGAATCAGTGTCCGGAGCCGGCTCCAGCCTCGAGGGTACGACATGTATTCGAGAGCAACTTCCGAAACTGTTACGGGAACTGGAGGTCAAGACATTGCTCGACATCCCGTGCGGCGATTGGAACTGGATGTCGCGGATCAATTTGCCGGTCGATCGCTATATCGGCGGTGATATCGTGAGTGAACTCATCGATGCGAATCAGAAATTGTATGGTGATGACAAACACACGTTTCGAGTAATCGATTTATGTGTCGATAACCTGCTAGCGGCTGACACGATTCTATGCCGGGACGCGCTGACCCATTTTTCCGAGAAAGATATCTGGCGCGCCTTGTCGAAGGTTAAAGATGCGGGAATCCGGTTTCTCGCAACGACCTCTCTTTCAGCCACGAAGACCAATGAAAAAATCATAACCGGCATTGCTTGGCGACATTTGAATCTGCAAATCGCACCGTTCTTTTTCCCGCCGCCCAAATTGCGAATTGCAGATAATTTTGATCGACCGGATCAGTTTCTGGGTGTATGGATGATCGATGAATTGCCTATTCATCGCGATGGTTCATTCGATGACGCTCGAAATAAGTCCAGGCTTTAGGTTTTCCTGTGTAAGTGCGGGCCAGTCATATCGAACCTTCTGGCAGATTACCTCAAGGTTTCCGGCAAGAATGCCGCGGTGCCCATGAGGGTTCTAAGGATATTGCCCATGAGAGTGTCTATGTGGTATGGGATGCCTTCAATGCCGACATTACCGAATTTTTTGAAATTGGCATTGCGGCAGGCAGATTGCCGGAATCAGGCACCATGGAGGGCTTCGAGTATGTCATCCATGACGCTGGACACCTTCCCGGCGTATGACGACCGCGCGCTAATCGAACAAGGTAGAAGTAACACCAATAATTTTTAGCGGCGCGCGCCACCGTGTGCGAAATTGGGCGACTCACTTTTTTTATGCGAAATATTTTTCACTGGAGCTTGTAAATGCCAGCAATGCCTCCACATCGGGTATAGAGTCTACCAGCGGTGGACGCTGGCAGACTCTCACCGGCCATGAAAGAACTCCGTTCGAGTTCTCGGTACGGTCGTTTAGGTTATAATGTAGCGTATATGTTGTCTGGATTATTTCAGTAGTCATCCGTCTTTGGTATCTCCTGTAAATGCCTTTCATCATCTGCAATTAGAACACCCATTTTTTTATTTTATAGAGGTCATTTATATGGTATCAGGTACGGTCAAATGGTTTAACGAGTCTAAAGGTTTCGGCTTTATCACGCCGGCGGACGGCAGTGCTGACGTTTTTGTGCACTTTTCCGCCATCAATGGCGGTGGATTCCGGAGTCTTGCTGAAGGTCAAGCCGTCCATTTCGCCATCGAGCGAGGTCCCAAAGGACTCCAGGCTACCGGTGTAACCATTCAGAGTTAGATCGTCTCCAACGATCCGAATTTAGCCCTGCGGCCTTGCCGCGGGGCTTTTCCGCTAGCGTGTAACGCGTCTTTGGGTAACATGTCGCATTGAAACCCGTCCAATTAACCGTTTTGGATTTCGCCGAGGAGCGCGAACGAACGTTTCCGTATTGCCTGGCCAGGATCAATTCAATCAATTGCCCCGGTCGGTATAGGGACGGCGTCGGGGATTCGACTGGGTCACTACTGGAATCCCGGAGGCGGTCCCGATAGGGATACCGGCGTCCTGACCGGCGAGTTTGCCAGCCCAGCCTTGCGCCTTGAGTTCGAGATCTTTGATTTGGTTGTCGCGGGCGGCGGTGAGTTCGGCGGCCACGGCGGGATTGTGGGCCATTAACAGGCGCAAACCCTGCCAGGATGTCTCGCCGATGACCTCTTCCTGTGCCGCGCACGTGCTGTTATGGAAATCGCGCAGCAGGTCGGCGAATTCGCCATAGCGGCGACCTGGCACGGCCAGGATAAATTCCTGGATATCAGATAACCGGAATCGCTGGGCCGTAGCGCTGTTGAACGAGAAACTGATTAATAATAAAATTGTAATGGTGTAAAGCCGACAGGGGGTGTCGCATAAACGGATCTGCCGCGGATTGCCGGATTTTCGCTAACGGGCGCAACTATTCGTTTCAGCCGGTCGAAAATCCGGCTCAATCATCCCCGGTTTCAGGGCGATCGTTTTCGCCGATTCACGCCGCGGCTCTGCGGCGCCGTTTATGAGTGATAGCGTTATCCCTTGGGTCGTTTCCGGGTGCGTCAACGGTCATGGATGACAAAACTTTTCGCTTCACACCGAATCGGCGATGGTCCGGATGGAAGCGGGTGGGGAGGATAATAGGATGCCGATTAACTGGGTGATCGAATTCGTGCTTGCGTTTGTTGTCGCGGTCATCTATGCGACGTTTGTCGAATATACCATGCACCGGTTGATGCACACCGGAATCGTTTACAGTGATCAGCACCTGAAGCATCATCAGGATGACACGGGGAAGGGCTGGTTCGAGGAGTTTTTGAATTATTCCCTGCCGAGCCTGACCATACTCTGGTTTGGATTTTTGTATTCTCCCGCAGCCGGGATCGGTTTCGCGGCGGGCGGCCTGTCGGCCGCCGTATTTGGCGCATACGCGCATCAGCTTCAGCACGAGAGCCCAGAACTGGTCTTCTGGCTTTCCCGGCCGGTTCATCATCTGCACCATAAACATAAAATGTGGCGCCACAACTTCGGAATTTCCGTGGATTTCTGGGATCGTATATTCGGCACCTATCGGCCTGCAACATGGGAGCCGGAGAAGAAGCCGTCCGGGTATCCGCTGGCGAGTTTTTTTGGCATTCGGTGGATTTAACAGCGGCGAAAGAACCTTACGACAATCATCGGTTGCCACCTCGGTCTAACGTGGTATATGGAGACATGGAGACAGCCTGGTAGGCAGTCAGGATAATTCGAAGTGGCCCGTCACCCCGGCAGAACCTGTTCCGGCATGGATTGCCGGGCGACCGCCGGGTCCCGACAACTGTGGTTATGCGGACAAGCCCAAACCGTGTATGTGCAACACCCGGTCCGCCTTGCCGATGACTTCTTCGCTGTGGGTGGCCATGATCAGGGTCTGGCCCGATTTCCGGACGCACCGGTCCAATATTTCCAGGACCTTACGGCCGGTTTCGAGATCGAGATTGCCGGTCGGCTCGTCGGCGAGGATGATCTCGGGATTATGGACCAGCGCGCGCGCCACCGCGACTCGTTGCTGTTCACCGCCCGAGAGGCGGTCCGGAAATTCGTTTGTCTTGGCCTCCAAACCAACTTCCCGCAGCAGGGAATCGATTCTGGAGGCGCGTGATTGGCGCGGGAACCGGTTTAATTCCAGCGGCAACAGCAGATTTTCGTGGACCGTCAGCGTTGGAATCAGATTGAATGCCTGGAACACAAAGCCGATATGTCTACGCCGGAAGAGCGTCCGCTGCGTTTCCGAAAGGCGGGTCAAATTGAGTCCGCCGACCGCAATGTCGCCATGGTTCGGGCAGTCGATTCCGCTGATCAGGTTCAACAGGGTCGACTTTCCGGAACCGCTGCGGCCGAGCAGAACCAGCATTTCACCCTGCGGAATCTGGACGCTCAGTTCCCGGAAAATACAGTGGTCGCGGCCTGCCTCGGCATAGCTCTTGGTCACGTTGTTCAGTTCGATCGCGAACCCACCGGGCACAGGGTTTCCGAACGGTTCCAAGGGGTCCGATCCGCGTCAGTTCGCCGGGCCAATCTGCGCCACAAAATCCGCCGGAGTGCCGTTCGTGTTCCGGAGCCCTCCGGTTTGCGTGCCTGGGTTCAGGGTCCGGGAAACAGCGATGATTTCGGCCAATCCTTCGACGAGATCATAGGCACACAAGTCGCCGTTGCCGACCCATCGCGCGTCGTTCACATCGCTCGCCGGATAAACGTCGAACGCGCCGGCGTGGTTCGCGCCGGCCAGAAAATCGATGATCACGTAATGAAATCCGTCCCGGATTCGTTCGACGATCGCGACGATCGGCCCGACCGTGATGGCGAGGCCGGTCTCCTCGAAGACCTCGCGCCGACAGGTTTGAACCAGGGTCTCGCCGGCTTCCTGCTTGCCGCCCGGAATGGACCATTGACCTCGGACCGGCGGGGTATTGCGCCGGATCAATAATACTCTGTCCTCGGGATCGAAAATGACGGCTCCGACCCCGATCCGCGGCGACCTTGGTTCCGGATCAATCATCCTGATGGATCTGGAAGGCGCTGGTCAATTGCTTCTGGACCGCGGCGGGCACCGCTTCGTAGTGACTGAATTTTATGGTATAGGAGCCTTCGCCACCGGTCATGGATTTCAACGAGGGTTGATAATTATTGAGCGCGCTCAGCGGGACTTGACCCGAGATCTGTACCCGGCCGTTGGCCCCGGTATCGGTGCCGTTGATGCGGCCGCCCTTGCTCGAAATATCCCCGGTAACATCGCCGACGTTCGCGCTCGGCGTCTCGATGGTGATATCCACGATCGGCTCGAGTATGATCGGTTTGGCTTTGCTGATCGCGTCCAGAAACGCTTTCTTTCCAGCGGCGACGAACGCGACTTCCTTGGAATCGACCGAGTGATATTTGCCGTCGTAGACGGAGACCTGGATGTCCTGCAGCGGAAAACCCGCGATGGCGCCCGAATCGACGACCTGGCGGACGCCTTTTTCCACGGCGGGAATAAACTGGAACGGGATCGCGCCGCCCACGACCTGGTTCACGAATTTGAAGCCCGAACCACGGTCCAACGGCGCGATTCTGAGATAGACTTCGCCGAATTGTCCCGCGCCTCCGGTCTGTTTCTTATGGCGGTGGTGACCTTCGGCCGCGGCCTGAATCGTTTCGCGATACGCAATGCTCGGCGGGTGCGTGGTGACTTCGACATGGTAAACCTCCTGCATGCGTTCGAGCATCACGCGCAGATGAAGTTCACCCATGCCCCGGATCACCGTCTCGTTCGCGGCCGGATTATGTTCGACGAAAAGGCTCGGGTCCTCGGCCGCGAGTTTGTGCAGCGCTTCCGATAATTTTTGTTCGTCGCCGCGGCGTACCGGTTTAAGCGCGAGGCCCATCATCGGCGGATTCGGCTGCGGTGCGATCAGATGAAAATAATCCTCGTCGTGCGAGTCGTGCAGCACGGCATCGAGATGAATATCGTCGATTTTGGCGACTGCGCAGATGTCGCCGGGAATTCCGTGGTCGATCTCGATGTGGTTTTTGCCCTGGAGCTTCAGAATATGCGCCGCCTTGAACGCTTTACGGCCGTCACCGATATACAGTTGGCTGTTATTGGTCACGGTCCCCTGATAGATCCGGAAAATCCCCATTTTACCGACGAAAGGATCCACGGTGACCTTGAACACATGGCCGACGATATGACGCGCCGGGTCGGGCGCCACTTCGACGGGCTGCGCGCGGTCCCCTTCGCCCTTCAGAAAAGGGGGCGGATTGCCTTCCAGCGGGTTCGGCATCAGTTTCTTGAAGACGGTCAATAATTCCGGGATGCCCGCGCCGGTCCTCGCGGAAACGAAACAGACCGGGATCAGATGGCCTTCACGCAGCGCCTCTTCAAACGAATCGTGGAGTTGCGCGGGCTCCAGTTCCTCTCCCTGCTCGAGATAGAGTTCCATGAGTGTTTCATCGACTTCGACGACCTGGTCGATGATTTCGGTATGGGCGCTGGCCACGGTGGAGAAAGCGGTCTCCCGATCTTCCACCGTAAAGTAGCAGTCGATGACCGATTCGCCGCCTTTGGCCGGAAGATTCAGCGGCAGGCATTCCTCACCGAAGGATTCGCGGATCGAGCCGAGCAAGGCTTCGAGGTCGATATCCGCGGCATCGATCTTGTTCACGATGATCAATCGGCAATCGCCTCGCTCGGCCGCGGCTTCCATGGCCCGATGGGTCACCATTTCGATCCCGGTCTGGGCGTTGATCACGACCGCAGCGGTTTCGACCCCGGGAAGAATACTCAATGCCCGCCCAATCAGGTCGGGATAACCCGGTGTATCGATCAGGTTGATCTGGGCGCCTTGGTATTCCAGATAACAAATGCTGGTGTCGAGCGAATGTCCGAGGCGCTTTTCCTGCGGATCGAAGTCGCTGACCGTGGTGCCGCGCTCGATGCTGCCGCGGGTGTTGATCGCGCCGGCCTCGAACAGCAGGGCTTCGGCGAGTTCGGTTTTACCGCTGCCGGCATGACCCAGCAGCGCGATATTCCGGATATCTTCCGGCCTGTATTCGGCCATCATAACCTCCTCTGCTAACGAGCAGGGTTGTAGTTGAAATAATTATTTTGAAATCTCCGCTTGGCAGCGAGAATGATGAGTCTCGGTGCAACCAGATTTTCGTAATCGCGGTACAGCATCTTGACAATTTCGGAGTGGGAACCGGCGTTGAAAGCAATGTAGTCCTGTTCGGTGACACTTTCGGTGACACTTTCGGCGACGTAGGTGTCCATCCCGTAAAGATTTCGAAAAGGCGGCATGGCGCCGACCTCACAGTCCGGAAACAACATTGAAAATTGATCTTCGGGTGTTAATTGGATCTCCTCGGTTTCGAAGGTATCGCGCAGAATCGGCAAATCGAATTTTTGGATAGCGGAAATGACCGCCATCGCGAGTCGACCCTGAATCGTGAGGACCAGGGTTTTCGACATCTCCTTGCTTGGAATATCCGAAGATTTCGCGATTTCGATCGCCGTGAAAGCCATCGAATGGCTGATCGTAAGATACCTGACGCCCTGTCGATCGAGGTAATTTTTTAGACGTTCCGCGGGCATTTCGATGCCTCTCACAAAACACACAAGGACAATGTACGGATACCTGCCAGGTTCACCAACGCCGGTTGCGCACGGAGTCCAGACCATTCGGCATTGCTGATTGACAAGCCCCCTGTTTAAACGAAATCCGGTCGGCTAATTGATGTTCATCCGGAAACACGATTCCTTGGAGTGTTTCCGCGGCGGAACCGGGAAATGCGATTTACCGGTTCCTTACATTTTCGATGGTATTCATCCATTGAAAATACCGGCTCGTCCTGGGCCGGAATGGTTTTCGCTTATTTCCGAACGAAAACTATTTAATGGTTGAGATAACGTTCAACTCCGGCCTGGTTTCGATTCTACGGTAAGCAATTAGACAGATAATTTCAAGTGCGGATCGATTTCGCGTCTGGCCGGTCTATTATGGAAGCATCGTTTTCGCTGGTTTTCCGGATCAAACAGCCATGATTATGCATCAATCGGGATGCTTATTCGGGTTGCGGAGCGTTCCGGGCCCGTTATCGGACGAAATCAGATGAAAGTAAATTGATTCTTTATACACCGAACGGGAGTACTGTTTTGAACAACCCAAAAACCTCAATCCGTCTGCAGGAAGAATCCAGGCTAGGGATTTCGCCGCTGATTCTGGCGGGCATTGTATTACTCTCCGCCGTTCTATTGTATGGCGTCTATCTTTTCGTGTCCGGACGATTCGATCCGGAAACCAATCTGGACGAAAGCGTCAGTACGACCGCGATCGATCGGTCCGGAGCGCAGGCGGAAGCGCCTTCGGCGCCGGAAGCAAGCGAGGCGACACCGATGGAATCCGATCAAAGTGCGCAGGACGATCCAAACGCCGTTGAAACGAAGGCCGGGATACCGCCGCTCGATCAGAGCGATGCGTTCGTTCGCGACGCCCTGGCGGGTCTGTCCGATCGCCGTGAATACGCGAATTGGATCGGTATGGAGCATCTGGTGTCGAAGATGACCGCGGTGATCGATAACGTTTCTCGGGGCGCCATTCCCGCGTCCCGTATTCAGCCTCTGGCGCCCAAGGGAAAGTTTCCCGTGATCGAAAAAGATCCGGACGTTTATCTGATGGATCCTAAGGGATATCATCGGTACGATGTTTATGCCGACACGGTCGCTTCCCTGGATGTTCCGACGGTTAAGCAGATTTACGGCACGTTGAAGCCGCTGTTTGATTCAGCCTACGTCGAGCTCGGTTATCCGGACGGAAACTTTGAACAGGTGTTGCGCCGCGCGATCAATCATTTATTGGCGACCCCGGTGTTGTCGGGCGAGGTGGCGCTGGTTCGTCCGTCGGTAATGTACCGGTTTGCGGATCCGCAAATCGAATCATTAAGCCAGGCCCAAAAACAATTGATCCGGATGGGGCCGAGGAATGTCAGGATCGTTCAATCGGTATTGCGGAAATTTCTGACCCAGCTATCTCCGACCGATTCCGCAACGGCGGACGGACAAGCTTCCGGGTAACGAAAATTCGATGATGCCGTTCATCAGCGGAAATTTGGTCGCGGAATCAGTTCATACGTTGCTTAGCCCCGGAACAACCGGTATAATTCCGCCCGCTAAAGCCTTTGAAATCGGTATCGTGAAGAAGAGAGTGCAGTGATTTTTCCAATTCCTTCTTCAGTCAAAATCTCCGGAAGATCGTTTCATCGGTTGTTTTTGGCTGCGTGGCAGAGTGGTTATGCAGCGGCCTGCAAAGCCGTGGACGCCGGTTCGATTCCGACCGCAGCCTCCACTTAGGAATCCGACACCATCCAACAAAGACCAAAGAGCCCGCACCACGCGGGCTTTTTCGTGTATACTCTAGTCCAACGAAGTCCGAAGTAATGCACCACATCCGCGTTATTTTGGGGGCATATTTGGGGGCATATTGCACAACGCCGAAACTGATGCCCCCAAAACCTTCAGGAACCCGCGTCGTTGTTAACTGGAGACGAAATGATGCTGACCGATCCGAAATGCAGAAATGCCAAACCGAAAGATAAATCCTATCGTCTGGCGGATGAAAAAGGGCTGTACCTGGAAGTAACTCCCGCCGGGGCGAAATACTGGCGGATGAAATACAGGTACAGCGGAAAAGAGAAACGGCTCGCTTGTGGCGTGTACCCCGAAACCAGCCTGAAAGAAGCCCGTGATAAACGAAATGAAGCCCGTAAACAACTGGCGCAAAGCATCGACCCCGGCGCGCATCGTAAGGCGGTTAAAGCGGTACAGGCGGCGGATTCCAATACTTTCGAAGTGGTGGCGCGGGAATGGTTCTCAAAGAACGAGTCGACGTGGACCGGGGACCATGGGAAACGAATCATCCGCAGGTTGGAAAAAGACATTTTTCCATTTATTGGAGATGCCCCCATGAGCAATATTGATGCCCCCGCTTTGTTGGGGGCACTTCGTCGGATCAAAGACCGCGGAGTCATGGAAACTGCACATCGTGCCTTACAAAACTGCGCGCAGATTTTCCGCTACGGAATTTCAACAGGGCGGTGTGATCGAGATATTTCTACTGACCTGAAAGGTGCATTGCCGCCGGCAAGGAGTACACATTTTTCGGCTATCACCGATCCCGCGGAAGTCAGGAAATTGCTGCGCGCAATTCACGGCTATCAAGGCACGCTGCCCCTGCAATGCGCCCTGAAGCTGGCGCCGCTGGTATTTGTCCGGCCTGGCGAGCTGCGTCACGCCAAATGGTCAGATATTGACCTGGATGCCCGTGAATGGCGTTACCGAGTAACCAAGACGGACATTGACCATATCGTCCCGCTTTCGCGGCAAGCCGTTGAAATTCTGCTGGAGCTTTACCCTTTGACCGGACAGGGCATGTATGCCTTCCCGAGCGCTCGGAATCAGCGGGGCGATCGTCCCATGAGTGAAAACGCGGTTCTATATGCGATGCGGGGACTTGGAATCGGTAAAGATGAAATGACCGGTCACGGTTTTCGAGCTATGGCCCGGACGATTCTGGATGAAGTCCTGGGATTCCGGCCCGATTTCATTGAACACCAATTAGCCCATGCTGTTCGTGATCCGAACGGGCGCGCTTATAACCGCACGGCTCATTTAGATGAACGACGGAAGATGATGCAAGCGTGGGCGGACTACCTGGACCGCTTACGAAAAGGCGCGGACGTGATCCCGTTTCGCAAAGAGGTTACGCCGTAAGAATGGCAAAGACGAACGCACCACGAGAACAACTTTATGATGACACTACACCTTGACGACGAATTGGCCGCTAAATTCACCCTGCTGGCCGGGCAG
>JBGTCG010000189.1:0-3184 GCA_041748915.1 Methylococcales bacterium
GATTACTGGAAAAAGCCGCGCACGTCGTGCTGATCGACCATAGCCGGTACACGGTCGCCGACAAAGCCGATCTGGTATTGCCCGCCGCGAGCTTCGCCGAGACCGAGGGCACCTATATCAATAATGAGGGCCGCGCGCAGAGGTTTTTTTCGGTCATGCTGCCGAGCGCAGAGATGCGTGAAAGTTGGCAATGGCTGCGCGATGCGGGCGCCGGAACTTGGGAACATACCGACCGTATCACAGCGGCCTGCGCGGCCGGGATTCCCGTGCTGAGCGGAATTGAAAGCGCGGTGCCCGGCGCGGGTTTCAGAATCGCGGGAATGAAGATACCGCGTCAATCGCCTCGCTACAGCGGGCGCACCGCGATGCATGCAAATATTGCGGTCGCCGAATCGAAACAACCGGAGGATCCCGAGTCGGCCTTGTCTTTTTCGATGGAAGGGGCCGCGGTTCGTCTTCCTCCGTCGTTGATGTCGACCACCTGGGCGCCGGCATGGAATTCCAACCAGGCGATTATCAAGTTCCAGGACGAGGCCGGGGGACCGCTACGCGGCGGCGATCCCGGAGTCAGACTGCTGGTATCCACCGGAACGCCCGGCTGGTTTTCCGGCATACCGCAATCCCGGGCTGTCATCGAAGGAACCTGGCTGGTTGTGCCGCAATATTATATTTTCGGCAGCGAACCATTGAGTTCGGGTTCGCCGGCGGTCGTGGAACGGGTTTGCGGCTTTTCCGTGTTGTTGAATCCGCACGATCTGGCGGAATTGCAGGCCAAACCCGGAGATACACTCGAACTGCGGTTCGACGGACAGAGCACGACCGCGGAGGCGCGGAGCGATGACGGGGTACCGGCCGGGGTAGCGGCGGCTGCGTTCGGCGGTCCCGGAAGCGAGGAAGTCGAATGGCTGACGAGGATTTCGATCCTGAAGAGCGCAATTGAGGTATGACCATTCGCGGGAGCGGCTCATGAACGACGGCATCGGTTCTCCGCTCAATATTTTCGGTATTCTGCTCGGGGTCATCCTGGTCGCGGCCTATCTGAGCAGTGATTCCCGATCCCAACGGCGCCGAGGAAAAACAGCAGGATGATGACGCTTAATTGAACAAATTTAGATTTTATCCAAATTGGCTAGATACCGGTTTTGCCGATAACTTTGAATATGTTGCAGAACCCTTAAAAAGACCGAATTTACAGTTCCGAACAAATTGACAGGACTGAAAAAGACAGTCCTGTCAAATCAATTAACGCGAAAAAAGCTTTTTCAATTTAACATTGAATTAATAATCCGTTGCATCTCGAACTCGATCTGCGTCGTCTTCCTTCTGATCGGCTTTATCTTCGGCTGATTTTTTGATCTGATCTGCATTGTCTTCCATTTGGTCGGCTCTATTTTCGCCAGCGTCCTCAGTTGAATCTTTCGCATCTTTTCTTGCATCTCTAACCTGGTCCGCTTTATCTTCCAGCCGATCCGCTCTGTTTTCCGTTGCGTCGTCCATGGTTTCGCCAACGTCAGCCGAGTAGCTATTAGGCACAAAGAAAACTAATAAGGTAACACTTAAAGCCATTATAATGTTAATTAATTTATTCATTTTAATACTCTCTTTGTTTAACACGGATCAAACATCTCTATAGTTAGAAGTCGTATAGCTCATTAAATGCCAGCAGCATTTTAACTGTTGCGTTGAAGGAATAAGCACGAAGTATGCCACTCGCCCTATCATCCGTGTAATGGGGCTATAAACGAATCTTCAAAGTTGCCCAAAAGAGTCGATGAGACGTCACTTTTCGCATAAAAGTCATAGCTGTTAACAAAATTTTCCGAAAATTTTTGATAAAGATACTCACGAAAACTAAACCCAAATTACTGTTGTAAATACCGGAGGGTTTTCCGTGACTCATGTAATTTTTGCAAAAGATTTGTACACAACTTCGCTCTTTACGCGTTTAACAAAAAAGGCCGTTTATTTTTCCTATTCTCGCAATTATACCTACGGTGAGTCGACTTGGAGTCTCTTCCAATGTGAAATGAGCCTGAAGAGGGGGGTGTATTTCTAACGTGAAATGAGCCTGAAACACCCGGCCATGAAGAAACTCGGGAACTGCATCCCTCGGGAACTCTAATTTTGCTCGGGGATGCCATTCATAATTTTGTAGACGGCGTACTGATTGGCGCCGCATTTTTGACCGATATTCATCTCGGGATTGTGACCAGCCTCGCGGTCGTGGCTCACGAAATACCGCAGGAAGTCGGCGATTTTGCAATTTTGCTGCAGAGCGGTTATGCGATCCGAGGCACTGTTATGGAATATACTGGCCAGTATTACAACGGTATTGGGGGCGTGATGGCCTATTTCAGCTTGAGCGAACAGGACAATCTGCTTCCCTATCTGCTATGTTCCCATGTAATAGAGATTAAAAGGCTTTATAAAAGTATATCGTTGCGGTATCATAGTGTCCATGTCTATCGAAGTCGTCCCAAATCGCAACTCCCCGCCCGCCATCCTGCTCCGGGAAGGCTGGCGTGAAGGTCGAAAGGTTTGCAAAGAAAACCCTGGCCAACCTCAGCCATTGGCCGATGCACAAAATCGATGCGTTGCGTCGTGTGCTCAGGGACGAACCCCTGATCACATCCGGTGAAGCCTTTCGCATCGAACGCTCGCTACCGCATGGCGGCCTGTCGAAGCCATTTGGCAGAGATGATCCACAACATCGGGCTGGATCGACTCATCAGTAGCAGTCGGACGCGGAATCGAGGCTTGGTGTTAGCGATGATTGTTGAGCGTTTGATCCGCCCTTGTTCGAAGCTGGCGACTACGCGCTCTGGTGGCATACGACGCGACGACGCTGGCGGACGCCCTCGCGCTCGGGGATGTCGGGGAAGAGGCAAATTGTATGCGGCGAGGCAGACTGGCTGGTGGATCAGCAGTTGCGGATTGAGAAGAAGTTGGCGGCGCGCTATTTCGGGGAAGGCGGGCAAGTGCTGTAGGCAATGTGAGCAGCAGTTACTACGAAGGTCATTGTTGTCCCTTGGCCCGGTTCGGCCACCCCCTGTGTCAGGGTAGATGTCGCCTCTTCTTGACAGTCTTTGTTTGAACCAGGGGGCATAAGTTGGAGGAAGGTTAATGTTTCGCTGGTGTCGCATAGGAAGGAGCCCGTAGGGCGACTGGATATGAGACACCAGCG
>JBGTCG010000190.1:0-8693 GCA_041748915.1 Methylococcales bacterium
GGTGGTCTTTTAAAGACTCATCCAAATCGTGTTCCTGCTCAGGGCTTAAATAACCGCGATGACGCAAATAGTTCGTTTCCAGCAGGCGATTCACACCGCCCTTTTTGTAGTCTCGGTAATACCGGCGGATCGTGGTGCGGTCAAGCAGGAGGATCGCAGCGACTTGGGAAGGGGTCCAGCCGTCACCCGAGCAAAGCAAGATGACCGCTTTGACTCGGTCGGCCTGGCGTTGGTCCGTCAATTCTCGATGCAGGACTCGTAATTCGGTTAATTCCTGATCCGTGAGGCTGTATTCATTCATGGCATTATTGTATTTAATATCAGCCAACTGCGACAACTAATTAATGTGTATTCTTAATCGTAAAGAGTATATATGAATTGCGCGGCGTCATCACCTTCGTGGACGGCCCCATCTACCCCAAGAAAGCAAGTTGGATCTGCTGGATGTGGGGCTGCGCACCTCGACCGGGACCCGCGGCGTCCGAGTGGTCTTCCCCAATCCCGAGAGCGGGGTGTGGTTCCAGATGTTTAGGCGTAAATCCTCCGATCACTGGTTTCAACTCTAAGACTCCTGTCATGATCCGCCGTATCGGACTGCGCCGACGACCAATCCTGCGTTCGCGCGTGCTTACGAAACCGGGATTCCACGAGCGGCCGGATCTCGTTATTGGTAGGGTCCTCGCCAGGGATGGTAAAAGCCTGCGAAAAATCCCGGGACAAATTTCCGGGTCGGAACACGAAATCATCGTGTAATAACAAAACGGATCGGAATCCCGCGAATGCTGGATCATGGTTTTACTCTTCCCTCCGCTGAGGCACAATACTTTGTGGAATGATTAGCTGTCTCCGGTTTTCTCGGGATTCACGAAAAACTTATACGCACAGCGCTACCAACCATGTCCGTTCTGATTTCGATCCGTGGCTGATCCGGCTCAACGCCTGATCGCGAGCGCGTTGCGGCTTCGCGAAGCCATCGCCCGGGTACCCGTCGGCGCGCCGGTTACCCACATCTATAACCCGCTCGAATACGCATGGGAGCCTCACCGGTGTTATCTCGAACGCTTCGGCGGACGCGGCGCAACGGTCTTGCTGCTCGGCATGAATCCGGGGCCATTCGGGATGGCGCAAAGCGGTGTGCCGTTTGGTGATATCGGGATGGTCCGCGATTGGCTCGGTATCAACGGCAGGATCAAGCGGCCGGACCACGAACACCCGAAGCGCCCGGTATCCGGATTCGATTGCCGGCGCGGTGAAGTCAGTGGCCAGCGCTTATGGGGATGGGCGCGCGACGCCTATGGAACTCCGGCGCTATTCTTTGACCGGTTTTTCGTCTGGAACTACTGTCCGCTCGCATTCATGGAGGCGAGCGGCCGAAACGTTACGCCCGACAAGCTGCCCGCTGCGACCCGCAAGCTGCTTTACGAACCCTGCAATCACGCGCTGCGGGAGGTGGTGGGGTGCATCGCCGCGACCCACGTCGTGGGCATCGGCCGCTTTGCGTTCGATCGCGCCGTTGCCGCGCTCGAGGAAACTCCCGTAATGTTCGGATGCGGGCCTCATCCGAGCCCCGCGAATCCGGCCGCGAACCGGGACTGGTCAGCGCAGTTTGAAACGGCTTTGCGCGGGCTCGGCGTGCTGTTTCGGTGACACCATTATTCCCGGAAACGCCTGTAACCTCGCGGTCCTGAAATGACGGCGGATTCCTGAATCAACCCGCTCGCCGCGAGTCCCTATGATCGTCCGAGGATCGCCGTTCGTCGCGCGGGTTCGTGGTGGACTTCTCATCGTCGGCCCCGTTTTTTTTCTCGTTGATTATTTTTTTGATCGGTCTGAACAAAATCAAGGTCAGACAGGTGACCACCGCGGTCGCGACGGCGATGCCGGTGCGGTCGAACGCGGCCGCCGCGCCGATCGCGCCGGTCGCCCAGACGCTGGCCGCGGTCGCGGTCCCATGAGCCATGCCGTCCTGCTTGATGATCGCGCCGCCCCCGATGAAACCGATGCCGGTCATCAAACCATAGAACACGCGCGACAACGCGTCCGGATCGTCACCGAGCACGTCCCGCGCGACGAGCAGGAAACTGCAACTGGCCAAACTCACGATCGGAAAGGTTCTAAGGCCGGCGCTGCGGTGGTTGCGCTCGCGGTCGAACGCGATCGGCAAAGCCAGGACGTAAGCCAGCACCATCTCGCGCAGATAGATCAAATTGAAATGTTCGCCGAAGAGTTCAACGATCATTGGACAGGTGTTCCATCAGGCCGATTCGCTCCCGCGCAGCGTCGCCCTTCGCTGTCTCCTGATGCGCATTCCACGTCATGACCGAAGGCATGATCGCATACGCGGCCCGGTCGCGGCCCGGTCAATCCCGTGACCTCAATGCGACGGCCCCTGGATCCTGCATCAGTGGTTTAAAGACGTGCAGAACGTGACGTTCATTGTCGGCGTACCAGAGATTGCCCAGGTGGCCGCCATCAGGATAAAAAACGGCACGATTGCCGAAAACTTGCTCCAGATAAGCAAGATCCTTTTTGGATAGCAGAAAATCGTCCAGATTGTGCACCAAAAAAATATTCCTGTTGTGCTTCAATACCGATTGAATACTCTTGAGGGAACTCTGGAAATTCAGTTTTTCGATTGTCATGTCTGAGTCGCTCGACTGCCTGATCCTCGGAATCAGAATGGTGTTTACATAATCCACCAGGGTATACGCACGTGCTTCCTCCAGCCGCCCGGTGCGGTAGCCCCAGCTGATCGGGGTATTCAAAAGATCAGGATCGAAAACGAGACTGCTTGTATAGAGAGCCTCGCCGACTTTATTTTGCAGCTCACTGCCAATCAGGTAGGCGAGTTGAACATCGGTAAGTTGCATCCGCGAATCCCAATCCGCGAAATATTCGGATTCTCCCGGGGGGTTTTGTAGCGCCTCCTGCACCGTACCAGACGCATAAGTCTCCAAATTGCTTCTTTGCTCGACGGTAAATTTCTCTCCCAGCCCGGCCATTGCATCGATCTGCCGAATCGCGTAAAGCAGATCAAACGGCGGATTGATCAAAAGATACCGATCGATGCCGATTTGCTTTCGCGCCGTATCGATCCGGCTGATAAACGCCGCGTGGCGTGCGCCATCACTCAGACCCACCATGCCGATGGTTTCCACGTTTGCCCGCCATTCCTTCTTGACCGTGGCCAACGCGATGCGCATCGCGGCATAGAGATCCTGCGCATCCTGCTGAATGACACCCGGGAAACCCGAACGACTCGCCGCCAAAGTGAAGTTCCAGTTAAACGGGGACGGTAGGATAAGCACATGAAACCCCTGTCCGGCCAGGAGTTCGGCAAAATATCTCGCGTAGCCGGTATACGCGGAACTGCCGAGGCCCGGGATGATAAACAGGAGCGGCGCGGGATTATTTTGCTGATAGAACCGGTAGCGCAATTTCCCCTTTCCTTCGAGCAGATGCACGTGATCACGCCCTTCGAGGACAGTAGTTTCCAGATTTCTGATCACTCCGGAAGGTATGACTTCGTGCCCATCCATCAATGCGACGGTCGAGGTTGCGACGTAGGGGTCGGTGTACGGATAGCCATAATCGGCCGCATCGATTTTTCGCGCAAAACCGGTGGGTTCGAAAGCTAAGAAAATCAGTAAGAAGGCGGCGGTCAGAAAAAAATTTCGAAGGGGCATAACGGTAGGTCATCGGAAATTGCGGATCTTGAGGAACAATGGATTCCAAGATTCCTCAAAATCCGCAGAATCTTTTGAGGCGGCCGACAGGCCACACGAAGTCACATCGGACCGGGCCGGTCAGCCGGCACAAAACAAATACCGGAACGAGGAAATCAGTCCAATTAAAACGGGTCATAAAAGATTTTTCGCGGCGAAATCCCAATTGATCAAATGATCCAGGCAGGATTCGATATATTTTTTCCGCTCGTTTTGATAATCGAGATAATACGCGTGTTCCCATACATCCAGGGCCACCAGGGGTTTATGATCCCCGGCCAGTGGATTCTGCGCATCCGGAGTGGTTTCGATACTCAATTTCCCGTTCGCCAGGACCAACCAGGCCCAACCGGAGCCGAATTGACTTTTCGCGGCTTCGGTGAACGATTTTTTAAACTTGGCGAGCGATCCGAAGTCGCGCTTGATCCCGTCCGCGAGATCACCCGAAGGTTCATCGCCGCCACGAGGTTTCATGCTGTTCCAATAAAAGGTGTGATTCCAGACCTGCGCGGCATTATTAAAAACCGATCCCTGACTCGTGCAGATCAATTGCTCCAGAGATTGATCGGCCTTGGACGTTCCTTCGATCTCGTCTTTCAGTTGCTGAAGATAATCCTTATGGTGTTTCTCGTAGTGGATTTCGAGGGTCCTTCTGCTGATATAAGGTTCCAGAGCATCGAATTTATACGGTAACTGCGGCAATTCAAATTTCATCGTTTTCTCCTTCGTTTCAATAACATTGTCTGGCAATCGAGTACGTGTCATTTCCGAACTCAATTGATTACCTGCAAGCAATGACCTTGCCAGCTTAAGGCATCGCAGATTAATTCAGCGATGCCTTTAAAGATCCGGCAATCGCGAGAACGTAGTGGCCCGCATTGAGTCTGACGATTTAGTACAATAAAAAGCCTGATTCAAAAATTCGAGGACCCTGCCGATGAAGAACGACGATCGGATCGATCTGGCCAGATCCATTGACGCTTACTGGCGTGCAGCCAATTATCTGGCGGCCGGTCAGATTTACCTGATGGACAATCCGCTGCTCAGGGAACCGCTGAGCCTCCGGCACATCAAGCCGCGCCTGCTCGGTCACTGGGGAACCGCGCCCGGACTGAACTTCGTTTATGTTCATCTGAACCGCGTGATCATCGAGCGCGATCTAAACATGATCTTCGTGACCGGACCGGGACACGGCGGCCCCGCGATCGTCGCGAACACCTGGCTCGAGGGCACGTATAGCGAGTTTTATCCCGAAGTGTCCCAGGACGTGGACGGCATGCGCCGGCTGTTCAAACAGTTCTCGTTTCCGGGTGGAATTCCGAGCCATTGCGCGCCGGAAATACCAGGTTCGATCCACGAAGGCGGCGAGCTCGGCTACTCACTGGCCCATGCCTTCGGCGCGGCCTTCGACAATCCGGACCTGATTGTCGCGTGCGTGGTCGGCGACGGGGAGGCCGAAACGGGGCCCCTTGCGGGAAGCTGGCACTCGAACAAATTCCTGAACCCCGTCGAGGACGGAGCGGTTTTGCCGATCCTGCATCTGAACGGCTGGAAGATCGCGAATCCCGCAATACTTTCTCGCCTTTCGGATGCCGAACTCGAGCAGCTTTTTCGCGGCTACGGCTATGCGCCATGGTTTGTCGACGGCGATAATCCCGAGGAGATGCATATGAGAATGGCGCAGACCCTCGACGGCGTGCTCGACGAAATCCGGTCGATCCAGCTTGCCGCACGCGCGCATGGATTCAAAACGCGGCCGGTCTGGCCGCTGCTTGTATTGCGTTCACCGAAAGGCTGGACCGGCCCCGAGACCGTCGATGGACGCCCGGTCGAAGGCACCTGGCGCTCCCACCAGGTCCCGCTCGCGGGTCTGCGCGAGGATCCCGCGCACCTGGTTGCGCTGGACGCCTGGCTGCGAAGCTACCGGCCCGAGGAGCTGTTCGATCCATCCGGCCGTCCGGTCGCCAGACTGCTCGAGCTCGTTCCGCGCGCGGGCCGGCGGATGGGCGCCAATTCGCATGTGAACGGCGGTTTGCTGCTCAAAGACCTGCGCCTGCCCGACTTTCGCCAATACCAGGTCGACGTCCCGCAGCCGGGCACCGTGATGGCCGAATCAACCCGGGTGCTCGGCGAATTCCTGCGCGATGTGATGAAGAAAAATCTCGGCTCGGCCAACTTCCGGGTATTCGGTCCGGACGAGACGTCCTCGAACCGTTTATCGGCGCTTTACGAGGCCACGGCGAAGCGCTTCACGGGACCGTTCCTGGCCCTGGATGAAAACCTCGCGCCGGACGGGCGTGTCATGGAGGTCCTTTCGGAACACCTGTGCCAGGGCTGGCTCGAGGGTTATCTGCTTACCGGCCGGCACGGCTTTTTTTCGTGCTACGAGGCGTTCGTCCACATCATCGATTCGATGTTCAACCAGCATGCGAAATGGCTCAAGGTCGCCCGCGAGATTCCGTGGCGACGCCCGATCGCCTCGCTCAATTATCTGCTCACCTCGCACGTCTGGCGCCAGGACCACAACGGTTTCAGCCATCAGGATCCAGGCTTTATCGATCATGCGGTGAACAAAAAGGCCGAGATCATCCGGGTGTATCTGCCGCCGGATGCGAACACGCTGCTCTGCGTGGCCGACAAATGCCTGCGTTCCCGGAATTTCATCAACCTGATCGTCGCCGGCAAGCAGCTCGAACCGCAATACCTCGACATGGACGCGGCGATCCGGCATTGCGAAGCGGGCGTCGGAATCTGGGAATGGGCCAGCAATGACCGCGGCGGCGAACCGGATGTGGTCATGGCTTGCGCGGGCGACGTGCCCACGCTGGAGACGCTGGCGGCGGTGTCAATCCTGCGCGACCAGTTTTCGGATCTGAAAGTCCGGGTGATCAATGTCGTTGACCTGATGACCCTGCAGCCTGAAACCGAACATCCGCACGGTCTGTCCGACCGCGATTTCGATACGCTGTTTACGCGGGACAAGCCGGTCATATTCGCGTACCATGGCTACCCGTGGCTGATCCACCGGCTGACCTACCGCCGCACCGGCCACCAGAATCTGCACGTGCGCGGCTATAAGGAAGAAGGAACCACGACGACTCCATTCGATATGGCTGTGCTCAATGACATCGACCGCTTTCATCTGGTCGCCGACGTGATCGACCGCGTGCCGAAGCTCGGCGCGGTCGCGGCCTACGCCAAGCAATGGGTGCGCGATAAGCTGATCGACCACCAACTTTATATTCATGAATACGGCGAAGATTTGCCGGAAGTGCGCAACTGGCAGTGGAGCCGTTGCGGTGCCGATTCGCCCGAAGGAGAAAAAAGCCGATGAACGAAAGTCCACTGAAAAAACTGCTTGCATCCGGTCAAAGTCCCTGGCTCGATTTTATTCAACGCGGCATGCTTCAAAGCGGCGAGATCAAACGGATGATCGATGAATGGGGATTGCGCGGCATGACATCAAACCCGGTCATCTTCGAAAAGGCGATTGGCCACAGCCCGGAATACGACGGCGAGATCGCGGAGCTCGCGAGGAATGGCAAGACCGCGGAACAGATTTACGAGGCGCTTGCGCTCGGCGACGTTCGCATGGCCGCCGATCTTTTCCGGCCGGTCTACGAGGAAACGGCAGGCGCGGACGGCTTTGTGAGCCTGGAAGTTTCGCCGCACCTCGCGCGTAATACGGAGGCCACGATTGCGGAGGCCAGACGGCTGTGGACTGCGCTGGATCGGCCGAACGTGATGATCAAGGTTCCCGGAACCGCAGAAGGTCTGCCGGCGATCCGCACCCTGCTCTCGGAAGGCACCAATATCAACATAACCCTGCTGTTCTCCGTTCCGCGGTACCGGGATGTGCTCGCGGCGTTCCTGGATGGCGCCGAAGCCAGGGCCGCGGCCGGCCACAGGATCGAGCGTTTGGCATCGGTCGCGAGCTTTTTCCTGAGCCGGATCGACACGCTGATCGATCAAAAGCTCGACCTGCTCGCGGCCGGAAATGAACCCCGGGGCCGGCATGCGAAAGCATTGCGCGGCGAAACCGCGATTGCTTGCGCGAATAGGGCCTATGAGGTTCTCGAGGAGTGTCTCGCGCAGGAACGTTTCCGCCGCCTGCGCGCGCAGGGCTTGCAGGTCCAGCGTCTGCTTTGGGCCAGCACGGGCACGAAGGATCCCGCTTACAGCGACGTCAAGTACGTCGAACCGCTGATCGGTCCTAATACCGTCAACACGATGCCGCTCGAAACCTTGCAGGCTTTTCACGCCCATGGCCACCCTGCTCCCCGGCTCGCGGACGACCCGGAACGATCCGGGCGCGTACTGGAGTCGCTCGCCAGCCTCGGAATCAACCTTGATGAAGCCGCGGAACAACTGCTCGAGGAAGGCATCGACAAGTTTGTTCAGCCCTACGACGCTTTGCTCCGGACACTCGACAACGCACGGCGAATCGCGTTGCCGAATGAATTCCCCGCATCCGGTGTTCCGCCTGGCGATTCTTGATTACAGCGGAACTGACAAAATGGCGAGCGGAAAGGATTCGAGTACTTCACCAACCTCGAGATGCAGATGCGGTTCCTCGGCAATGGCCGCAACCCGGCGTTGACTGAACAGTTCCCGATACACCCCTGGCGCCGCCGGCGGTAAGTCCAACCGGTTATCGTTCCAGAGGTCGTCCGATCGCGAATCGGATTCACCATTGAGCACGGCCGCCATTAAACGCGGAACTACAATCACGGCGAAAGCATTCTGATCCGTGCGTGCAAAAGCTACCAGATGCTCGGCGCGTTTCCCCAGGACATTGATTTTCAGGTATTCGCCGTCGAAACTGCCAACTAAGTAATCGTTAATTAATAAATTGGACTTTTTCGCATCAGTTGTTACACTTGATGTATGGAAACAGATGAATGGATCACGGCGCGGTACATAGCTCTCGAAAGCATACTCGATGAGCGGCAGAGACGGCTGTATGCA
>JBGTCG010000191.1:0-4836 GCA_041748915.1 Methylococcales bacterium
GACGAAATGGTACAAGAGTACCTGGAACATCATCGTCATCCGTCAAATAGGGATACCGGGAACATTATCCTTGAGTAAAGTTTTGGGACTTTCAGTCCAAGTGCAACCTATGGACTTTCAGTCCATAGTGGTTGAGTTACCACATTCGTTAAGGAGAAAATTATGCGGCTCATACCACTCACTGTCACCGGTCTCTGTGTTGCGCTGATCGCATCCGCGGCCGTCGCGGAGGACAAGAAGGCGGAGAAGCCGATGGACCCAAAAGCCATGATAAAGGTCTATATGAAGCTGGCCACGCCTGGCGAGCCGCACCAGCAATTCGCGAACCTTGCGGGAAGTTGGACAACCAAAACCAAAGAATGGATGGAACCCGATAAGCCGCCCGTGGAATCGACCGGCGCGGCGGAAATGAAGATGTTGCTGGGCGGGCGCTTTCTCCAGCAGAAGTTCACGGGCGACATGATGGGACAACCCTACTCCGGGGTTGGGATCAGCGCATACGACAACGTCCGCAAGCAGTATGTTTCGACCTGGATCGATACGATGAGCACCGGGATCTTCACGATGGAAGGCACGGCGAGCGCCGATGGCAAAACCATTACCCTGAACGGACAGCATGCCGAACCGGGCGGAGGATCCATGACGCATCGCGCAATCTGGACGATCGTAAACAGCGATACCCAGACCTTTGACATGTACGGGACTCACCACGGCGGCAAGGAAATGAAGATGATGGAGATCACCTACACCCGAAAGCGGTAGTCCGCAAGGCAGGCATCGCACCCAATTCACGACCGGCGTTAAAGGCCGCGCGGGGCGATGCCCGCCCGCTATCGGCAGAGCGGATGCTCATTGTGGCGTACGCGGTTTTCACCGCAATCTGGCGAGAACTCGATACCAGGGTAATTCCGGTTTCCGCTGAACCAGTCGCTCCAGTCAATTGGCGATTCACCATTCGGGATTCACGTTGAAAACCGGCAGGTCTCGATCCTCATGTTTGAACGTGCCTAATTACTGACACACCATAAACATTTTACCGCGGATTCAATCTGATCGTGGGCCTGCACCGCTTTCGCCACTTGCTCGGGCTTCCGCTGCACCCTATGCTGGTACACTTTCCGCTGGCGTTCTGGCTCAGCGTGCCGGTACTCGATCTGCTCGCGCTGTGCTGCGGCTTGCAGCCATGGTGGGACGTCGCGCTCGGCGCTACCGCGGTAGGTGTGGCGATCGGCGCGCTTGCGCTGGTCACGGGTCTTCTGGACTATATTCATCTGTCGGAAACCGGCAGCAATGATGTCCGCCTTGCGGCCAGGCATGGAGTCCGTACCACCGTAGTCTGGTGTACGATGAGCGTCAAGCTGGTTGTGGCCGGCTTTTCCGACCCGAGTCAAATTTTGATCCTGGCCATTCTTGTGCTCGACCTTTTGGCCTGCGCACTGCTCCTGCAAGGCGCCTTTTTTGGCACCAAAATCACCTATGGCGGGTACGGACGCTGAAAACCGGCCGGCCGGAATCGGAACTGCGCAGATCACCTTATCGCACAACTTCGGCAAATCCCGCAGTGAAATCCCAAACGGCAATCACTGAATCGCATTTATTCAGCCTTTTTGTCCGTATGTCCGAGATTTTTTTCGGGCGCGATCAAATCGCGAACCAGTCGTTTCAGCTCGGTAATTTCCGGAAACCGGCCTTCTTTTTTACGTGACCAGACGAGTTCGCCGTTGACGTGAACTTCGAAAACGCCGCCGGTTCCGGGTTTCAGGGTCAGATCCGTAATTTCCAGCGCGAATGTGGTCAAAAGTTCCTGCGCCATCCAGCCGGCGCGCAATAACCAATTACATTGGGTGCAATACACAATTTCAACGCTCTGTTTCATAAAAGACCGCCCCGGGCAGATTAACGTGGCACACTTGGCCGCGCAAGTTCATAGCCAACCCTTGCGGCCATCATTATACGGCGGTTACGATACACAGCCTCAGAACACCCGCCGCACGTTCGCGGAACCAGCCGCTTCGACCCGCGGGGTCGCCCGGTTCGGCAACACCGAACTCGCTTTTGAATCGGCGGATGCCTTGCTGGCAATTCAGATTGCGCCATTGCCCGATGGATCGCCGGAATTCAATGGCGCCCATTCCGGAGCGAAATATGCCATGACAGATCGGTTCACGCGCGTCTTGAAACAATTTGTCGCGATCTGCGCGAGCAAAAATTTGTACTGATTCGGATGAATTTAGGATAATACCGCGTTCGATCAAATTGAACCGGTTAGGCGGGATTTAAGCTAAACAATGAAAAAGCGTCTGGAAGAACTATTGCTCGGGGCGGTCGACTCGCTCAAGGAAAAAGGAATCCTGGATCGGGCGATCGAGCCACTCGTCCAGGTCGACCGGCGCCGGGATGCGCTGCATGGCGATTATGCTTCGAATCTAGCAATGGTTCTGGCGAAATCGGCCGGGCAAAACCCGCGCGACCTTGCCGGATTGATTTTGGAGTCACTACCCGCATCGCCGATTGTCACCAAAACCGAGATCGCAGGTCCTGGCTTCATCAATTTTTTCATCGATCCGCAGGCTCAATTCTCGATCATCCGTCAGATCCACGAACAAAACAGCCAATTCGGTAAAAGCCGAAGCGGAGCCGGCAAAAAAGTTCAGATTGAATTCGTATCGGCGAATCCCACCGGTCCCTTGCATGTCGGCCACGGCCGCGGCGCGGCTTACGGCTCGGCGGTCTCGAGCCTGCTGCAGGCAGCCGGTTTCGAGGTCCAACGGGAATATTATGTCAACGATGCGGGGCGGCAGATGGATATACTGGCGACATCGATCTGGCTGCGCTATCTGGAACGATGCGGCGAAACCATTCCGTTCCCGGGCAACGCATACCGCGGCAATTATGTTCGCGAAATTTCGACGGCAATCTACCATCGCGCTGGAGAACGCTACCGCAAACATGCCGCGGAAGTCATCGATGGGCTGCCCCCGGACGAAGCCGATGGCGGCGACAAGGAAGACTATATCGATGCGATGATCGAACGTTGCCGGGCGCTGCTCGGAACCGAGGGTTTTGATGCTTTCCTCCAATCCGGTCTCGAAGACATTCTAGGTGATATTCGATCCGACCTCGAAGAATTCGGAGTCTACCACGACGAATGGTTTTCGGAACGCGGCCTGGCCGGCAGCGGCGCGGTCCAGAAGACATTGGAAATACTTGGGTCCGCGGATTTACTGTATGAAAAGGATGGCGCAACCTGGTTTGCGTGCACCCGCCTCGGCGACGAAAAAGATCGCGTGGTGGTCCGCGAAAACGGCCAGACGACTTATCTGGCATCGGACATCGCTTACCATTGGAATAAGATCGAACGCGGATTCGATATTCTGATCGATGTCTGGGGCGCCGACCATCACGGCTATATTCCCAGGATCAGGGCGGCGATCATGGCGTTAGGGACCGATCCTTCGCGGCTCGAAGTCCTGTTGGTGCAATTCGCGGTCCTGTACCGCGGCAAGGAAAAGGTGTCGATGTCGACGCGCGCCGGGGAATTCGTGACTTTGCGGGAACTGCGCAATGAAGTCGGCAGGGACGCGGCGCGTTTTTTCTATCTGATGCGCCGCTGCGAACAGCATATGGATTTCGATCTTGATCTGGCCCGCTCGCAGTCCAACGACAATCCGGTTTATTACGTGCAATACGCCCATGCGAGGATTTGCAGCGTATTCAGAAAGCTCGACGAGAAAAACTGGAAATATGATCCCGGTCAAGGCATGGCTCACGTTGAACTGCTCACCGAGGACCATGAACAGGAATTGATCAACAATTTATCCCGTTATCCCGAGGTGATCGAAAACGCCGCGCGAAAATACGAGCCGCATCTGCTGATCCAATATTTACGCGATCTCGCGACCGATTTTCACACGTATAATAATGCCCACCGGTTTTTGGTGGAGCAGGCCGAATTGCGCAACACGCGCCTGAATCTGATCGGAGCGGTTCGGCAAGTGATCGCAAACGCTCTTGGCATATTGGGAATTTCCGCGCCCGAGGCGATGTAATCATGACCAGGGACTACAAGCACCGCACTTCACGCAAAGCGAATTCGGACACGAACCGGATATCGCTCCGGCGGTGGCTCCTTGCCGCGGGGCTGATCAGTCTGTTGATCAGTTTCCTGATCTTTCTGCGAACACCGGAGCCGCCCGCGCAAGCAACCGTAAAAATACCTGAAATTCCTGCCCCGCAAGCGGCCCAGGATGCCTCCAGGCCCGAACCGGAAAAGCCGCGTTTCGAGTTTTATACCATCTTGCCCGAACAGGAAGTCGAAATCCCGGAAACCGAAATCAGGATTCGCAAAAGCGAAGAAAAACAGGGCAAGGTGAAACCCGGGAAATATATCCTCCAGGTAGCGTCGTTCCGATCCTTTAAGGACGCCGACCGGCTCAAAGCGGAACTTGCATTGCAGGGCATTCAGTCGAACATAGAACCCGCGAAAATCGACGAGATCACCTGGAATCGGGTCAAAATCGGCCCATTTAGTTCAATGACCGCCGTGGACGGCGTTAGAAAGCGGCTCCGGCTTCAGCACATCGATGCGATAGTGATCAGCGCCAAATAACGGGTTCCCGGTGGCTGAAGGTCTTCGGGAATCCAAAAGGCCAGGCCGGTCAATCAGGCGGTGGAGCAATCCCCGTCAGGCATTCGGGCAAAAAGTGTGTCGCTACCTCGTGAAAGATTTTGGGACATCCAAGTCACCAAAATCGACTCGCCTACGCGACAACCATTGGGCCCCGGCCGCCCTGCGTCCGCGCCGCTTCGCCACACCATCGCAAGCTCGGCGCAGGC
>JBGTCG010000192.1:0-6778 GCA_041748915.1 Methylococcales bacterium
GCAAGAAATTAGACCGGGCTGGATAGCCCGCCTCAAAGAGTTTCTTGGGCATACGCGCATCTTTCGCGAGGTAGATGCTCCCCCCCGCTTCGCCAACGATTGCGTCGAGCCGCTCAAGCACCTTTTCTGTTTGCTGTCCCTTGTTTGGAAAATCCAAAGCCAAAGTAACTCCAGGGCGTGGGAAGCTGAGCATACCGGCCGGCTCTCGATTTCCGAATGTTTTCAATACAGCCAGGAAAGAGCCGTTGCCAGATTTGGAAATCTCTTGCAGCATGGTCTGGATCGCTTGGCGACCGTCAGCTCTTGGAATCACGCACTGGTATTGGAAGAAGCCCTTTGGACCATACATGCGGTTCCATTCAAGAACATTGTCGAGCGGGTAGAAAAACGGCTCATAGTGAGCTATCGAATGTCCAGACCGCCACTTGCCAAGGTTGAAATATCCGGCATTGAAGGCACGCAGTGACACCTGGTTCACCAGGGAGAAGGGAGGTACTACCGGCATCGTTTTCGATCGCCTCGAAGGTTCCGGTCCGCTTGACGCATTCGCATGATTGCCGCGCATAAACAATCCACGACCACCCCCGCCGGATACGCAGTCAATCCAGGATACCGTGTGCTCCCAAGCAGATTCTGAACCATCAGCCAGCTGAAAAAACTCGTCCAGGTTGGCGTAGGGAACCGTCTCCATGTCCAACCAAGGCCCCGACACTCGGCGTAGCTGAATCTCGGCGGTCAGAATAAAACCCGTTAGCCCGATCCCACCCACCGTAGCGGAGAACCACTCCTTACGGAGTTCTGGACCGCATTCGATGACCTCACCATCGGTGCGAAGCAGCGTGATCTTTTGGACATGGTCTCCGAACGAACCAAGGACATGATGATTCTTGCCATGTACATCGTTGGCGATGGCGCCACCCACCGTAACCATTTGGGTACCGGGTGTAACAGGCAGTATCCAGCCACGAGGTATCACCAGTCTCTGAATGTCGCGCAACAGCACGCCCGCCTCGCAAACAAGGCGGCCGGCTGTTTCATCTAGACTGATGAAGCGGTCGAGTCCCCGGGTGGCCCACAACAGCCCCCCGGGGTTCAAGCAAACATCACCGTAGCTTCGCCCCATTCCATAGGCAACTCCTGGCTTTGCCGTGCGAATGATTGAGGGAGCTAGCAGCCGGCTTGCCAAGGGCACCACCGAATGCTCCGCCCGTGAGAGCCTTCCCCATGAGCTGATCGCTACCATGGCAAGCCCACCGTTCCAAGAATCATAACTACAGTAAAGATAGCGCCAGTGGCCAGGCTCGCTCGATCCTTGACGGCAAAGACCAGCGGATCGTCATGCATTTTGCCCCGATGGGCTTGCATCCACATCCAGCTTATCCAGAACAGCATCACCGGGACGGCGCCCCATATCAGCTCCGGCGCACGGTAAAGCTTCACGACGGCATCGCTGTTGAGGTAGAGCGCGAGAACCAGCACTGAAGCGTATCCCGCGGTAATTCCCATGGTCTGAATAAGAGGGGCATCAGACCTGTGGTATCCACGCCCATGAATTTTTTCGTTCCCGCTTTGCAGTTGAACCTCGAACTCTGCGTAGCGCTTCACAAACGCCAATGACAGGAAAAGAAAAACTGAAAACGCCAAAAGCCAGAATGAAAGACTGTGACCAACCGCTACAGCACCCGCAATAATGCGCAGGGTATAGAGTAGCCCCAACGTCAGGCAATCAACCAACACCAGGCGCTTAAGCGTCCACGAGTAGGCGCAAGTAAGCACAAAATAAAAAATCAGCCACGACAAAAACTGCCCGCCAACGAAGCTACCGATGCCTAAACTGGCTATAAATAATATTGGAGCCAGCAAAACCCCCATCCATGCGGGAACAAGCCCAGAAGCAAAAGGCCTGTTTCGTTTACGCGGATGCAGTCGATCACTCTCGAGGTCAAGAAGATCGTTGACGATATAGACTGAGGACGCACACAGGCTAAACGAGGAAAAAGCCAGGATCAGTGATGACCAGGCGTCACCGTTGGTTAGTTCATGACCGGCAAATAGCGGCACAAAAAGAAGCAGATTCTTCAGCCACTGATGGATGCGAAGAACACGCCACCAAGCGGAAAAACCACGGGCTTTTTGAGGGAAAACCTGTTCCACTTCACAGAGCCCCTCAGCCTTTTTCGCCAAACTGCTGGATACGTTGACGACTACGGCACGACGGGCTCGCTTCCAGACTGCAAGATCGGCTTTTGAGTTTCCAACGTAATCAAAACCAGACCTGCCAAATCGCTGTTCCAGCGTTTCCGCCTTGTGTTTTCCGCCAATGTTTGTGAAACCATCACTGGCGATCACTTCATCGAAAATATCCAGATGTTCAGCAATTGAGTCGGCTATTGAGCGATCCGATGCTGTGCATAAAATCAGCTTGCGCCCTTCAGCGCGTTGTATTTTGAGCCAATCCAGTAAATCTTCGTTGTACGGAAGTGTCTTGGGGTCAAAATCGGTACGTGAGGCCAGGTGCTGTTTAAGCACGGCCTTACCCTTGGACAACCAAAGTGGAATTCGCAAGGTATGGACTGGGCTGTCGCGAAGAACCCGCAGCGCGGACTCGTGAAGCATGTCCGTATGGATTAGCGTTCCATCTAGATCGACGACTAACGGATGTAGAACCAAAACGCCCCCGGCTCCAAAATATTACCGGAATTATAACGATGATTCAGCAGCAACGTCATACCGGGAGGGATTACCGGTATCAGATTACCTCGATATCTCGACACTGTTGACGGCACTCTCGGGAAAAAATTTTGGCAACACTACGAAACCATTTTGCTGATAGCTGGATAGATCACTCATTTGTTCTCGGTAAATAAATGATCCCTATACTCTGTATTCGGCCAGTCTCATATCCCGATTGCGGGTGCTCGCCCATGCATCAAAGTTTTTCACGTGTTCTAGCGCCACTGCCCTGTGCCAATCGCTCGTTGAGACAAATTCAATCATGGGCCACGCTATTTCAAGTGGAGTGGCTTTCAATTGGATTTTCGAGCGCACATCGTAATATTGACCAGCAAATACTATGGCTCCTTTGCAAAGGTTATCCACGATTTCCAATAAGTTTCCGACGTCGCCACGTCCCCTGTCTTCAACTGGTCTAACTTCGTTGACATACGGCTCATAACCGATAATCGTGTGATGAGGAGCGGAGAAGAACATTTCCACCGCAACACGGTTATCGTAAACCTTTTTTACCACACTGGCGGGCACAGATTCCGACGTTATCATGGCCTGCATTCGTTGACTTTTTTGCCGTGTGATTAATCCAGGGCTCTCGGCTAAACAGAAGTAATAGCCGTAAATATCGACGTTCGCAAAACTACGTATGGCTAATTCAAAAGCTTCCTGAGTCGTTCCACGCCAGCCAACATCAACCAATGCCACGCGTGAGCCCTCATGAATACCGAACTTATTGAAATAATTAAACAAACCTCGCCGGTTTCTCCTGCAAACCTTCAATATTTCCCATCTATAAGCATAAAGGAACCTTTCAATATATTCGGTCTGTCTCGTATCTACGATGACCTTATCACCCAGCCCCAAATCTTCCATCACCGTCGAAGCAGGGGCCGTGACGTCGATGCGCTCGAGAATTTCGGACGGCGAAAGTCCGTCGGCGCCAGATACCAGAAAAGGTAGAAAGTCACGGAAATTCCGCTCATACATCGCCGCAAGCGTAAATGCGATTCGTGACCCATAAAAGTAAGTAAAATTCGGCAGACCCGGAATCGAAACTGATTTGGCGATTTCGTTAAGCACATAGCCGTCTCTCGACAAGAACAAAACGATGTCGATATTATCTTTTTGAGATTGCGTGGCGATCCACTCCAAAAAACCAGCGGCTGCCGGCCCGCCATAGCGAAAGCCTATCTCTTCGCTGGAGCCAGGGGTAATTTGCGACGCATGTGTTCGTAGCATGCCGAGGGCGACGGAAGCCGCCGGATTGCTGTTCTTGATCGCTTTAGGAATGCGCGAATGGAGGTAATGAAAAGAAGACATACCTCTTTGTTTTGCCATATAGTCGTCAGAATGTTTATTGTCTCCGATATGGAGGATCGTACTCGGAGCAAGCTCCAACTCGGATGCCATAATGTCGAAGAGACGCCCTTTATCCCTTTTTGTATCATCTCGGTCAGAAGAGATAAATAGCGGCACATCGCTCAAATTGTGTCGCCGTAGTGCTTGAGAAAAAAAGCTTCCAGGGAGATACATGTCCGAAGTGATGACTACCGGCTTCCCCGATCGAACTGCTTCTAGAAAAAGGTCAAGCAATTCAGGATTCGGGCACACCAGTGATAACTCAAGATCATACTCCGCGCCCATCAGCGCCTCCCTCCGGGTGAAGGACTGTCGGTTAACACAAGCGTATATATCTTCCAGCCGTATCTCACGCCGGCCAGACTCGTGCATGCGGCGAAAAGCCTCCGCTTGGGCGGCTTGCCGCAGGGTGCGAAAACCTTGTATGTCAAACTGCCGCCCTAGAATGTCAAAGACATCTTCCGAATCGTATAACGGACGTAAAAATAAGGTGTCAAAAAAATCGAAGGAAACAGCCGAAGCGCTTTCAATTTTTTTTTTAAGGTCTGTTAATGTTTTGGTTTCCATGAGGTACTTTTGGTTTAACTCCGTGTTTGCACTTGCATGGCGTGACACTTAGCTATTGTGGAATTTCAAAATAACAACTATTTGGACACAGGTTTGGATTATAGAATGGATCGTGCTGAAAATACCGGGGGTGAATTACAAAGAGGCGTCGGTAATCCCTCTTCAATCTGTCCTGCTTTTCTGGGCTGGCACTATCCAAACCTCGGCTGAACGATTCATGATGAATCAGGCGGACCGCCTGACACACCACATTGTAATAACCCGAGGCGTGCAGACGCATGCAAAGCTCGATATCGTTGTATGCCACCGGTAATGTCTCGTCAAAACCGCCCACGGTCATGAACTTTTTCCGTTCGATCATAAGGCATGCTCCGGTGACCGCTATCCAATCATACTCCAACAGGTTTCGCATGAAATATCCCGGACGGTTAGTCGGATCTCCCAGGAATGCGTGACCTGGCCCATCTTCTAAGTTCAGAATACCGGCATGCTGCACCAAGCGTGCTCCCGGGTAGAGCAGTTTGGCCCCCACAGCACCGATGTGCGGCAGCTGAGCATACCCGCCAAGGCGCTCCAGCCAATCGCCGGTCAAGACTTCGGTGTCATCGTTCAGAAAAAGAAAAAGCTCGCCTCTGGCCTGGGCTGCCCCAATGTTATTCAATTCCGAAAAGTTAAAAGGGGCATCGTGATGGATCACGACGACTTTTGAGTTCGTTTTTAATGAATTTAAATAATGCACGGTAAACGGGTCCACGGAACCGTTATCGATAATAATCAGCTCAATATCCCGATAGGCGCTGCACTCAAAAATCGATTCCACGCACTTTCGCAAAACTTGTGCGTTATCACGAGTTGGCACGACAATCGAAATGAGGGGGCTGCCTCGCAAATGATAATTCACTCGGAAGTACCCCGGAACCTGGGAAACCGCCTCGGCGGTTCCCTGTAGCCCTCGCCGCGTGAGGGCGTCTTCCCTAACCCGCTTGGATGCATCGATTCCGTAAGATTTGGCCCCTAGGTCCGCAGCAACTGACCCAGGGGTGATCCGCCAATGGTACAAAACCTTGGGAATATGGTTAATCCGTTGGGTCACTTCCGCAAGGCGCAGGATCAAATCCCAATCCTGGCAGCCATCATACGCTCGCCGCAAACCCCCAAGTTCCGCCAGCAGGCTCCGGCGCACACAGGATACGTGGCAGGTGAACATGGTACTCATGATCGTATCAGGCGACCAATCGGGCTTGTAATGGGGTTCGACAAAATCACCCTTGGGATTGATTTTGTCTTCATCGCTGTAGATGTAGTCCGCGTCGTCGCGTTCGATACAGAGTGCCAGCTCATAAAGGCAGTCGACGGTGAGTTCGTCATCGTGATCAAGAAAGACCACAAACTCGCCCGTCGCACGGGCGAGCGCCGAATTGGTAGCGTCGGCGATACCCTGATTTTTGTCGGCCCTAATGATCGTTATGCGTGCATCACTGATCTTGGCCAATGCGGTCCGCGTTTCGGGCGAGGAACTGGCGTCATCGGCCAAGACTAACTCCCAATGCGGATACCATTGGGATTCAACCGATGCCAGTAACTTATCCAGAAGATTTGTCGGTGTGTTATATACGGGCACGACCACGGAGAAGAGCGGCGGTGAATTCATCGCCGCGATGATTTGCTCGAAGTTATCGGGACGCCGGGGCGGAATGTAGGTGTATCCGCCAGCGTGTTCCGCCAGCGCGTAGCGGCCTTCTCTGGTTCGGTTGATGATGGAGGGTTGGTGTGAGCCAGAATAATGTTGCCGGACCGGGTGAGTGCTTGGTAGCAGACGGTTCTGGATACCCCGTAAGCCCTCGCCTCGAAGCACTTGAGTCGTCTTCGACACCGCGTGACGAAATCCGTCCGTCTTCAAAAAGTACCACACACAGCGGCTCGCAGCGGTGATTTGCCCTAGCCAGTGGCCAACGAATCGAAGCGGTCTCGTCACCCGCCAACTTGTTGACGCATACAATTCAGCGACCGTGTAGCGGAGCGCTTCTCTATCCGCCGCTAGCTCATGACGGTCGGAAAGTTGCCCATCGCGCTCCGCCATCGTTTGATTCAGGTTGGTAAGTTGTCCGTCCCGCTCCGCTAC
>JBGTCG010000193.1:0-41332 GCA_041748915.1 Methylococcales bacterium
GGCGTCGTCACCGACAATGGCAATCAGATTATTGATGTTCACAATCTGCAGATTACCAACCCGCCGGAAATGGAGGAGCGCTTCAGCCGCATACCCGGGGTGGTAACCGTCGGCATTTTTGCGCACCGCGGGGCTGACGTCATGCTGATCGCCGATGACAAGGAAGTACGCACCTTCACGAAATAACCACCCGACTTGCCGGGCAGCCGGCACCAAAGCCGGCAAGTCAAAAAAAACGGCCCCTGTAGGGGGCCGTTTTTGTTTGGCTGGGGGACCAGGATTCGAACCTGGGTTGACGGAGTCAGAGTCCGTAGTCCTGCCGCTGGACGATCCCCCAACGCAATTTGCGAAATAAACGGCGTCCGCAGCGCAATGCCGTTTGAATTAACGTTTGGAATATTGCGGCCGTTTTCTGGCCTTGTGCAATCCGATCTTTTTACGTTCAACGATCCGTGAATCACGTGTTACATATCCGGCCTTGCGCAACGGAGGGCGATAGCTTTCATCATAATCAATTAAGGCCCGGGTGATCCCGTGCCGTATTGCTCCTGCCTGACCGGAGGGGCCGCCGCCGGTAACCTTGATATCGAAATCGAACCGGTTAGTTACATCAATGCATTCCAGAGGCTGCCGAGAAATCATTTGGTCAGTCTTTCGGCCAAAATATTCTTCCAATGGCTTTTGGTTAACGGTAATTCGGCCGTTCCCGGTTTTCGCATAGACACAGGCGACTGCGCTTTTGCGACGCCCGGTTCCATAATATTGCGCTTGGGCCATATCTAGCTCGCTTGACAATAAAAAGTTAGAGTTTAAGTTCCTTCGGTTGCTGGGCCTGATGATTGTGCCCTTTTCCGGCATAGACCTTGAGTTTCCGGAACATCGCCCGCCCCAGTGAATTCTTCGGCAGCATGCCACGTACCGCGAATTTCAATATTCGTTCCGGATGAGACGCGCGCAACTTACCCAGACTTATCGATTTCATATGCCCGATATAACCGGTGTGATGATAATAAATCTTGTCCTGTTCCTTTTTCCCGGTCACGCGCACTTTTTCCGCGTTGACCACCACGATGTAATCACCGGTATCGACGTGCGGCGTATATTCAGGCTTATGCTTCCCCCGCAGACGCCGCGCGATTTCCGATGCAAGGCGGCCCAAGGTTCTCCCGTCAGCGTCCACAATGTACCAGTCCCGCTTGACTTCAGCAGGCTTCGCGCTAAATGTCTTCATTCTTACAGACGCTCCATAAACGGTATTCAAAAGGGTAGGAGTCTACGTGCATTTCTCAACTGACGCAAGACCAGATTCGACCCCATAGCATCGAATTGATCGCCAATTAATTGTTAGATCCGAAGTAACTCCTCGATTGCGGACTCAATCGTTTCAATGAATTCCCGATCTTTTTCTGGCCTCATTTATAAATACGAGATTAGCGCCCGGTTTTTCGGTATTTTCATATTCGGGTACGAGATCGTTCAGCAAATCCGCTATCCGAACTTCATCATAATCCACGCAGGCTTGCTGCAACTCGGAGATCTGGCGCTGGACAGCATTTTTATCGCACTCGCGGGACCGCGCGAAAAACAACTTCTTGTGCCCGGTTTTTACAAGTCGTTCCTTTTGGTGGAACAACTCTTCATGCATCTTTTCTCCGGGCCTTAATCCGACATATTCGATCTTGACATCTTCATTGGGCCGCTTACCGCTCAAGCGGATCATCTGTTGTGCAAGATAGCTGATATTGACCGGTTCGCCCATATCGAGTACGAATATCTCTCCACCATTCCCAACCGCGGCTGCTTTCAAAATCAGTTGACAAGCTTCGGAAATCGTCATGAAAAACCTGGATATTTCCGGATCCGTGACGGTGACGGGGCCGCCGCTGCGAATTTGCTGTCTAAATAAAGGAACCACACTGCCGGCAGAATCCAGCACATTGCCGAAACGAACCGTAATAAAACGCGTCTTGCCGGTTTGATTAAAACTCTGGCACAAAATCTCCGCCGCGCGTTTACAGGACCCCATGACACTGGTCGGATTTACCGCCTTGTCTGTTGAAATCAAAACGAATTCACTGACCTGATTCCGTATTGCGGCTTCCGCGATAATTTTCGTTCCAATGATATTGTTTTTCACCGCCTCCCGGAGTTGAGTCTCAAGCAACGGAACGTGCTTGTAAGCTGCGGCATGGAAAATAATGTCCGGCCTGTATTTAGCCACGAGACTGTTGGCCGCCTTTTCATCCGCTACATCGCCGAGTACGGCCAGCAAGGACAAATTCGGGTAACGTCGGCGCAAGTCGGCCTCGACTTTATATAAATTGAATTCACTTTTCTCGAGAATCACAAGTCTAGCAACCAACTGCCCGGATATTTGACAACACAACTCCGAACCGATCGAGCCACCGCCTCCGGTAATCAAGACGGTCTTATTCTCCAAACGGGATCGGATCGGCGTCCAGTCGAGTGTAACCGGGGATCTACCGAGGAGATCCTCTATGGAAACTTCGCGAAGCTCTTCCCGGCCGACGCGCCCGGACAAGACCTCGTTTACCGAAGGCAACGTAAGAAACGGAACATTACAGCTTTCACAAATTTCGACAAGCCTGCGCATCTGACTCCCATTCGCGGATGGAATGGCGATCAGTATGATATCCGCCTGTTCCCGTTCAATCAGGCCCGGTAGGGCATCACAATGACCCAACACGCGTATGCCGTGGATGTCTCTATTGAGTTTGGTATTGTCGTCGTCGACGAAACCGATTGGGACATAATCCAGCTTGGCTTTCCGCAACAACTCCCTGACGAGCATCTCACCGGCCATGCCAGCGCCAACAATGATCGAACGGCGTCCGATGCGGTCCCAATCCCTGTTATCCTTCCAGAAGCGGTAAATGAACCTTGGCCCACACAACAACAGAACGAGTACCGTACTATAAAGCAGCGGGACCGAACGCGGCACGCCATTCAGTCGGTTCAACAAAAACAGCGCTACGGAGACGATCACCACGCCCCCCAGGACCGCTTTGACAATCCGCATAAGATCGGGCAACGAAGCGAATCGCCATACGCCTCGGTAAAGGCCCAATCCGCGAAAAACAAGCGTCTGGATTATGACTACGTAAGGCAGATACTCAACTGCCCGGCTCATTTCGAATTCAGGAATGACGCCGAGGTTGAAACGCAACCAATAAGCCCCGAACCAAGCCACCGGGATCATCAGCATGTCGTGCACGAACACCGGGCTAATCGATCTGAACCTGAAATTTATCGCCATAACTCCGCGTTCTTGTGCTTGGGTCCGGTGCGAGGTTTCCATTTTTGCTGTTTCAGGAGGGAAACTAATCGCGAGCATACACCATTAGCGGTCAACACCAGATCAGAATGTTCAAATCATACCATACCCGCGTTACATCGGTATGCCAATATGAATAACGGCCCCAAGGCCAGGCCGCAAAGTAAAATTCCGTTCGCGGGCCAGACCGATGCAGACCAGGCCAGGGGCAGCAACCAGACCGTATTGATCGCGATTACTGATAAAGTCACGGTGCGGTGGCTTCGAAATCGCCGGGATGCATGCTGGTACGCATGTGAGCAATGTGCTTCATACCAACTCTCACCTCGGAGGACCCGGCGCAGCAGAGTAACGGTAGCGTCGGCAATGAAAACCCCAAACAGGATAAGCCAGCTCCAGATGTTCAGAATTCCCTTATGGGCAGTGATCAGGGCCATTAATCCCAGCATGAACCCCAAAAATCCGCTTCCGGTATCCCCCATGAATATGGATGCGGGCGGCCAATTCCATAACAGAAATCCCAGGCAGCCGGCCGCCAAAAAGATCAGGATCTGGACATCGACGTTCGCACCGGACGATGGGCCGCCGAGATAACAGAATACCGCGGCCGCAAGGCTCACAAATAATGCTTCCGACCCCGCGATTCCATCAATCCCATCCATGAAGTTGAACAGATTCAGCAACCAGACCAGAAACAATACGCCTGCTGGATATCCAAAAAGTCCCAAGTCTACATCGATTGCGCCAAACGAAAATACCGGAAATCCGCCGATCCAGCCAAGACTCCAGATGGCCGCGAGAACATGAACCAATATTCTTCGGTGCGCGGCGATAGGGTGATGATCATCCCAGAAGCCGATGCCGGCTGCGAGCACGCCCCCCCCGAACAGCGCGATGAATTCACGGAAACCGAGTATGTCCAGTCCGTAAATGACCCCGATTGCGCCTAGAAAAAAAAGTACGATTGCCAATCCGCCGCCACGCGGAGTGGGTTTGTCATGCGAACTGCGTTCATTCGGGATATCGATCAATGAATGACTGGATTCGGCATAGCCCAAAATCAAGCGCGCCAAGGCCCAAACTATCCCCGTACCCGCCAAAAAGATTCCGAGGAAAATCAATAAGGAGGCTATCATGAATCAGGTTCGATCAATATTCAGCCGCCGAACGATCCGCAACGGCGGGGTTCCGGCAAAACGAGGATTCATCTGAACCACGACTGGACCGGACCATTTTCCGCGGCAAGTTGGACGAAACCGGAATAATCCACGGTCTGAACCTCTGGCAGCAACGCATCGATCAAGATTCCTCGGACTTCCAGATCAGGCATCAGCGCAAAAACTCTGATCCGTTGCGTCGCCGACTGTAGTTCGAAAGCGTACGGCGAATCGATGACCGCGGAAACCACTCCATTGCCGATAAACAATAACCGGTCCTGTTCCGAGAATCTCGCCAAACACCTATTTGCATCGACGGGCCCGCAGAACGGGAAATTGACCAAATGCAGCATCAGCAATTCAACACTGCAAGCAAACAAGAGGTCGCGTGAACCCGATCAAACATTCACTATCACCGTTTGCTGCCCGAGAAGGGGTCCGATTTCGGATCTGGAAAGCAGTTGAACCGCTAAGCACAGATCCACCGGAGCCAGACCCCTCTCGCGCAAAGATTCCGTTTCCGCATAAATGTGTTCGATGTCATAAAAGTCAAGGGACTCGAATACCGGCCTGACGTCCTTGCAATCCAGCAGGTACGGCTGTTGCCCGGATTTCAACGAATATACGCCGTTATCGATCAGCAACAGGCTAACCGCCTGATCAAATGCAGCCGCGGTCAACGTCATGTCGAGCAATTCCTGGATATGCAGACTGGCATGAGGCGGTCTTGCAAACACAAACAGAAAGCGCTTTTTTATCACTCAGTCGCCGAAAACCAGCAGGCGGTCTGCCTCGATCCCGGCCTCAACCCACTGCCCCAGACCGGAAATCCGGAAACCGGCGGCGATGATTGATTGCAATGGACAGCCGCCAATCCGGTCGGACTGCATCAATCCACGCCGTGTTGCGGCCGAAACACAAATGACCAGGTCAATATTCTGTTCGAGAGCAAGACAACTCCAGCGCTTAACCAGATTCTTTTCATCATCCGGCGGGCCGGAACAGCCCAAGGCATTATAAATTCCGTCAAAATAAAAAAATACCCGATAGACCTCGTGGCCTTCCCGTAGTACGGCGCTCGCGAACCGATAGGCAGTTTCCGAACCCTGCCCGGAGTACGGCGCGGAATTGACTTGCAACGCAAATTTCAACAAGAGTCCCCTTGACCGGATTGGACGGCCTGAGGCGTATTGTCGCGCATGGGCAATGCACCAAAATCACCCGCGGCTTCTGGGCGCGCGAAGAGTGGAAGCATACAGTCCGAAGTGTTACCGATCCTGGACAACGCGGAACCCAACGTTGTCGCCGCGTATGCCGGTCAGATTCCTGTCGCGGTAGGAGGAACGGGCGAGCACCGGATCGTCGCCCCAGGAACCTCCCCGGAGCACGCGACGGGCGCAATCGCCGACGAGCCACGGTGCCTCATCGGACGGCGCGCCGGTGTAGCTGTCGTGCCAGCAGTCTTCCGTCCATTCCCAGACATTTCCATGCGAATCGTGCAGGCCGTAGCGGTTGGGGCGGTATCCGCCCACGGCGGCGGTATATACCTCCCGGTCATCGCAAGACTCGACCATCCCGAGGGGCAATCGCTCGGCAGCGGTAGTGTCGGCAATATTCGCATAATCGCAGAGAATCGCTATATTGTCGCCGAAGCTGTAGTAAGCGCTCTTACCGCCCCTCGCAGCATATTCCCATTCGCTCTCCGAGGGCAGGCGGAAGCGGCCTAGACCCTGTTGTGACAGCCATTGAACGTAGGCCTTTGCATCATTCCAGCTCACGCAGACCACGGGGTGACGATCAGATTGCGGGAAACCGGGATTCTTCCAATCCCGGCCGGCCTGCTCCGCCCATTTGCCGTCCCCGCCAAGCGCCCAGCAGTGCCCTTCGCGCTCCGCATCGGTTCGATAGCCCGCCGCCTCGACGAAGCGGCGGAAATTTCCGACCGTGACTTCGGTTTTCCCGATCCGAAACGCCTTGATCGAAACAGTATGCGCTGGGCGCTCATCGTCTTCACAGTTCCTGTCCTCCGGCGAACAGCCCATCGCGAACGTTCCGGCCGGGATATCCACGAACTTGCCGGCCAACTCCGCGACTTTTTGCCGCTTGTTGGCGACCTCTTGTTCGGCAATGCGTCTTGCGGCCGCCGCTGCATTCTTCGATGCCTCCGCCCTGCGCCTGGCCTCGGCCGCCTTGTTTTCCGCGTTTATCCTGCGCTGCGCATCGGCTTCGGCTGCGGCTTTCTTCATTTCGAGTTGTGCGGCCTGGCGCTCCAGTTCTTTCAGTTCGTCGTCAGTGGGCGCCTGCGCGGGAGCAGGCGGTACCGCCACCACTAAAAGGACGGCGAACAAGGCCATCCATAGGAGTCCCGAAGATAGCTTCATCGTTCCGTACCTGTTAAGGAAGTTATAGATAATCGAATCCTGAATATTTTGCATGAATTGGTGATAGCCAGCGCGGGACGCGCCGCACGCGGGCAAATACCATCTGCTCTTGAAGGATACCCCCGCGGTGTGCGTACAGCGCGCCCAATCAGGGTTACGGCAGGACGAGCGCAAATATCGGTGCGAAGTCGTCCACACAACGAGGACAAATCCGCTAGCACACCGGGTGGAGATATAAAAAGGCTGGCCGATGCAATTGCATTAGCGTTCCGGAAAGCGCCGGAGGAAATTCGCACTTGGGTTCTTAGCCCGCACACAAGTACACAGCCCGATTCGTGACACGCGCAATGGCAACAGGCTCTCGCGGTCACAGATCCCCGGATTCGATCGCCGCAGCCTGGGCTTTGAGATCGCGGGAGCGCTGGATCGCCGTACGAGCGCTGGCCGCGTTGTTTTCTGCAAGCGCCTTTTTGGCGTCCGCTGCCGCGGCGGCCGCGAGGGCTTGGATTCGATCGCGCAGGGTCTTGCGGCGCTGATCCAGGGCCACGGAGTCCACGCCCACCGTGCGCGCATCTTCGAGCGCGGCAAGCACTACGGGCGCGTCATCCCGCTCCAGCGCCGCATCGACCGCCCGCAGCGCGGTCCGTTCCTTTTCCTGGCCCGCAATGGCTCCCGCCGCTTTGGGTTTTTCTGCCGCTGGACCAGTCAGGGACGCGACCTGAGCCTTGAGATCGCGGGAACGCTGGATCGCAGCGCGAGCGCCGGCTGCGTCGTTTTCTGCGAGCGCCTTTCTGGCGTCTGCTGCCGCGGCGGCCGCGAGGGCTTCGATTCTATCGCGCAGGGTCTTGCGGCGCTCATCCAGGGCCGCGGGATCGACGCCCGCCTCGCGCACAGTCTGCGTTATTTTCCGCTCATCCGGCAGCGATTCGGTCCGATCGTTATAAACCCAGATGGAAACGCCGACAATAATGAACGACAGAACTCCAATCGCCACAGGTAGGCCTTTGCGCAGGTCAGGCAGGTTTTTGCGCCGGTGAAGTAGGGCCTTACGCAGGTCAGGTAGGCCTTCGCGCAGGTCAGCAAATCTATTTCTACCAACTTTTTTCTTTTCCCGCTTTACCGGCTCGGGGCGCGGGTTGCCTCGCAAATCCGTCGGCCGAACCGGTTTGATGGACGCCTCCGTTGATCTGATCTTCGTGGCTTCTGGGTCATCCTTCGGATTGAGCACCTGCGGGACCTCATTCTGAGGGGCCAGCTGAGGGGCCAGGAATTCCCGCCGCCATTCGGCGACTTTTTGCGGCCTTTCGTTTGCGCGGAAACTGAGCGCATGATGGATGGCGTTCAGAAAATGCGCCGAATAACGGCCTTGTCCGATCTTTCGGATGTCTTCCAAAGGATCGGGCGCGGATTCCAGGAGGATCCGGCTGCGGTCCACCGCGTCATGCGGCGGCTCTCCCGTGATCGCTCGGTAAAGCGTGGCGCCAAGGCTGTAAATGTCGGTCCATGGCCCTTGTTGCTGGCCTCTGCCAAAGTACTGCTCGAACGGCGCGAAGCCTGGTGAAACCAGTGTCGTCAGAGTGAGTGTGAGGGCGCCCAGGGCCTGGCGTGCAGACCCGAAATCGATCAGCACCGGCGAGCCGTCGGCGCGAATCACAATGTTCGCGGGCTTGATGTCGCGATGGATGAAGCCATGTTCGTGAACGGTCTCGAGGCCATCGAGGATAGGCCGCAGGATCTCCAGAATTTCGTCTTCTTTCAACGTAATCCGGCGGTCGAGGATTTCCTTGAGGTCCTCACCGTCTTCGTATTCCATGACCATATAACCGGTTCCATTGGCCTCGAACACGGAAAAAACCCGCACGATATTCGGATGCTTGAAGCAGTGCAGGGTTCTGGCCTCGTCGATGAACCGGTCGAGTCCCCACTTGAATTGTGCGCCAAGTGTGTCGATCGCCGGTTGAACCGAAAGATCCTGCTCGCGCACGGCGATTTCCCTGGGCAGGTATTCCTTGATCGCGACGAGCTGGCGGAGGTTCAGGTCGCGGGCGAGATAGGTGATGCCGAAACCACCCTGGCCAAGCACGCTTTCGATACGGTACCAGTGCAACTGGTACCCTGTCTTGAGTGCATTGCGATGGATCGGTTGTTTCATGCCCGGCGTTCGAATGGGAAAGTGTCGGGTAATTCGTCAGGAATGGCAACGCTGCTGATGCACTGGAATCGAAACCCGATTACCATTTCAAATCCGTTGCGGCTCCTTAAAGCAAAGAACCTCTCGGGTCGAGCGTGGAATATCGCCGCGTCGTTTGAAACAGGATTCATCCGGATGAACCTTCGCGCTTTCGTTTTAGGGAAAACCCGCTCAAGTTTACCTGGATCGTTTCTAAAATACCAGACGCGCCCATTATGAAGTTTGCTGTTCAAGAAGGAAGAGGCGGCTGTTCAGGTTTCCGGAATAAGGCAGGCTGTGTGCAGCGCAGCTGAACACCGGTATCCGTGGTTCGATCAATCCCGGATTTCGTTGCGCTCCATCCGGGCTGCGCTGGCGGTGGGCGGCATCGGCGCGCCGGTCCAGCAAACGGCAGAAGGCGAACTTCCAGACGTTCGCCGAGCGTGAAGCGGTGCCGGCGCGGGGGCGGGCGGTCCCCGCCAAGAAAAGGATGGCGAGCACTGCCATCCATCCCAGCAAGCGCAGGGTGTGCCGGGCGCACGCGGAATATTTGGCCGGCCAGACCGTTTTACACGGTGGCATGACGCACCCAGCGGCTCACACTGTCAATCTGTGTTATCCCAGTCGCCAGGTTCTGCACAGGATATAGTCAGAAATACCCGGGGATTGGTTCGACTGTACAAGCGCAAACGAGCTGACCGGCCAGTCCACCGCTTCGATTTCGCGCGGATCGAAGCGCGCCGATAGTTTCCGGATCAAAGTTACATGAGGCCGGTAAGCACGTTTTTCCACTTCGATATTCATCACCTCCAGCGCGTATTTCAAGGCGGACTCCAGATCCATCAGTTCCGGCGGATAAACCCCCGGCGCCAGCCAGACCATGCCTCTTGCGGGAGCCGACCCGAACCAATCCAGTTGCATCCGGAAAGGTTTCATTGCGAGTCTTGATGCCGCAGCCTCGACCTGCGAAATTTGTTCAACCGCGACATTTCCAAGGAACACCAAGGTCATGTGCAGATTACTCGTTGGTGTCCATCGACCGTCCCGCGGACAAAACGAACATCGCGATTTCTGCAAGCGCTCGCGGACTTTCGCGTCCGGCCAAAGCGCAAAAAACAGTCGCTTGCTGCTATGCGCTATCGTCATAAACAGTCAGAATGCCCTCGAGTGCGATTACAACCGCCTTTTTGCGCACGGTATTGCGATTCCCGGTTAAATGGTGCAGGCAGGCACGACAGGGCTTTCCCGCAAGTTGCCAGGCAAACCAGACGGTTCCGACCGGTTTGTCTTCCGTCCCACCGCCGGGCCCCGCTATCCCGCTAACCGCCACCGCGAATTGTGCGTCACTGTGCGCAAGCGCGCCTAAGGCCATCTTTTGAACAGTTTCGCGGCTTACCGCCCCAAAACGGGACAATTCTGAATCCGGCACCCCCAGTACCTCGATCTTGGCTTGATTGCTATAGGTTACGAAGCCACGTTCAAACCATTCGGAACTTCCCGCGACGTCCGTCACGCATTTCGCGACCCAGCCGCCGGTACAGGATTCCGCAATCACCAATTTATGCCGGTTTTCGGCCAGTCTCCTGCCGATTTCTTCAGCAAGCGAATATAATGCATCAGCCATTGCACCTGTCGCCCTCAACAAATTTGACCAAGGACTATATTGTAGAATTTCCACGGCAACCCGGTAATATTCCACGCGCCAGTCGGAACTATTTTCCATCTTAACAAGATTCCCGGATGAACCTAGAACAAAATCCCGACCAACATACACCGATGATGCGCCAGTACCTTCGGATCAAGTCGAAACATCCGGAGACGCTGGTTTTTTATCGGATGGGCGATTTTTACGAACTGTTTTACGAAGATGCAAAAAAAGTCTCCACGCTCGTGGACCTGACACTGACGAGCCGCGGAACATCCGCGGGAAGTCCCATTCCAATGGCTGGCATTCCATATCACACGATCGACACTTATCTCGCCAGGCTCCTGAAACTCGGCGAATCGGTTGCAATCTGCGAGCAGATAGGCGACCCGGCGACCACAAAAGGCCCGTTGGAACGCAAAGTGGTCAGGATTGTGACGCCGGGAACCGTAACTGACGAAAATCTGTTGGAAGACAAATCCGATAATGTACTGATGGCAATCCACCACAATGGCAGCTGTTACGGACTCGCGAGCCTGGATTTAGCGGGTGGGCGCTTTGCCTTACACCAGGTGGAAGGCACCGATCAATTGTTCAGTGAACTCGAGCGCCTGAAGCCATCGGAACTTTTAATCTGCGAAAATGAGCCTGTTTCGTCGCCGCTTGCCGGATTTCCCGGAACGACGCGCCGGCCGCCCTGGCACTTCGATACGGAAACCGCCGCGACTCTACTTGCGCGACAGTTCGGCACCATGGATCTTCGAGGCTTCGGTTGCGACTCGATGGAAATTGCGATCGGCGCTGCGGGTGGTCTGCTGCAATATGTCCTGGACACGCATCAGGGACCGATCCCGCATATTCAGGGGATTCGGGTCGAGCATGCCGACGAATCCATCATGATTGACGCGGCCAGCCGCCGGAATCTCGAACTCGATATCCATCCATCAGGAAAGACGGCGTTAACCCTATTTGGCGTAATCGACAAGACGGTGAACGCCATGGGAAGCCGAATGCTGCGGCGATGGCTTAATCGGCCCATCCGTGATCGAACTCGATTGAACGAACGCTATAACTGTATTGAAGCCTTACTGGATTTGCGGATTTTTCGATCCTGTCAGGACATTATTCGAAAGATCGGCGATATCGAACGGATTAGTACACGAATCGCCCTGCGGTCCGCGCGGCCGCGGGATCTCGAAGTTCTGCGGCGTTCCCTGGAGGCGCTGCCGGAACTCGATGCAACGCTTTCGGGTACTGACGCACCGCTGCTAAAAACCTTGCGGGAAACGATTGCAGGCTACCCTGACCTGGTTGCGTTGCTCCGCGGCGCAATCGTGGAAAATCCCCCGTTTTTGATCCGGGATGGCGGAGTCATCGCGAATGGCTACGATGCCGATCTCGATGAATTGCGCAACATGAGTCAACACGCCGATCAATATCTGGCGGAACTGGAACATCGCGAACGGGAAAGAACTGGCATTGCAATCCTGAAAGTTCAATACAACCGTGTGCACGGCTATTACATTGAAGCACCGCGTTCGCAGTCCGGCAAAATTCCGGCGGACTATACCCGCAAACAAACCTTGAAAAATGTCGAACGCTACCTCACCGCGGAACTGCAATCATTCGAAGATAAGGTCTTAAGCGCGAGAGAGAGAGCGCTTTCTCACGAAAAGGTGCTCTACGCCGGATTACTCGACGGGCTCGCAGAATCAGTTCCAGAGCTGCAAAAATGCGCTGCGGCAATCGCCGAGATCGACTGCCTGGTTGCTTTTACCGAGGGCGTGGAAAAACGGGATCTGGTGCGGCCCCTGTTGTCGGCAGAGTCCGGGATTCAAATTTCCGAAGGTCGTCATCCGGTGATCGACCAGCTTTCCGAATCCCCGTTTGTTGCGAATGATCTGGTGCTGTCGGATGAACGCCGGATGCTGATCATCACCGGACCCAACATGGGCGGCAAATCAACCTATATGCGACAAGCCGCATTGCTTGTGTTAATGGCCCATATCGGCAGTTTTGTTCCGGCCCGTTCGGCGCAGATCGGGCCGGTCGATCGTATCTTTACCCGCATCGGAGCATCCGACGACATCGCAACCGGACGTTCCACCTTTATGGTTGAAATGTCCGAAACGGCGACGATTCTGAATAATGCAACCGAGCACAGCTTGATTCTCATGGATGAAATCGGGCGCGGCACGAGTACTTTCGACGGATTATCCCTGGCCTGGGCTTCCGCGGAATTTCTGTCCCGTCAGGTAAGGGCGTTTACGCTGTTTGCGACCCATTATTTCGAACTGACCGCCTTGGCCGACGATGATCCCGCGATTCATAACGTCCACCTCGACGCGATCGAACATGGGGATTCAATCATTTTTTTGCATTCCCTCAAAGACGGGCCCGCCAATCAAAGTTATGGACTCCAGGTCGCCGCTTTGGCCGGGGTCCCCATGCCGGTCATCGAAAACGCGAAAATCAAGTTGCGGGCGCTGGAAACCAAATCCATTCAGGAGCCGCAGACCCGCGCGGAAAAACGGCAACTGGATCTATTTATAAGTCCGCGAGCGCATCCTGCCCTGAATCTGCTGGAACATACCGACCCCGACCGGCTGTCACCGCGCCAAGCGCTGGAATTACTTTATCGGCTTAAATCATTCGTCTGAATCGAAGTCGCCGGTTTCGAGTCTCCGGCTCAAGTCCTGAGCAGAAACATACCCCGGTAAAACCTGGCCTTGTTCAGTAACGATCATCGGCGTGCCTCGAATCTGAAGCGAACCTGCGAGTTTCATGTGCTCGGCAACCGGATTCGCGCACTCCTTCATTTCAATCGCCTCCCCGAGTTTTGCCTTGGTTAATGCGTTCTGACGATCGTCGGCACACCAGACGGCCACTGCTTTCTTGTAGGATTCGGAACCGATGCCGGCCCGCGGGTAGAACAGATATTCGACCGTAATTCCCTGTTTCATGTATTGATCGATTTCAGCATGCAGCTTTCTGCAGTATCCGCAATCGACGTCGGTAAAAACCGAAATCACATGTTGTTGCAACGGCGCCTTAAAACGAACGACATTCTCCGCGTCGATTTTTTGGATCGCCCTGGCCCTGGCCATTCCGATCTTGGCCTCGGTTAAATCCCGCTTGTCGGGCGGCGCGTCGAGATCGAAGAGACTACCGTTCAGCAGATACCGGCCGTCCTCCGAGACATAAAAAAGATTTGGCCCGACTACCACTTCATAAAAACCTTTGACCGGGGACTCGGATATATCGGCCACTTCCACCCCAGGCATCGCCTTCGACAGCGCATCGCGTATTGCGTCGGGGCCGGCGCCGGCGCTGAACGGAAACCAAGATCCCGTCAAAAAGAAGAAGCCAATCCATTTAAAAGTTTTCATAGATTCCAAAACCAAGATCGGTAGTGAATTACGGAGAAGTATTTCGTCGCGTCTTAACGAAACAACCGCTCGATATCGAGAAAAAACGCAAGCCCCATCAAGCAAACCAACAGCAAGATGCCAACCTGCTGGCCGATGAGCTGCGCCCGTTCCGACACTGGCCGGCCTTTAATTCCTTCAACGACGAAAAATAGAAGATGTCCGCCATCCAGTACCGGTATTGGCATCAGGTTCAGCACGCCAAGGCTGATACTGACGATCGCGATAAATTTCAAAAAATAGGTGACACCCAGTGAGGCGGACTCTCCGGCATACTTGGCAATACTGATCGGTCCGCTCAGATTCTCGATGGACGCCTTGCCGACCAGCATTTTCCCCATCATTTTGATGGTCAGCAAAGAGTACTCCGCCACCTTTACGATTGAGGCGCCAAATGCTGGTAGCACGCCCAGTTTGTATTCAACTTTCAAATGATCAATCATTTCCCTGGGAATTCGCACTGACGCCCCGATTTGTCCGACCTCGCCGTCTTCCGATTCGACGGCCGCGGGAATCAGCTTCAATGTAAGCTCAATTCCGTCACGATCAATCGTGGTCTGAATTGGCTTGCCCGGACTTTTGCGAATGATTTCAACCCATTGGCTCCAGCCCAGAACGGCTGTTTCATCCGCCTTAACAACCAGGTCCCCGGCTTTCAGTCCGGCAATGGCAGCAGGACTATTCTCCGTGATTGTGTCAATACGTGGTGGGAGCTCGGGCTCCCACGGACGGAAACCGAGTTGGTCCTGTAATCCGGACGGATCCATTGCGACCTGTTCCGGAATTGTTAATATTTTGTTCGAAACCGACCCATCCGCGGAACGCACTTTAACGTTGATACTTTGCAGATCAATCGCTTTTGAGAATACTTCAGATATCGCATGGTTCCAGGTCGGAGTCACATTGCCATCGACTTCAAGTATCTCGTCTTCCGGCTCAAAGCCTGCCTGGCTCGCGAGCGTGCCGGCTTCGATTTCACCCAATAAGGGCCGAAAGCCGGTCTCCCCGCTGACCAGGATTCCCCAAAAGATGAACACGGCCAGAAACAGGTTAAATAACGGCCCGGCAAGCACGATCGCGCTGCGGGTCATCAGTGACTGGCGGTTGAATGCGTAGGGAAGATCTTCCGGCGCCACGGATCCTTCCCGTTCGTCGACCATTTTTACGTAACCCCCGAGCGGAATGGATGCAACAAGATACTCGGTCGACCGACTGTCCTTTTGATATTTCCAGATCGGTTTTCCAAATCCGATCGAAAAACGGATGACCTTTACTCCCAATTTGCGTGCGACCCAGAAATGGCCGAATTCGTGGAACGCGATCAGGGTCGCCAAAGCGACGATAAAGAAAACCACTGTGTGCAGAAATGAGGCCATAATTCAGTTCGCCAGGTTCGCGGGAATTGCGGAGATAAAATCGGTGGCCAATATTCGAACCTGACGATCGGTCTCCAGAACCAGTTCAAGGCTGTCCGCAGGATTTCGGACGGCGTGATCGAGACAATGATCGATCACGTTCACGATATCAGTATAGCGAATTCTCCGGTCCAAAAATGAAGCGACCGCAATCTCATTGGCCGCGTTCAAAACGGCTGGCATATTCCCGCCGGCGTCAACCGCTTGATACGCAAGTTTCAGACACGGGAAGCGCTTGTCGTCTACGGGCTCGAAGTCCAACTGTTTGACTGTAAACAGGTCCAGTGGTTCCGCGCCGGAATCGAAACGAGTCGGCCAGGCCAGCGCATGAGCAATCGGTATTCTCATGTCGGGGTTGCCCAGTTGGGCCAGCACAGTTCCGTCTACATAATCAACCATCGAGTGAATCACACTTTGCGGGTGCAGAACAACCTGAACTTTTTCGGGGCTCATGTTAAAAAGCAGACAAGCTTCGATTAATTCGAGCCCTTTGTTCATCATGGTGGCCGAATCGACCGATATTTTCCGGCCCATGTCCCAATTCGGGTGAGCAACGGCTTCTTCCGGAGTAATCCGGTCGAATGACTCCAAAGATTTGGTTCTGAACGGGCCGCCAGAGGCAGTCAGAAGGATTTTTCTGACCCGCTGGTCGCAACGACCGGCTTGATACCCATCTGGCATACACTGAAAAATCGCGTTGTGCTCGCTATCGATCGGTAATAACTCGACCCGGTGATCGGCGACTTCTTTCAACAGTATCTGACCCGACATCACCAGAGCCTCCTTATTGGCCAGCAATATCCGTTTGCCGCTTCGCGCCGCCGCCACGGTCGGCATCAGACCCGCCGCCCCGACGATCGCGGCCATTACCGTATCCACCTCCGGCAGGGCTGCAATTCGTTCAAGCGATGCAGTCCCGCCGAGGACTTCCGTCGAATTGGCCGGGTATTTTTTTAAACGCGACTGTAAAGCGCCGATTTTTTCCGGATCGACCACGACCGCATAATTTGGATTATGTACAATACATTGATCGAAAAGCGCATCGATATTCGAGTTTGCGCTCAGCGCGACGACCCGGTAACATTCCGGATGGCGGGAAACCACGTCAAGGGTACTGACTCCGATCGAGCCTGTGGAGCCGAGTATGCAAAGCGACCTCACTGCAACATCCCTATGTGGATCAGCATGATGCCGGTATAGAATACCGGAATCGCGGCAATCAAACTGTCCAGGCGATCAAGCATGCCACCGTGGCCGGGAAGTATCGTCCCGCTGTCCTTCGCACCGCACCAGCGTTTCGCAAGGCTGATCGCAAGATCTCCATAAATCGATATATGAACGGTAATCAGCGACAGCAATATAAAATCGATTTTGATCGTCGGTTTGAAATTGTTATAGAAAACCAGAATGATCGCCGTAGCCAACCCCGCCGCCAGTGCTCCGTATACCCCCGCAAGCGTCTTCCCGGGACTAATCAACGGCGAGAGCTTGGTTTTACCATAAGCGCGTCCGACAAAGTAGGCGAGTATATCAGCGGCCCAGATCAGGAGTAAAAGAAACAGAACAAATTCGAAGCCGTGATATAGCCGCAGGCGCACCAAAAATACCCACGCAGTGACTAACATGAACCAGCCCACCGCCAGCTTGATTTTCACCGGCGGCCGCGATTTCAGCAGTTTCTTCTCATTATTTTTCAGGATTACGCTCGCAATTATCCAGAAAACGACCGCGGGAACTCCAAGCCAGTCGATTACCAGCGAATAATTGAGAATGTCGCTGTCTTCATAATAATTCGCGAGATTCGCAATGATGTCGGTCCAATACCAGAACGGCAGCAAGCCAACAACCACCGCGGCCACAAACAAAATTTGCGCAACGACGGTTTGCAGGCCGCTGAGTTTTGACCACTCCCAGGCGCAGAGCGCGACGATCAGCGCCCAGACCATCGAGAAAAGATCATTCGACGCACTGATGACCATCCAGATAATCAGCGGCCCGAGGATCGACGCGGTAATTATGCGAGTACGCAACATGACGAATCAATAATAACTTTGATACGAATACCGGCAAACGCGTTTAACGCGCCAATTCCTGTTTCGGATAACCCGATTCAATTTGTTCACTGGTGCGTCCGAAACGGCGCTGGCGTCCCGCGTAGGCATCGATTGCCAGATCCAGTGATTTTTCGTTGAAGTCCGGCCATAGCGTTTCGGTGAAATAGAGCTCGGTATAGGCCAACTGCCAAAGTAGAAAGTTGCTGATTCGATATTCCCCGCCGGTTCGAATGAACAGATCGGGTTCGGGAAGATCCGGAAACGAAAGCCGGGCATCGATGGATTCCATCGAAATCGAATCCGCGGTACTCATGCCTTGTTCGACTTCCCGGGCAATTTTTCTGACTGCCTGCAGCATATCCCATCGGCCGCCATAGTTTGCTGCGATAACCAATGTCAGGCGAGAATTACTTTTGGTTTTTTCTTCCGAATTCGCAATTTCTTCCTGCAGTTTTTCGGAAAATGCGTTCCTGCCGCCGATAAACCGTAAACGAATTCCGTTTTCGTGCAACGTCTCCGTTTGTTCCTCGAGCGTCGAAACAAACAACTCCATCAGAACATGAACCTCTTCCTCGGGTCTGCGCCAGTTCTCGCTGCTGAACGCAAATAAGGTCAATACTTCAACCCCGCGTTCTCCGCACCGTTTCAGCACGTTCTGCACCGCCTTCACGCCGGCCTGATGCCCGGCGGTACGTGGTAATATCCGTTTTTTTGCCCAGCGGCCGTTACCGTCCATGACAATCGCTATATGCCGGGGAACAGGGTTTTCTTCCGGTTGTTCACTTTGTGTTTGCTTGATCATGAAAGCATTCCAACAAGACGATCCGTCCGATAAATCAGTACCTCAGCCATCCAATTACGAAAGAAATTAAACAGAAAGGAGATCTTTTTCCTTTTCCTGCAATTCCTTGTCGACGTCTTTGATGAACCGATCCGTGATGTTCTGAATGCGTTCTATTCCCTGACGCTCATCATCTTCGCTGATCAGCTTTTCTTTCAACGCTTCCTTGAACTCGTTGTTCGCGTCGCGGCGAATATTGCGGATCGCGACCCGCCCCTGCTCGGCTTCATGTCGAACCACCCGCACCAGATCCTTACGCCTTTCCTCGGTCAGAGGCGGCAGCGGGATGCGGATGACCGTGCCGCTGGTAGCCGGATTCAAGCCGAGATCGGAAGTGAGAATGGCTTTTTCGATGGCCTGCACGTGGTTTTTTTCCCAAGGCGTTATGGTGAGCGTTCGGGCATCCTCGACCGCAATATTGGCCATTTGCTTCAGCGGCGTCTCATTTCCGTAATAGGGCACCATGATATGATCGAGGAGGCTGGTGTGCGCCCGCCCGGTCCTGATTTTCGAAAATTCCTGCTTAAGAACTTCCACCGATTTCCGCATCCTGGATTCGGTATCTTTTATAATGTCGTTAATCATTTTGCGATCCCGTTTCGATCAGTGAACCCACGCTATCACCTTTCATAAGCCGCATGATAGCCCCGGAGTCAAAAATATTCATTACCCGAAGCGGCATATTGTTATCGCGGCACAGCACTAGCGCGGTCGCGTCCATGACATTCAGTTTCTGCTCGAGCGCCTGATCATAGGTCAGGCGGTGGTACAGTTTGGCGTCCCTTACTTTCATCGGATCCGCCGAATATACGCCGTCGACCTTGGTGGCCTTGATTAATAGCTCGGCATTAATTTCGATTGCGCGAAGACTCGCCGCCGAATCGGTTGTAAAAAAGGGATTCCCGGTTCCTGCGGCGAAGATCGCGACGCGACCTTTCTCCAGGTGGCGTACGGCTCGGCGACGAATATAATCCTCGCAGACCTGATTGATTTTCAACGCCGACATTACCCGGACGGCCTGGCCGAGATTTTCCAGAGCATCCTGCATGGCGAGTGCGTTAATTACCGTGGCGAGCATTCCCATGTGATCGCTGGTCACCCGGTCCAGACCTTCGGACGCCTTTTCAGCCCCGCGAAGAATATTACCTCCGCCAACGACTACCCCGATCTGGACTCCGGCCACAGACAAATCCCGGATTTCAGACGCCAGCCGTTTTACGGTGGCTGGGTTAATTCCATATCCCTGCTCACCCATCAGGGCTTCGCCGCTGAGTTTCAGCAATATTCGTTTACAAATCAAATTGGTAATTCGGTAAATATCGGGATGACGGCGCGATCCACGAGATCATTCAGTAACGAACGGCCCCGTTGCGGGATCGAGGCGCGGCCACTCTAATGGCCCCGGACCTGCGCCATGACTTCTTCGGCAAAATTTTCCGTTTTCTTGGCAATCCCTTCTCCGACTTCGAACCGGTCGAAACGCACGACGGTTGCACCTTTGTCCTTAAGCAGCTTACCAACATTCAAATCGGGATCCTTGACAAAAGCCTGGCCGAGCAGCGTGATCTCCGCGAGAAATTTTTTCAACCGGCCTTCCACCATCTTCTCGACGATCGCGGCGGGTTTGCGGCTGTCTTGGGCCTGCGCCAGGAAAATTCCTTTTTCGCGATCAATCACCTGCTCGGAAACGTCGGCTTCTGAAATAAAATCCGGTTTGCTCGCCGCAATATGCATCGCGATATCCCTGCCCAGGGATTCGTCGCCCCCTTCGATCTGGACCAATACGCCGATCCGCCTTCCATGGAGATAGTTGCCAATAAAGCCACTTTTGGCCTGATAGCGGACAAAACGCCGGACATTAATATTTTCACCGATTCTGGCAATCAATTCGAGGCGAGCCTGTTCAAGTGTGCCGCCGGCCGGTAATTGCATTTGCATCAGCGCGTCCAATCCATTGACATCGCTAGCTACCGCGGTCGATCCGACCGCTTCGGCGAAGGCATTAAAATCTTCCCCCTTGGCAACGAAATCGGTTTCGCAGTTCACTTCGAGCATGACCACGGTTTTTTCGTCCGCCGATTTGCTGAAAAAGATGTTTCCTTCCGCGGCAATCCTGGCGGCCTTCTTATCGGCTTTCGCCAATCCGGCCTTACGCATCTGTTCAATCGCAAGTTCGAGGTCGCCACCGGATTCCACCAGCGCTTTTTTGCATTCCATCATGCCGGAACCGGTTCGTTCACGAAGTTCCTTTACCATTGCAGCCGTTATGTTCATATCTCTCACCTGAATTTTTTTGATCTCTATAAACCGGCCGGGATCATTAATTTAACCCGCTTACCACGGTCTCGACCGTCATTCCTGTTCCATGTCCTCCGCCGTCCGATCCGGTTCATCCATTTCGATGAACTCATCTTCTCCGACCTCGACATCGAGACTCTTCGTTTTGCCTTCGAGAATGGAAAGAGAAGCGCTTTGCGCATATAACTGGAGCGCGCGAATGGAATCGTCATTGCCGGGGATCATATATTCAACGCTGTTCGGCTCATTATTGGTATCGACAATTCCAACTGCGGGGATACCGAGTTTTTTCGCCTCGCTCACGGCATTTTTTTCGTATCCGACATCCAGGATAAACAATACATCAGGCAGCTTGATCATGCTCTTGATGCCGCCGAGACTGTTGTCGAGTTTAGCGAGTTCGCGCGTCATACCCAGCGCTTCCTTCTTGCTGAAGCGCTGCAGGCTGCCGTCTTCCCGCATGGATTCGAGTTGCTTCAGGCGTCCGATGGATTGTTTGATCGTTTTGAAGTTCGTCAGCATTCCGCCCAGCCATCTATAATTGACATACGGCATGTTGCATTTTTTAGCCTGTTCCTCGACAACCTTACGCGCCGCTTTTTTGGTTCCCACGAATAAAATGGTTCCTTTGTTTGCCGCGACGTTTTCGAGATACTGCATCGCCTCGTTAAACAGCGGCAGGGTTCTTTCAAGATTAATGATATGAATCCTGCCCCTCGAACCAAAGATATAAGGAGCCATTTTCGGATTCCAGTACCGGGTCTGGTGCCCGAAGTGAACGCCAACTTCCAGCATCTGGCGCATTGAAACATTTGCCATACAGATCACTCCTAGTTCTTAACCATCGTTGCTTCGATCAGTTCGCAATGCGACGGTTGATTGGGTTACGCCTCCACCCATCCCATTCGGTAGACCGCTGAAATTCCGGCGGCACCCGTACCGATGGTGAACGATGTGTGTGAGAATTATTGCCAAACGCGGCGCTGCTTTATACCATAAATAGATTTATCCAACAATGAATAGACGAAAGAATGGTCATTTCCAAAAAATTATCTGCCCAGTCCTTGCCGGACGGTTCAATTTAACGAACCAGCGTAATGCGTGGTTGTATTCCACAGAAATACAAATCGGATCGATTCATTTGTCCATTTCAACCCATATCTTTCATGAGCATAACGCTTAAGTCTCCTAGAGAAATCGAACTGATGAGAATCGCGGGGCAGCTGGCCGCGGAGGTTCTGGAAATGATTGAAGCTTATGTCGTGCCCGGAGTCACGACGGAGCAACTGGACCGAATCTGCCATGATTATATCGTGAACGTACAACAGGCAATTCCCGCGCCTCTCAATTACCGAGGATTTCCCAAATCCATTTGTACCTCCATAAACCACCAGGTCTGTCACGGAATTCCGAGCCAAAGAAAACTAAAAGAGGGTGATATTGTCAATATCGACATCACCGTGATCAAAGACGGATTTCATGGGGACACCAGCAAAATGTTTTTTGTGGGTACCCCTTCGCAACATGCGCGGAATCTCGTCGAAATCACCCAGCAGGCGATGTACGCAGGTATTCAGAAGGTTAAGCCGGGAGCCCGCTTGGGCGACATCGGCTACGCCATCCAGAAATTCGCCGAATCGAAACGCTATTCCGTGGTCCGCGAATTTTGCGGTCATGGCATCGGTAAATTGTTTCATGAAGAGCCCCAGGTATTGCATTACGGGAAACCGGACACCGGCCTGGTGCTAGAACCCGGTCTGGTGTTTACGATCGAGCCAATGATCAACATCGGAAAGAGACATATCAAGATCCTGGGAGATGGATGGACCGCGGTCACCAAGGATCGCAGTCTTTCCGCACAATGGGAACATACGCTGGCGGTGACCCAAACCGGATTCGAAATTTTGACCTTGCGCAGAGATGAGCACATTGAAAAAGACCGGATCGAACTCAGCTATTAACGGGTCGGCGTCGGGTATGGAAAGTTCGGTCGGGGCATATAAAAACGCGATCAATCAACATACGGCGCAGATCACTCGCGACTTTCAAAGCGGAAAGCCCGTTTCCGACCTACTCAGATCGCGATCGGATCTCATCGATGACATACTGATCAGCAGCTGGAAGCATTTCGTTCATATGGAAACAGACCGTTTTGCGTTGGTCGCAATCGGTGGTTACGGACGCAAAGAACTGCATCCGCATTCCGACATCGATATTCTGATCCTGCACCACGATTCGGAATGCGAAATCCATGTGCAGGCAGTGGAGAATTTTCTGCGTTTCCTGTGGGACATCGGACTCAGGCTCGGCCACCGCGTGAGCACCCTGGACGAATGCGAGGAATCCGCCCGATCCGACCAGGTTTACGTCACCGCGCTGCTCGAATCCCGTCTCCTGTATGGGTCCACTGACCTTTTCGAAGCAATGAAGATCCGGACGGGACCGGATCATATCTGGCCTTCCACCGAGTATTTCGAAGCCAAGATTGTGGAGCAGAGGGAGCGTTATGCCAAGTTTAACGATACCGGCTACAATCTTGAACCGAACGTAAAGGAAGGACCCGGCGGTCTACGCGATATACAAATGATCGCCTGGCTGAAAAAACGGCATTTTCGCACCGATACGTTGCGGGAACTCGTCGATCGCGGCTGCCTGACGTCAACCGAGTACGATGAACTCATGGTCGGCCAGGAATTTCTGAGCAGCATCCGTTTCGCGCTTCATCTCTTGACCTGCCGGCCAGAAAACCGGCTGTTGTTCGATTTTCAGACCCAGATCACAGAACAATTCGGTTACCAGAATACGCAGGAATCCAGCGCCGTCGAACAATTTATGCGGAAATATTACCTGACGGTGATGGCGGTGGAACGTCTCTCCGACATCCTTTTGCAATTGTTTCGCGAATTAATTTTCGCAACCGGCAAAAATCAGGACATCGAGCCGATCAATCCGCGCTTCAGATCCGTCGGCGGATTTATCGAAGTCACCAACCCCGCCGTTTTCAAGGAGTACCCGCTGGCGTTATTTGAAGTCTTTCTGTTGCAGCAGCAGATCCCGAGTCTTAAAGGCATTCGGGCTTCAACCATCCAATTGATCCGGGAAAGTCTGCCGCTGATCGACCAGAAATTCAGGGCAAACCCGGCCGCTGCCCGGATGTTTATGGAAATTCTATCGCAGCGCATCGGCATCACCCATCAGTTGTGTAAAATGAACTGCTATGGCGTATTACCGTCCTATATGCCCGCGTTCGAGCATATTGTCGGCCTTATCCAGTATGACCTCTTCCATGTCTATACGGTCGACCAGCATACTTTGTTTCTGGTCGGCAATCTGCGCAGATTCGCATCAAAAAAATACCGCGACGAACTGCCGCTTTGCAACGATATTTTTATGCTGATCCCAAAGCCGTCGTTGTTGTACGTGGCGGCGCTGATGCACGATATCGCCAAGGGCACGGGAGGAGACCACTCGGTTATCGGGGAACAGATCGCGGTCGAATTCTGCAAACAACATGGTCTCGCGCGACACGATATGGATCTGGTCGCCTGGCTGGTCCGCCACCATTTGATCATGTCGATGACCGCGCAGAAAAAGGACCTGTCAGATCCGGCAGTAATCCATGAATTCGCATCGAAGGTCGGCACCCTCGAAAGGCTGAATTATCTCTATCTATTGACGGTTGCGGATATCCGCGCGACCAATCCGAAAATGTGGAATTCATGGAAAGACAGCCTGTTGAAGGAACTTTATATCACGGCTCAACGGGCTTTACAAAGAGGTTTGGAAAATCCGATCGATCAGGATATTCGCATCCAAACCAGTCAGCAAGAAGCCCGTTCGATTCTGGAACGCCTGGGCTTCGCGTCTGCAACGATTGATTCAGTCTGGCAACACTTTGGAGACGAATACTTTTTACGCTATTCGACCGATGAAGCGGTATGGCATACGATCGCGATTACCGCGAGCGATCCAAATCAATTACCATTGGTTGTACTCAGGCCACAGAGCCAGCGCGGCAGCGTTGAAATTCTGCTCTATGCGCAGGATCAGGAGCACCTTTTTTCCCGCAGTACGGCGATCATCGATCAATTGGGCTTGACCATACTCGATGCGCGAATCGTCACAACTCGAAACGGCAGGGTCATCAACAGTTACCTCGTGCTGGAACAAAATGGTGAGGCCATCCGCGATATCTACCGGGAACATCAAATTTGTCGAGACCTTCAATATCGAATGGCAACACCGGGACCCTTAACAATAAACGGCGGACGAAGGGTTCCCCGACAAGCCCGGTATTTTCCGATTGCGCCGAGTATCGTGTTTGAGAACGACCCCTCGAACCGGCAGACTTTGCTCGAATTGACCGCGTCCGACCAGCCCGGCTTGTTGTCGAAAATCGGTCAGGCATTCGACCGTTTCGATATTCGCGTCCATCAGGCCAAAATTACGACGATCGGTAACCGGGCGGAAGATGTCTTTTACATCTCCGACAAAAATAATCAACCGATCGATTCCGAAGATTTAAGAGAAGAGATTCGCCAGGCTGTTATCGCGATGATCGGCCAGTAGCTAGCCAACGTGCCTTCGCAGCCGTCCGGCAGAAATCGTTTTGAAACGGTTCAAAACCGAAGCTTGCAGGCTCCTTCGTACTTCGAAACTCGGCGCACTCGCCGCGCGTATTAACTGCGGGGACAATCGCGCTACCTTCAGCGCAAGCTCCACCGTGTGCCATGAACGTTCGGCGCTGTGAAGCGCGATCGATATAAAACCTAAGACTTTATTGGCGTTAGATGGGCTTGTTAGAAAAAATCAACTCCTCTTTTCAAACGCTGGTTTGGCAAACAGATCTGAACAGCGTCACCACGCTCCGGTGGAATTTAATCAAAGCGATTCGTTCATCAATCGTCGCGTTACGCTGTTTTGAAAAACATCAGTGTCAGCTCAAAGCGTCGGCTTTGACGTTCTATACGCTCCTTTCGATCGTTCCGGTCGTCGCCATGCTCTTCGGTGTTGCCAAGGGCTTCGGTCTCGAAAAGACGTTGGAGGCAGAATTCAGATCGAATTCGTCTTACAACCAGGAAATGATTGGCTATGTATTCGATTTCGCGAGGTCGATGCTGGAGAATACCAAAGGAGGATTAATTGCCGGATTGGGAGTCGTGATCCTTTTTTGGTCGGTGATGAAGGTGCTCGGAAATATAGAAGAAGCGTTCAATGACATCTGGGGTGTTCCGCAGTCCAGGAACTGGGCTCGAAAATTCAGTGACTACATGTCGGTCATGCTTCTGGCGCCGGTGCTGATCATTGTTTCGAGCAGTATTACGGTATTCATCAGCACGCGGGTCGAATTCGCCACCAGCAGTATAGAAATACTTGGCCGGATCGGCCCGCTGATCTATTTCGGACTCCGGTTTCTTCCAATGCTATTGAACGTAGTATTGTTTGCGGCGATTTATATCATCCTGCCCAATACCAGGGTCAATATTTCCGCAGCTCTGTTCGGAGCTCTGTCCGCGGCCGTCGTCTTTATGACCATCGAGCGGGTTTACCTGACGTTTCAGATCGGGGTATCGAACTATAACGCCATTTATGGAGGCTTCGCGGCTTTGCCGCTATTCCTGGTTTGGGTTCAAACCAGTTGGCTGGTCGTTCTGTTCGGAGCGGAATTGAGCGTCGCCTTTCAAAATCAAAACCGCGCCGAACCCGATATGAAACCGGTTCAACTCAGTTTTTCAGATCGATTGGTCTTGGCGGTTGCAGTCGTGCATGCAATGATCAGGCGATTTCAATTGGGCGACGCAAGTCCCAGCGCGGCGGATATTTCGAATGAAACGCAAATACCTGCGAGACTGGTCAGGCCGATCGTCGATGACCTGATCCAATGTCGTGTGGTATCAGAAGTTATCGGGAACAACGCCAATGAAGCGACCTATCTCCCGGCGATCGACATTGCCAAAATGGATTTCAGTTTTATCCGTCGCCGGCTCAGCGATTTGGGTTCGAGTGACATTCCAAAAACCGAGCAGTTGAATACGATTGAAGAAACCGTGAACCGAATTCAGGAAGAACTCGCACGGTCAAAACATAACCGGCTCATCAAGGATCTCTGATCGTCAGTAGAATGGACGCTTGGCCGGAACGTTCGGTTGCGGAACCGGCGCCACCGACCGGACATTGCGGAGACAGCGCCACCATACTGTCGCGGTGAAAATCCGCAAATCCTGCCGGTTGGCATGGGCACCGGTTGATATGCGCGAATCCATGCATCCAGAAGCGCCAATGGTTTCACCGTGCCTACACTAATTCCACCTTGGTTTTCCCGCAGCGGCGACATTGGGACAAGGTAACCAGTTTTCCCTGTTTGGAATCAAAATGCTGATCCCGAACGATTACCCATTTATGAAATCCGTTCCTGCATAGGGAAAGGCCCTTAAAACGTGCCGATACTTTGGGTTTTCTGAATGGTAACACTTCACCCATAACGACCTCCGGGCTGCAAAACTATCGTCACAACCAGACTAGCGATTTGATCCAGAATTCACTCGAATTATAGCGCGCCGCATTATTCCCGGGGCGGATCTTCACGATCATGCATTTTCAGTATTCATGACCATCATGACAACGCTTAAACTCCGGACAGAGCGAAAGGTCAGGGCGCCGTGGGGCCCTATTTCTGCGCATTGATTGAAGCCACGATATCGTTGAATTCACAAACCCGGCTTTGGCCGATAATGGCCAGTTCAAAGCCGATTTCCAACACGGTCTCGAGCAAACGGGGAATCCTATAAATCAGAAAACCTAAATAGGCTACGATCGGCAACGACAGCACCGCGGCCAATGCTCCTGGCAGACCAACCACTGTTAAAAGCGCGCTAACCTGCGTCAGCACATCCAATGGAATCAATATCAGCGTTCCAAAATAAGTTAACACGATGAATGCAAACAACAAAAAAACAATCAACTGAACGATACGGACAAGAGCAATATTCACGCGATTCATGATTGGAAATCTTACCCCCTGGTTTTCAATTCATTCGAACTCTGCAAAATTTGTTATTATACGCTACCGGGTTCAATATTGAATCTTTATTAACGATCGTCAACAGGATTTCTGGAGATCAGAAACAACCGATGAAGCAAGGCCCCGGCAATAAAACCGCCCAGATGCCCCCACCAGGCAACCTCCATAGAAGCCTTGCCCGCCACGATGGCTGTCGTGGCCTCATAAAGTTGAAAGATCACCCATACACCGAGAAACGCAATCGCCGGCACCTGAATGAAGATAGGCAGGAATAGAATTGGAATCCATATGACAACCTTTGCATAGGGATATAAAAAGAAATATGCGCCAAGGACACCGGCAATCGCTCCTGAAGCTCCCACGGTCGGTGTCTGCGAACCGGGATTGGTTGCCATATGGATAAGGCTGCCGACCAGACCGCAAACCAGGTAAAAAATCAAAAAACGCCACTTCCCCATGACGTCTTCGATATTGTCGGCGAATATCCAGATCAGCCAGATATTGAACAGCAGATGAGACCAGCCAGCATGCAGGAACATGCAACTCAGGAAAGGCAGATAATCTCCCGGGGGATATCCCAATGCCGCCGCCCACTCCGGATGAAAATATCGCGCGGGCACCAGACCGTATAGATGCAGAATCTGGACGGCGACCGGCTCCTGCAACGACTTCAGAAACAGAAATATCGCGACGTTTATGCCGATCAGGGTCCAGGTTACAACCGGTGTGTTCTCGCACGGAATGGTGTCTCGAACAGGAATCATCAAAACCCCCGCTGGGAGCGAGCACGCCGATCCGATCCGTGAATTCCTGAACTTGCTTTACGAACCATTGCGCATTCAGGGAATTGCAGATCCATACTGTACTTTCGATTCCTCGGAGCCGGAGCCAGAAGCCGATTCCTGGAATTTGTCAATTGACCGGTTTCAACCAAATCCTCGCACCGGATGCCAGCGTTAAGGATGCTGGCGGAAACGGGCCGGTCAAACCCTTCTGCCAAAATCATGTGAATGCCGTCGGCGCCTGAACCAAAAAAAGAGTCTAATTATTCTGCAATAAGTTCCAGCAACACTTATTTTCTTCGCGAACGAAAATCCAGGAACGAATCCACTACACCTAAAATCGCTAACGCCGGTATCAGGAACTGGGGTAGAAAAACCAGTCCAAGATAGGGTACAACCAGCCAGTTGCGATTCAAGCGACGCCGGATCACGATTCCATGCACCACCGAAAGTCCTTGAAAAAAATAAATCATGATGGCGACCATGAATAAATCGGTCATCATTTGATTATTGAACGCGCTCGCCGCCAGGAGCACGACAAGTATCCCGACCAGAACCGTACGTGGGATCCTGATCGCCGCGAATTCCGCGGCAAATCCGCCGGGATTAAAAAGCGACCCCTGCATCCAGCGCGCAAAAAGGATCGCGAACATCGCGCCAAACCCGAGCAGCATGGCGACAAAGCCATTGGCGAGCCGGATATCGTCTATCGGCCCGAATTCCGCGCTGCCCTGGTCACGGATGCCGGGCATTGCCGAGACGATCCATTCGTTCCACCAGGCGACCACATCGCCGACCGCCAAATACATACCGATCACAAACACGGCACAGACCGCTCCGACCGCCATCAGAGCATCGGACTGGGATGCCGTAGCCCGCAACCACCAGGTTCCGGCCAGGACGGGCGCCCATAGAGCGAAAACGACCGGAAACGGAAATCCGGGCTTGGCCGGTGACAACATCAAGGACACCAATATCAGAACCGCGGAAACCGCAAGGATATAGAACGCCTGGATATATCCTTTACGCAAGGCCACGAGTGCGGCGGCAGCGCCGCTAAATAGACTCAGCGGCAACCAATATATCGACATGGCGCCAAAAAATCCGGTTACGAATATTGCGTTGAATCTGCCTGCCAAGATGAACCTAGCGAGTCCGCGCACGATCGAACAACCCTCGACTTTTTTGATTATTGTGTATTAAAACCATCCCCCAGGCCTTTGATGGCTTAACCGATAACACCGGTTGTGACGGCAGGGCTTTGGCTGGCCGAATGTACCGCCCGAAAATCACTCAAGGCCTGAAATTACTATACCTGCCGTCCCGGTTTCCGCACTGATTTTCCGGATGAGTTCGGCATCCGGCGGTACAGCATATCGATTAACGCGACAAATGAGAAGCGGTCTTGCGGAATTATTCGGCGCCTTGATGAAAGTGTAGGTGTTTTCCAGGTCATAGCTCGAGCATGGTATTGTATAGTATCCATTTTCAAACACTTTTGACGGACAACTCCACGCCAACGACATAAAGCAAAGTGATCACCTCCACACAACCTAAAGTATCCAACATCGTCCGGACCCGGATTCCGACGGAATACGGTGAGTTCATGCTCTATTACTATGGAAACACCGTCGATGATAAAGAACACGTCGCCCTCGTGAAAGGTGTTGTTTCTGGACACCTAGGGGTTCCGGTTCGCATCCATTCCGAATGTTTCACCGGCGATGTCCTGAGCTCACGGCGCTGCGACTGCCGGGATCAATTGCATTCCTCGATGAGCTTCATCGGCAACTCAAATTGCGGCATTCTGGTTTATCTCCGCCAGGAAGGCCGCGGAATCGGTCTTCTGGAAAAATTGAAAGCCTACAATCTCCAGGATCAGGGTTTTGACACCGTCGACGCGAACATTCAGCTCGGACATCGCCCGGATGAACGCAACTATGCACTCGCCGCATTGATCCTGAAAGACCTCCAGGTCCAGTCGGTCAAAATAATGACCAATAACCCGAACAAAATTTCCGAACTCGGCAAACTTGGAATTCACGTTGACGAGCGAATACCTATTGAAGTGGGCCACCACCACGAGAACGCGCAGTACCTTAAAACCAAAGTTGAAAAAATGTCGCACATGCTTTCGCTCAATCAGCGCCCGCGGCCGGTCCCCGGACTGTTGTTCTTGCAAAGACTCGTAAACCAATTGGTCACAGCCAGATCCGTTCCAGGCGCGGTTCCCTTTGTCACGGTCAGCTATGCCCAAAGCATCGACGGCAGTATCGCATCGAGGGGCTCCGACTCTTTGTCCTTGAGTTGCCGTAAGTCTCTTGAAATGACTCATTTTTTGCGTTCACAGCACGACTGCCTGCTGGTGGGAATCAACACCGTCCTTGCGGACGATCCGCAACTGAATGTGCGGTATTGCGAAGGCCCGAATCCGCAACCGATTATTCTGGATAGCAGGCTCCGCTTTCCGGCCGCGGCCAGATTGCTGAAAGGCGCAGGCCCGGTCCCGATCATTTTGACCACCGATCAGGCAAACCGGGGGCGCAAACGCGATCTCGAAACGCTGGGGGCAAGGATCATTCCGGTCAAGTCCAATCTTCATCATCGCGTCGACCTGAACAGCGCGCTCGAGATCATCGCCGGGCTTGGATACACTTCGGTTATGGTCGAAGGCGGAGCATCGATCATCGGTCAGTTCCTGAGCCGGCAACTCGTCAATTACTGTATCGTCACCATCGTACCGCGCCTGATCGGGGGCCTGAAGGCCGTCGAGAATCTGAACCGGCCCTCCGACGCTCCGCCTTTAGTGATCGACCATTGTCAGTATCAGCGTCTTGATTCCGATATCATCGCCTACGGCGAAGTAAAAGCCGGAAAATGAAAGCCTCAGCGATCTTCCACACCGGACCGGAACAATCGGAATGCCGGGAAATCCGGCTCGCGGATCTAAGCGACGGCGATGTCCTGATCGAAACAATCTGTTCCGCGATCAGCCCCGGAACGGAATCGATGATCTATCGCGGCCACATGCCGCCCGGAATGAAGGGGGATTCAATCATTCCAAGCCTTCGGACCAGTCTCGTCTATCCTTTCCGCTACGGCTACACACTCGTCGGCAATATTATCGAATGCGGTAACCAGGTCGACCCGGTTTGGGTCGGCCGCAGGGTTTTCACCTTTCATCCCCATCAGACGCGGGTCGTCATACCGCTGGCAGACTGCCTTGCAATTCCGGGCGATCTCGCAATCGAAGACGCCCTTTTTCTGCCGAATATGGAAGCCGCGTTGAATTTCGTAATGGATGCGAATCCGGTGATCGGCAGTCGAGTCATGGTCTTCGGACTTGGCGCGGTCGGCCTGTTAACCTGCGGCCTGCTTCAACGGCTTCCGCTCGGCCGGCTGATCGGAGCCGACCCGCTGGCATACCGGAGGGAACGGGCGGTCGACCGCGGTCTGCCGGCGGTCCTCGACCCGCTCGACGAAAAACAATGGCAATCCTTACTAGGCGAACTGTTTGATCGTACGGACGCGGACGGAGTGGATATCGCAATCGAACTCTCCGGCAACATGGATGCCGTAAATCAGGCCATCGAAATGACCGGATTTGACGGAACCATTGTATTGGGCTCCTGGTATGGAACACAACGCCGTGCGCTGGATCTTGGCGGCCATTTTCACCGCCGCAGAATCACCCTGGTATCCAGCCAGGTCAGTACGCTGCATCCTGGATTGACCGGACGCTGGACCAGACAGCGCAGAGTCGAACTGGCCTGGACAATGATCCGTAACCTTCAGCCGGCGTCCCTGATCAGCCACCGGTTTTCCCCCGAGGATTGCAATCGCGCGTTCGAGGTTGCGAGTCAACGTCTGGAAGAATGTTTCCAGGTAATTTTTGAATATCATTGAGGGAAGCTCCGTAATGCATCAATTGGCCATAACCCGTGATTTCTTCGCACAGCATTTCCTGATCGGTGGCGATTGGGGGAAGGAAAACCAAAAACACAGCCATCACTACAAAGTCGAGGTCCGGATCGAGGCCCCGGAACTCAATGAACACGGCTATCTGGTCGATATCGTCGAACTCGAAGCCGCGCTTCGCCAGATCATTGCAACGGTCGCAGATAAAACGCTGAACGATTTGCCGCCATTCCAGGGCCTGAATCCCAGCCTGGAGCGATTCGCGCGCATAATCTGGCAAGCTCTCGCGGAGAAGCTGAAACTGGATTCCGGCGGGCTGTCGGTAAAACTCTGGGAAAATGATTCCGACTGGGCGGCCTACCGCTTGGCCGGGAGCCCGGAGTGAACTTCGACTTGGCTGCCTATCTGGACGCCAAATATCCGCTGGACAGCCGCAGTCTGAATCGGGACGTGCTCGAAAATTTGGCACAAGCGCTAGCCGCGAAGCCGCATTTACGGTGCCTGGATTTTGGCACCGGAACCGGGGCGATGGCGAAACGATTGATCGACCTGAACCAGTGTGCCTCGCTCGAAATCATTGGGCTCGACACCGACTCCAGTCTTTTGGACACAGCGGCAGAACGGTCGGCACAGCGGCTCGGTGAACTCGGATTTGAAACCCGGCGCAGCGAGCACGGAATTGTTGCGCGCCGCAAGACCCGCACCGTTCGGATCCGCTTTGAATGCGCTTCGGCGCTCGATTGGAATCCGGGCCAGGGCGGCGGGAACTTCGACCTGATCACGGCTCACGCATTCATGGATATCGTTCCGTTGCAGCCATTGGTCGAAAAAAGCCTGAATCTTCTCGTTCCCGCGGGATATTTTTACACGACCCTGAATTATGACGGTGACACCGCACTGATTCCGGTCTACGCGGACGAAGTATACGAACGAAAAATTCTCGGCCAGTATGACCTGAGCATGGAGATTAGACGCAGCAACGGAATGGCAACCGGCGGCGCCCATTCCGGCCGCCGGCTCGCCGGCGTTTTTACCACCGCGGGATTCGAGCTTTGCAGCTATGGCAGTTCGGACTGGAACATCACTCCGGTAAATGGAGCTTATCGAGACCACGACGCCTTGTGCCTGAAATCGCTGCTGGCCATGATCCGCGGCGAAGCCTCCGCTAGTCTGCGGTTCGGCTCGGAATCACTGGCCGCCTGGTATTCCGACCGATGCCGCGCGGTCGATGCAGGGAGCCTCGGAATGATCGTGCATCAACTGGACATCCTGGCTCTCAGACCCGCGCGACCAAGGGTTTAACCGCCCTGAACCAAAGCCCTCCACGGCAAGCGGATAAACCCAGAACCCTGCCGATTCCGTCGATGGCCGTAAGTAACGCCGCGAAATACGGTCCCACGTCGCCTTTGGGAACGAAGGTCCAATAGCCGGAATCCGCCAGCTCGAACCCGGTTTCGGACAGCGCGTCACGAATCGACGCCAAGGTCATGAAACGATCGGTACTCAGATGGCGGGTATTGATGCCCAGAACCGGCGCCCAATGACGGTACCAAATATAATCGCCGTTCGGTGTGAGACACACAAAACAGCCACCGGGCTTCAGCACGTGGCGGATTTGCGCCAGAACACCGGTTTTGTCGCGCATGTGTTCGTAAGCCCCGACACAAAGCACGACATCGATCGTTTCCCCGGAAACCGTCGAAAGGTGCTCGGCCCGATCCACCGCCAGCGTGAACTTGTACTCGAGTTTTCGCAACGCGAGAGCCGCCCTTGCCTGTTCGATCATCCGCTCAGAAATATCGATACCAATTACCCGTGCGAATTGGTCCGCGAGCACAAACAAATGAATGCCGGTCCCGCAGCCGATCTCGAGCAACGACCGCTCCCGGCCCTCACCGATCAGCGGCCGGATGATTGATAAGCGGTAAGCCAGCAGGTCTTCGGGATGGCCATGCCGATCCCGGTAATCGAGCGCAACTTCGTCAAAGAATTGCCGCAACTCCTGGTTGGTCCTGATCGGCCTGGTTTTCAGACGGCTCATTTTAAAGCTGCGGCCCGGGATTTCGATGCAGGCGGCGGATCGTATCGGCAAAGGACGCACAGAGTACGCAGGTCATCAGAAGAATCAATGGACCGTAGACCGTATCTTCCATGACGAACCCTGAAATCAGCGACAGCATCATCAGGCAATAGCTCCAGCGCCCGAAGCGACTCCTTTCTTCCTTGATCCGCCGCGGTCCGGCGAGCTTCAAATAAACCACGAATAGATAGCGCAACCCGCCAGGAAGCACCACCCACAGTCCCAATTGCCGTTCCACGTAAAGTAAAAGACAAAGCGCGAGCAGAAAAAAGGCATCGACTTCTTTGTCGAAGAATTCCCCAAACTCGGAAGCCAGGTTCCATTTCCGGGCAGCCCAGCCGTCTACTGCGTCCAGTGTGAATGCAAACAGCGCGACCGGCCCGATCCAGCCGTTCCGGTCGATCAGTGCAAACAGCAAGAATACCCCGGTCAAACGGAAGAGTGTTGTCGCATTGGCCGGCCCGAACCGCCCCGAAGGAGTCCACCGCGCTCTGAACCGCCAAATCAACGCCGCGAAAGAAATCGCCGCCGCGACCGGAAACCACACGATCGGCAACCCGCACAACACTCCAAACAGGGCCGCGCCGACAGCAGCCGCTTGCCATTCGGTCCACCCTTGCAGTTCGTTTCCGAAGTCAACTCCGGGTGTCGACTTTTCTGACAAAGCCATTATGATGCTTTCATGTCCATTCTGTTCATTCATCCGCCGTTGGAACGAATCAGCGGGGGCAACCTTTATAACCGCCATATTATTCAACAGGCGATCGCGAATCACTATCCGCTCATTTCCGTTCCGCTCGACTGGATTCAGCTGACTACCGAAGCAACGGCCAGAATTGATCAGTTGAAACCGCGGATTGTGATCTGGGACAGCCTTTTTTTCGATTTCATCGCGAGCCATCCGCCGTCGGCTTCCGCGTTCGCCTCAATCTTGCTGGTTCATTACCTGCCCTCACTGAATCCAAGTCTCGATCCAGCCGCCGGAGCGAAATCAAGACACCTGGAAGATGCGGCGATCCGGAATTGCGACCGGATCATCTGCACCGGTTCGAATGTGTTTCGGACGCTCTCGATCCGGCACCCCGAAAAACCGATTTTTCTGTGCAAGCCCGGGGTTGACGATATTTTTCAACCAATCGCCGCCGAAACGCCCGCGCTCCGGCCCAGACCAGGCATCGACCTGATCAGCGTGGCCAACCTCCTGCCCAACAAGGGTTATCTCGAAATGCTCGATGCCTTGTCGAAGCTTCAAACGCAACCCTGGACCTGGCACATCGCCGGATCGGATCGGGCCAATCTCTCCTTCAGTAAACTGTTCCGATCGGCTGCGGTGACCGCCACCCTGATGCCGCGCATTCGTTTTCACGGGGTTCTTAGCCCGAAGCAATTGGCAACATTATTGCCCGGGATGGACCTGTTTGTGAATGCGAGCCGCCAAGAAAGCTACGGCATGGCGACCGCCGAAGCAGTCGCCTCCGGACTTCCGGTGGTAACCACCCGTACCGGAGCTGCCGCGGAGCTGGTTGACGAGGGAGATTCCGGCTTGATCGTGCCGGTCGATAACCCGGACGCCTTACAAAACGCGCTGCGTGAACTCGTCCGCAACCCGGAACTCCGAGACCGGTTCCAGGCGGGCAGCCGGGTTCGGCCAAGATCGACCTGGAGAAATTGCTTCGATAATTTCAAACTCGCCTGCGCGCTGGGTTCATGAGGCGGCCCGGAATCAGCTTCGACCGCCAGACGGCGGCCGCGGCTCTCCACCAGGCGCTGCACTCACTTTGGACCAGACTCCTGGTCACACTCGGCCTGATCACCGTGCTGGGCAATCGTCTGAATCCGGAAAAGGTCTTCACCATACTCGAAAAATTCGACAAATCCGCGGGACTGGCCATGCTTGCCGTAAACATCATACTGATCCTCGCGTTTGCGAAACGGTGGCAGCTTATTGCATCGGGCCTGGATTTCAGCCCGCCATTCGCCCAATTGGTCCGGACAATCTGGCTGGCAGGCTTTCTTGGACAGTTCGGCCCGACCCTGCTGATCGCCGAAGCCGTCCGATTCCGGATGCTTAGAAAGCACGCAACGGCGGCCCAACTGATCCTCAGTCAAATTCTGGATCGGATCTCGGGACAAATCGTGTTGTTCCTGATTGTGCTGCTGTTGCTGCCATTGTACCTGACTCAACAACAAGCAGCGTCCCTGAAATGGTTGTTGGGTATTGCGGGAATCATTCTGCTCGCAATCCTGACTATCCGCCTGCTGGGTCCAAGGATTCGAAAATTGCCGCACTCTGGAGCCCGCCAAGCAATGGAATTGCTGGGCTCGAAAGGGTTGCCCGGCCATTACGGTCTGTCCTTGATTATTCAGCTCCTGCTGGTGCTGAACTTCAGTCTCGCTGCGGCGGGCCTTGGAATACGGGACCAGATCGGTACACTGCTGCTCATGGCGCCGCTGGTCTTTGCCGCGATCACGCTGCTGCCGCTTTCCATATCGGATTGGGGAACCCGCGAAACCGCGGCAGCAATTCTGCTGAGTCCCAGCGGTCTCGATATCGAAACGATCGTATCGGTTTCCGTGCTGTATGGATTGTTCCATCTGTTGGCCGCACTTCCAGGCGGACTGTTTCTTCTGTACCGCCCGCCACGCACCTGACAGAATATTGCCAAAACCCCCGCGGGATTAAATCCACGGGTCAATTTTCAGAATTTCAACAATTTCACCTTTTACGGAATCGATCACGGCAGTAAGATCCTGATCTTTTTGAGTCGCAACCGGAAGAAAATTCAATTTTCCGCCGGATAGCCCGGTTCGATCGAGAAAAGCATCGATCAGCGCGGCGCTTTCCGGACGCTTTACCCGTAATTCCGCCAACGGCAGCGATTTTTTCAGAATCGTCTCAACCTGTTCTTCGTAGGGCTGGTAGTATTCCGGAAAGCTTTGCAGGTCTCGTCCGCGGTCCATTGCCGAAAACAATATCCGCTCCCGTTCCTTCGTATCCGTAGGAATTCTCGCGGCAACCAGTTTCGGCCCGGTGATCGGCAATTTCCGGAACTCCTCGATTCCGGCTCTGGCCAACGACTCGGCGTCGATATCCACGGCCGTCACGATGTCGAATCGGTCCTTCACAAAGACCATGTATACCGGCCGGCCCTGGAACAATACCGAAACCCCGTACAACAAGGCCGAAATCTGCAGCACGGCGATGACCGCCAGATCAAATCTCAGTCCTTTCTTGAGAGGCTCGTAAACGATCAGTGTCAGTAACGGACCGACGACCACGTCGATCGCTATCACCATCATGACTATTTTCTGACCTCCCATCGCGCCGAAGAACGGCGCCGGATACCAGACCAACAGCATGATTGCAACGACGGTCATGGCAATGACCATGCAAATAGAAAGATGTACGCCGGAGGCTTGCCAACGAGTCATATTGATTACTCTGCCCTATCGTTCAGGAGAAACAAGGATAAAAATATCGTCTTCGAAGTTTAGCCCGGAAATTTCACAAATAGAAACCACAGCCTTCGTATTTAGTGAGGCATGCCAAACCAGTCATTCAGCCAAGAATCGGTGATCGGCTTTATCCGATCAATGTCCTTCGCCCGCCTCAGCGGTAGCTGCCGTTACTTTTCGAACCAACGGCATCAGCAATAAGGCCAGGAAGAAAACCAGGCCGAGGGTATGAAACAGCGTATTGAGTGTCAGCACCTCGGCTTCGCGCATGGTCAAGGCGTACAGCTGCTTGAGCGCAACTAGATCGCCGTTCGGCAAGAAGGATTGGGCCATTCGTTCCTGAAATCCGGACAGAACGGCTTGCGTCGTCACCGAACCGGACGTCACCGCCTCGCGCAAGGCGGCGTAATGTTGCTTGCTCAACTGGATCATCAGCGTGTTGCTGGCCGCCAGGCCGATGGCCCCGCCCAGGTTGCGCATCAGGTTGTAGAGTCCACTGGCATTCTTCACTTCTTCCGGCGGCAGGGTGCCGAGCGTCAGCGAATTGATCGGCAAAAAACAGAACATCAGCGCGAAGCCGCGTAGCGCCTGGGGCCAGAAAAACTCCCAGTAGCCGGCCTCGTGGGTCAGATCGCCGTTCATCCAGCAGCCAAGGCCGTAAAGAAACAGTCCCATGGCCAGCATTAGTCGCGAGTCCAGGATTTTGTCGAGAGGGCCGGCGACGAAGGCCGACACCAGCTGAAACAGCCCGGTGACCATGACGTACTGACCAATCTGCAAGCTGTTCAGGCCCTTAACGCTGGCCAGGTAGACCGGCATCAGGTAAATGATCGTGTAAAGCCCGATACCGAGGATGAAACTGAACACGCAGCCCACGGCGAAATTGAGATTGCGGAACGCCCAGAGGTCGACGATTGGGTGCTCGATGGTCAGTTCACGATAGAACATGGCGATGCCGGCGATGGCGGCAACCATGCCGAAAAACACGATCTCCCGGCTTTCGAACCATTCCTCCCGCACTCCTTCTTCCAGCACGAATTGCAGACTGCCGAGAAAAATAATGACGTACAGGATGCCGCGGAAATCGATTTTTTCCAGCAGTTTCCAGTCCGGCCGATCCACATGCACGAACAGCCAAGTGGAAAGACACACCAGGAAACCCGGAAACAGGTTGATTAGAAACAGCGCTTTCCAGGACACCGCCTCGGTGAGATAGCCGCCCAGCACCGGCCCCGCCGTGGGGGCCATGGTTACCACCAACCCGACGACAATGCCCATGGCCGGCTGCAGACGGGGCGGGAAGAGAGTGTAGATCACGGCAAACACGGTGGGGATCATGGCGCCGCCGAAAACACCCTGGAATGCACGGAACACCACCATGGACGGCAGATCCCCGGGGCGAAACTGCCCACTGTACCTTCGAAAACGTGATCGGGATAAGCATCGACCCGGATGTTCACCGGCTGTCCCGGCTGCATTCGGGCGATCTGCGTTTCCTTGAAATTCGCTTCCACGAAGAGCCCGTCGGCCGGGACCAAATAGGCCAGCGCACTACCTGGTTTCAGCAGTTGGCCGACTTGCACGCTACGATTGCCGATGATGCCGGCGAAAGGCGCCGTGATGCGGGTGTTCGCCAGATCGATGCGAGCAAGTTCCAGGGCCGCTTGGGCCGCCTAGCTTGGCGCGGGTCTCGCCGATCTGGGCATCCAGGAAAGCCAGATGACTTTCCGCTTCCTGTCTCGCCGAACTGTCTTCTCTCGCCTGGCGGTAGCCTGCTTGAGGCCGGACTCGGCAGCATCACGGGTTTGCGCTGAAACCGCCCCGTCCGCCAAATTGCCGAAACGCTTCAAATCTTTCGCGGCCCGTTCCAGATCGGCCTGCGAGACGGAAATTTCCGCCTCTTTCTGATGGATCTTGGCATTCTGTGTGTGCTTTTCGGTTTTCAAAGTCCGGATATGCGCCATTTCCATCATTACCTGTGCTTCCGCCTGGGCGACCCTGGCCTGATAATCGTGATCGTCGATGACGACCAGAAGATCGCCAGACTCCACCTTCTGGTTGTCCTCGAACAGAACTTCCCTGACGTAGCCCGTTTCCTTGGGGCTGATCAGGCCCATGTGCGCCTTCAGGTAGGTATTGTCGGTGGTTTCGAAGGGATGAATGGCCTTCAGCCAATACACGGCGCCGGCTGTCGCTACGCTCGCGAGTATGAACAGGCCAAGCACGGATTTCGGGGAGGCGGAGAGTTTCATGGTGTTCAGTTGCCATACTAAACGGTGTGGTGTAGTCTAATCGTCGACGACACTCCAATGCAACCCGGTTTTTCGAGCAATGCCATGAGCGCAGCCCCCAACCCCAAACGACAAGCCATACTCGATGGCGCCAAGCGCGCGTTTCTCGCCCACGGCTACAGCGGCGTCAGCATGGAAGCGATCGCCGAAGCCGCACCCGTGTCGAAACCCACGCTCTACAACCATTTCAAGGGCAAACAGGAATTGTTCGCCGCCGTGATCGGCCACCAATGCGAGACCGTACTGGGCACGCTCTGCCAGGCCCAGACCCAACGACGTGATCCAGCGTCAGGCCTGAAATCCATCGCCGGCGCATTCGTCGAGCTGCTTTATTCGAAAGAGGCATTGAGTCTCTATCGCCTGATCATCGCCGAGCAACAGAATTTCCCCGAATTGGGCGCGCTGGTTTACCGCTCCGGCCCGGAACCCGTGTTGAAACAACTGTGCGCCTATCTCGGCGAACTGAATGCACGCGATGCCCTACGGATCCCCGACGTGGATTCGTCAAGCCGCTTATTTCTGGGCATGCTGAAAGGGGACGAGCATCTGCGCTGCTTGCTTGGCCTGCAATCGGGCTTGAGTGCGACAGAAAAAGAACACCTCATCGACGCTGCCATTTCGCTGTTTCTGAAAGGACATGCCCATGGTGCATAAAGCCGGATGGTTATTGCTTCTTGCGGGCCGGGCCGGTTGCACCGTGGGTCCCGATTACCGGGAACCTGCACCCAGCACCCCGGACCGCTGGCAGGCCGGACAGCAATCGTCCGCTGAATTGAAAGCGATCGACCCTGAGCAATTGAAAAACTGGTGGAAGAGCTTCGGCGACGCCCGCTTGGATCGCCTGATGGACCAGGCGCTTGCGGGCAATCTGGACCTCAAGATGGCGCTGACCCGCATCGATCAGGCCCGCGCCGAGCGGCGGGCGACCCGGGCGGAACTTTTCCCAGACGGTATTGCGGAAGTAATGATGATATAATGTTGCCTCGATCCAGAGAGGTGCATCGATGTCACATTGTCCGAAATGTCGCAGTAAGCAAACGGTTAAGAATGGTCACGCGAAGGGTAAGCCACGATGGAAATGCAAGGATTGCGGCCATCAG
>JBGTCG010000194.1:0-20434 GCA_041748915.1 Methylococcales bacterium
CAAGAGCATCGTGGTCTCAAAATCAAAGGAAATGGTCGATCTCACCAGGGCGCTCTTCGCCAGATTCCGGGTCAACGGCTCCGTCTACGATATCCTCAGCATGATCACATGATCATTATCATTACCTACGCAATACCCTCCCAAAATTAAACGATGTAAGCGTTTGATTTTGTGAGGCAACGCTAAATTGCATTCGGCGTTGCCGGCCGCTGGAAAATCCAGGACGGATTTATTCAGCGTTTTCCTAAGGATCAGCAGATTTTATTTCGGATCGACCTGAGCGCCTCCGGATCCAGCCGGTCGGCGCGGTTCCGGTGGTGGCACAAGGCGCCGCGGAAGCCTAAATAATCAGGCCCCAGTTCCAATAGTGGATCGATATCCTCGCTGCGCAACGATCCCGCGAGTCCACAGAGCAGATCGTAGCGGCGGGCTACCGTCACGAAGTGCTCGAGTCGGCCCCGATCCAGGATCTGCCTGAGCGATCCCGCGCGTTTGTCGCGTGTATCCAGCATCACTCCGGAAAATCCCGCGGCAGCGAGTTCCTGAAACCACTTCGTGTCCGGGTTGCAGTCGGCGAAAAATACGCCGATCAGGCGAGCTCCGGCGGTGGTTCGGGCTTTCAGACCGGCGAGCGTCGCGAGCCAGTCCCCGCCCGGGAACAAGCCGACCTTCACGTAATCAACGCCGGTCGCCCACATCTTGTCGACCGCGGTCTGAACGAATTCGGGTTGCATCGGAAGATCACCCACGGTCGCACTGATCACGGTGCCGGCATTCAATTGACTCACGACTTCCCGGACGGTGTCGGTTTTCAGGGCGCCCAACGCACCCGCGGCCGGCGCCTTCAGGTCGATGATGTCGGCCCGCGCGTCCTGCACCGTGATCGCTTCGTCCAGATTGGAAACGCTCGCAAGCATGCCGGTCACGACGCGCCCGCCCGTTCCGGATTCGCACGTTTGAACTCATCGATCCGCCGCATGAGCCAATCCCAGGCTTCGAGTTCCCGCTCGCCCGCGGTTTTTTCCACCCCGGTTCGCAGATATTCGATTTCGGTCGCGATCTTGTTCCACGGCAAAAGGTGCAGCCGGCTGACCAGAATCGCGGCTTCAAGAACCGAACACTGGGCCCGGTTAAAACCTCTGAACAGTCGATGACTGGCTTCATGAATCGGTTCACAATAAAGACGCGGCCGCTGTTCGTCCGCTTCATGCCGGACCAGTTTCAGCTCGACATGGGCCAGCGCGTCCGCGAGGCGATGCCCTTCGATCCGGTCCGTTGCGCGCAGCGGCCAGTCCCTGCGGCCGGTCAGACAGCCCGCGAAGATCCGCACGTCGTCGGTATAGTTCATGACCGCGCAGCCGGTCTCGAGGATGTTCTCCAGCGTTGTCGAGGGCTTGAACGGCAGCACCAGAAATTGGCCGCCGTGCTCGTGGATCCCCATGGGCGCGATATGGGTCCGGCCTGTGGTGTTCCAGGACGTGACTATGACTTCTCGGATCATTTCGTAGTTTTTTTGCTCAGGGTTGAACCAGCCTCTTGATAGCTGTCCAGTTTTTCCTCGTGCGCTTCGACCGCGACGCCCCAGGTCAGGGGCTCGTCCTGCGTGAAGCGTTTGCCCAACTCCCAGGCGATCTGAGCCCGCCCGAGCTGCACGCCGAGATAAAAAGCATGGCCGCCGTCCTGCTCCACCTGCAGATGCGGGTACAGGTCGAAGGGGTCGGTTGCGGTATGAATACCGTCGCGATTGTAAATATGAATACCTTCCGGGCTGATCTGGATGCGGAAACTGGGGTCGCGGATATCGCGCGCGATTTCGTCGATTTCCGGTTTCGTATATGGAAAAGGCGCGCACTCGTGCAGGGCCATCAGGCCGTCGTCAATATGTTTCGGCAGGCTGTCCGTGCTCTTGGCCGCGAACAGGATTCGCCGCGCGCGGTCGGTTTCGCGGATCGCCTTGCAGGCATGCGCGCTGACCTGGGTCGCGAGGACATTATTGATATTCAATTCGGAGCACATTCCTATCATCAGCGCATTCATACCAGCCGTATCGGCGTGAGTCAATTCCGTGAGATTGCCGATTCCCATCAGCATTTGAGCATCGGGGTGGCGCAAGCGAACTTCGCGATAACGTGCGATCGAATCGACAAAGCCGAAATGGATCGGATCCAGAATTGGATCGAGCAGAAAAACCCGATTCATCCTGCCGAGCGCTTCCGCGGCGCGGTCGAGGGAATCCAGATCGCCGTGTGTCGCCGGGATCAGAACGGGAACGGCCGCTACTTCGTTCGCGATCCACAGGGTATCTTCCTTGAGGCTCAACAGATAATCGGCGTCGGCCCGCCCGCCCCGCAGCAGATCGTCCGTTTCGAGCGAATCGATGCTCACGGCAAAACCTTCGCGCTTCAGGCTCTGAATGCATTCCTCGAGGTGCGGAAAATCGGTAGTGGGCAGACAGCCGACATCGATTACATCCGCGCCATCGGCCGCATAACTGTGGGCCTGGCGGACGATCTCGTCAATAGTGAGCCTCGGCGCGTCGGTGATTTCGGCGAAGATCCGGATCGCATAGCGATCCAGAGCCGGCGGCCGGCCGGATCTGCCGAAAAAAGCAGGCAGATCCTTGAGTTCCTTGGGACCGCGTTCAAACGGTAGGCCGAAGTGGCGGGAAAGCTTTTCAATGTCGCCAAGACAGCGGCCCGGCAGAATCACGCGATCGGCATTGAACGTATCCTGCAATCGCCGCAGGATCATGTCGGCCGTCATCAAGGCCGCAACGCTCACGCCGAGCGCATGCACCGTATACGTGAATTCGTCTGATTGGATACTTTCCAGGACCTGGCCCAACTGCTTGCGGGCCAGTTTGCCGGTTAGAAACAGGATATGTTCAGCCATCAGGCCTGTTCGGGCGACTAGTAGATCGTTCCGCTAAAACGACTACATATAAATTAAACATCAAGAGTTGTAGGATGCGCCGACGAAGGAGGCGCATCGGTCGCGGTCGATGCGGTTCATGCCGGACTTCCCTGTCCGGCACCCTGCGGGCGGCCGTGCCGTGCAAATTGTCAATCCTGCCGATTTGTCGTGCCTCCGCAGATCCTCCGTGTTCTGGTCGAAATGAGTGTCAACCTTTTGTCGAAACGATCTACTAGGGTTCAGAGCGCCCTGAACTGAGCCACTGGGTCAAACCGTTGAAGTATAACAATCTGGACCGCCGAATCCTATCCATATTGCGGCGGGCTCAGCAATTCTCATTTTGGCGATATTGGTAGGTCGGGTTAGGCGCGCATCCAATAAACTGGACTTTTTATCGCTGGGCTTGACGCGCGCCGTAACCCGACTCGACGAGGGTTGGTAAGTCTGTGTCGGGTTGCGGCGCGCGGTTTGTGCAAGAGTTTGGACAAGGTTAATGTGGAGCGCGCCTGACCCGACCTACGATTGGACGCAGGTTTCTGTTCAAAATGAGAATTGCTGGCGGCGGGCTGCGGGCTGCGGGCATCCAGGATAGATGTCGTTGCGAATTCACTCGCACAAAGGGCATTGTACGTGCGAATAAATTCGCACCTACAAAATGGACGTAATTGGCTTGCTTATTCACCTCTGGGACTGTCGTCCCAGGCACGCGCCGCGTGCATTTCCTTGTTCGGCCGGTAGGCGTGGCAATCGTAAATGAAAACGCCGGTCGAGCGGCTCCTCGAAGCCGTTTAGGTCCGCATGTAACCAGGCGGTACACGCCAGAGACGTCTTGCTGTCAGAAGGTCGGATCGCTAGACTTTGCGACCATGAGCACTAAATCCAAGCGAGCCACCATCTATTTCGAGCCCGACGTGCACCGGGCCTTGCGGGTGAAAGCCGCGGAGACCGATAGGTCCCTGTCCGACCTTGTTAACGAAGCGGTCAAATTGAGCCTCGTCGAGGACGCTGAAGACTTGGCCGCCTTTGAGGAGCGCGCGATAGAACCAGACCTTCGGTTCGAGGATGTCGTCAGGGACTTGAAACGCGGTGAGAAGATATGAAGATATAAGGTTCTGATCAAACCCTCGGGCGTGAAGGATATCGAGACCGTACCCCGAACGATGGAGCGTCGGGCGGAACTGCTCCAGCACCGAGAGCAGACGGACTTCCAGGCGGTCGCCGAGTGTGAAACGGCGCGTGCGCGGGAACTGATCGAGGAGCGGGATCAGCCACTGCAAAAGGTCATGAAAGGATTGGACTGCCTGAAAGGGTATTGTCGCGCATGGGCTGTCCCCAAAAGTTTCACTGCGCGGCCGTACGGCCGCGCAGTGAAAAGGATACAAGTACAAAGTTCAAAGTGTTATCAATCCTGGAGGAGGCGGAAACCGATATCGTTGTCCCGGCCGCCGGCCAGGTCCCCGTCGCGGTTGGAGGAACGCGCGTCCCCCGGTCCGTCGCTCTAGGAACCGCCCCGGAGCACGCGAAGGGCGCAATCGCCGGTGAGCCAAGGCGCCTGATCGGAGGGCGCGCCGGAGTACCTGTCATGCCAGCAGTCTTCGGTCTATTCCTAGACGTTCCCGCTCATATCGTACAAGCCGAATTCGTTTTTCGTTTTTTTTCCAACCGCATGGATCATCTGATCGCCCGAATTACCGGAATGCCAAGCCACCGCGTCCACATTGTCCGAACTGCAATAGGTCTGTGTCTTACCAGCCTGGCACGCATATTCCCATTCCGCTTCGCTCGGCAACCGGTAAGTCTGGCCGGTTTGCCCCGAATATCGTCGAAACTGACGCTTTCCACAGGACAATCGCCGCCGCAGTTCGAAAAATGAGATGGATTTTCGCCCATCACCGCTTGCCATTGCGTCTGCGTCACCTCGTATTTCCCCATGCGGAAAGATTTGATTGATACGGGGTGCCCGGGACGCTCATGGTCGTCACATTCACTGTCCCCCGGCGAGCAGCCCATCTGGAAGGTACCCGCCGGGATATCCACGAATTCGCCGGCTAATTCCGCCGTTTTTTGCCGCGCGGCCCTGGCTTCCTCCGCGGCGCGGCGCTCCTCCTCGGATTTGTTTTCCGCGGAAATGCGTTTGGCCTCAAGCGCGGCTTTTTCCTTCGCCTTGCGCTGTGCCTCGGCTTTCGCGGCCGCTTCTTTCTTCTCGATTTCCTCGGCCCGCCGCTCCAATTCTTTCAGTTTGTCTTCGGTCGGCGCCTGCGCGGGAGCGGGCGGTAGCGGCGCCAATAAAAGGACGGCAACCAAGGCCGTCCATTGCACTTTTGAATTCAACTTCATATCATCTTACCTCCCCAGATTTCATAAAAGACCCGATCCTGAAAATTCTTGCGCTATTCCAAGATACTCATAAGCCAGCCACAGGGTGGGCGATGCCCACCCTACTCCTTGCCGGCCGCAATGTAGGGTGCGCCATGCGCACGCGGCAAAGCTACCGATACAACGTAGGTGCGAATTCATTCGCACAGTGCGGATAAATCCGCACCCACGCCGGATTCGCTTTCAAAATTCCTCGGATTCGATTGCCGCGACCTGTGCATTCAGATCGCGGGAGCGCTGGATTGCGATGCGGGCGCCCGCGGCGTCGTTCTTTTCGAGCGATTTTTCAGCGTCCGCTGTCGCGGCGGCCGCGAGCGCCTCGATGCGATCGCGCAGTCTGGTGCGGCGTTCATTCAGTGCGGCGGAGTCTACTCCGGCCTTTTTCAGCTCGGCCAGTACCGCAGGCGCATCGTCTCCCGCGCCAGCGCCGCATCGATCGCGCGCAGCGCGGTCTGTTCCCGGTCCCGCTTCGCTTTTTCCTCGGCCGCTTTGCGAGCACCCGCTGCCGGATCGACCTCGGCTGCGATTTTGACCACTTTCACTTCGCCGGGATCGGAATCCGCTGGAATCCTTATAAACGCCCAGAAGGAGGCGCCCACGATTACAACCACGAGTACGCCGAGCGCCACCGGAAACCGTTTGCGCGCGCCCTGAACCCGTTCGCCGCCGCGCTTTTCCTCCCGCCGGTCCGGGTCGGTGCGCCGTTTCCTGGGAGAATCCGTCCCCGGAACCGGTCCACGGGAGGACTCGTTCGACATGATCTCGGTGATGTCCGCTTCATTCCCCGTGAAATCCCGCCCTTTTCCGCCCTGCGGGATCCTGAGGTCCAACCGCCACTCTGCGATGGTCTGCGGCCTCTCATTCGCGCGGAAACGCAACGCATGATGAATTGCGGTCAAAAAGTGCGCCGAGTAGCGGCCCTGCGCGATGTTCCGGATGTCTTCCAGAGGATCGAGCGTGGATTCAAGAATGGCGCGGCTGCGTTCCACGGCCTCCTGTGGCGGCTCTCCGGTCACCGCGCGATAGAGTGTCGCGCCGAGACTGTAGATATCGGTCCACGGCCCCTGCCGCTGACCCTTGCTGTAGTATTGTTCGAACGGCGCATAGCCCGGTGTGACCACCGTTGTCAAGGCCTGGGTTTCGAATCCGAGCGCCTGGCGAGCCGAGCCGAAATCGATCAGCACGGGCGAGCCGTCGTCGCGGATGAAAAGATTCGCTGGCTTGATGTCGCGGTGGATGAATCCGCGCGCGTGAACCGCCTCGAGGCCATCGAGAATGGGCAGCAGAATTTTCAAAAGTTCGTCTTCTTTCAGCGTATACCGCCGGTCGAGGATATCCTTGAGCGTCTCGCCATGCTCGAAGGCCATGACCATATAACCGGTCCGATTGGCATCGAACACCGTGAGCACGCGCACGATATTCGGATGATTGAAGCGGGTCAGCGTGCGGGCTTCGATCATAAAACGGTCGAGTCCCCACTTGAACATTTCGGCATGGGTGCCGGTTTTGGGTTGCACAGAAAAATCCTTTTCGCGTATCGCGAATTCCGGCAGAAATTCCTTGATCGCGACTTCGAGGTCCAGGTTTAGATCGCGCGCGAGATAGGTGATGCCGAAGCCGCCCGAGCCGAGCACCCGCTCGATGCGGTACCAGTGCAACCGACTGCCCGGTTCGAGTGCGTGGCGATGGATCGGTTGTGTCATTACGAGTGTTGAGGCTCGGAAGTTTCGGGTGACCCGTGAGGAATGGCAAGGCTGCCGGTGTGTCGGCATCGATTCATGATAGCTGCTTCGATTCCGTCGCAATTCAGCAAACCGAAAAGCCCGTGTGAATGAGTTTGGAATGATGTCGCGTTTTTCATCCGGATGAAACTTCGCCCATTTTTATCGGAACCTTTTTTTATTCGAGTTTACCCGCGACATCCGCAAAAAACCAGACGCGTTCATTACGGCATGGCACGTGAATGGCGCGAGGTAAGACCGGACCTCGGATTTTCTCTAGCAGTCAGTCATGTTAATTTACAATTACCCGCCACCCCGGCAAGGATTGCCGGGGCACGGAACACGGGGGGAATTCCGCCGCTACCGTCCTTGGACACTGGATGCCGCGAGTTTGAAGTTGCCAACCATGTCCTGTAACCGGGTGGCGAGTCTGGCCAGCGCATCCGTTGCCTGCGCGGTTTGTTCGGCGCTCGCGGCCGTTTCCGCGGAAATATTCGAGATATTCACCACGCTTTGATTGATTTCCTCGGCGGTCGCGCTTTGTTCTTCCGCGGCGGTTGCGATATGCATGTTCATATCCTTGATGTTATCGACCACCTTGCTGATCGAATCGATGGATTCACCTGCCTTCGCGGATTGAGCGACGCTGGTTTCGGCTCTTTTACGGCCTTCTTCCATCACCGAAACGGCTTCGTTGGCGCCGGCCTGTAGCCGCTCGATCATGGCCTGAATCTCCTGGGTCGATTCCTGTGTGCGGCTGGCGAGGGTCCTGACCTCATCGGCGACGACGGCAAATCCGCGGCCCTGTTCACCGGCGCGCGCCGCTTCGATGGCGGCATTCAACGCCAATAGGTTGGTCTGTTCGGCAATTCCGCGGATCACATCGAGAACCGCGCCAATGCCATCGCTTTCTTCCTTGAGCTTGGTGATAAAAACGAAGGTTCGTTCCACCTGCTGCGCTAGATTGGTTATGGTGCTGATGGATTCTTTCATGATCCGGTTGCCGCTTCTGGCGTCCGCATCCGCGTGATTGGCGGACTCCGCCGCATTCGACGCGCTGCGCGCAATTTCGTTAATCGTGGCCGACATTTCGGTCATCGCGGTTGCGACCTGCCCGGTCTGGGCATTCTGATTGCGGACGGCGCGCTTGCTGTTCTCCGTTACAGCCGCCAATTGGTCCGCGGCGCAGGAGACATTTTGCGCATGCTCCAGAATTTCGTTGACGATTTTCGAAAACATCTTCCTGGCGCAACTGTACTCCCAGGACAACCATGCAAATTCGTCTTTGCCCGGTATCGCGCATTTCTGGCTGAGATCGCCTTCCCCGAGTGCATGCAACGCTTTAACGATCATTTCCGTACGCTTTGCGATATGGTTTCCCATGACCATCGCCAAAATGATCAGGGTAGCGATGGTGAGGCTTGAAATGATCCAAGTGATCGAGTCCGAACCATGCTCCAGTTTATAATTCGCGACAATCGCGCAAACCCCGGCGACTCCGGCGCCGGACAAAACATACATCTGCCGTGAAAGCGATAATTTTTCGAGCAATTTTGTAAACATGCACCACCCCTTAACCTGATTGTTATTGGCCTGAATCCCGAAATCTGCGCAAAGCCTGGTCCGATTTTCCCGGTGTTCCAGGGTGCTTGAATGGTTTAAGCGTAGTTCAAAACCCGGGGCGGTCAATCCGCCGATGCGCCGGATAGAGGCAACCGCTACCGCTGCCGACGAAATTCAATTAGCGAATGTCCGAATGCCCGAATGCCCCCGCACGATCACCGCCGAACCGGTTACCGGCCGGGCAGTTAAGGCCTGCATTTGAGCAAAGATCGTACGCGATTCATGCGGTTTTCCAACCCTGAAAAGCGGATTCGAAGTCCCGCGGGGCTTAAATTGCCCTATGCGCTGCATGAGCGATACAATACCGGAATTTTTCAGCATCCACGCCCAGGCCAAACCGGAGCGAATTCCCGTTCGCGAGGTATCTTAAATGACTATTTGGATGGTGAAATCCGGTCAGCCTGCTTCAAATTCTTGACAATTAAGGAACACCCGATGACTGAAACAAGCGACGATGGGATTTATAAGGAAGTGCCCAGTCCCTTTTGCGGCTTGGGCACCGATGACCTGACCGTCAAAGTGGAAGGCACGGCGATCAGGATGATCGACAACGGATGCGCGGTGAATACCCCCGCATTCGAGCAAGCCCTGGGCGATCTCGAGCCCCGGATCGCAGGAAAGAAGGTTTATCTGCAAGAAGCGGTCAAAAAGGCCGCCGAAATTCTGCGTTCAGCCGGCCGGCCTCTTTTTGGGGGACTTGCCATGGATGTCAACGGGATGCGGGCCGCGTTGTCCCTGGCGGACAGAACCGGGGCTATCATCGATAACATGAATTTTGCCGTTGCGCTGCGCAATTTCCTGGTAATCCACGATACCGGCTGGATGACTACGACGCTCGCCGAAGTGAAAAACCGGGCGGACTTGCTGCTGGTAGTCGGATGCGATCTCGAGACTCTGTTCCCCCGGTTTTTTGACCGCTATATCTGGACCACGCACAGCATGTTTCTGGAGGATACCGCCCAGCGCCAGGTGGTTTATCTGGGAAAGATTCCGTCGGGTACGGCTTCGAAATCGCCCTCGGGTCAAGCCGCGAAGATTCTGGCCTGTCCCGATGCGGATTTGCCTGAAGTTCTCGCGGTGCTCCGGGCATTGGTCAAGGGGAACCCTTTGAACATCACCGAAGTCGGCGGGATATCGCTCGCCGAGTTGCAACGGCTGGCCAGTCAACTGAAAAACGCCAGCTACGGCGTCGTTACCTGGGCGGCGGGCGCGCTGGACTTCCCGCACGCGGATCTCACGGTCCAGACGCTCTGCGAAATGATCAAGGAAGTCAATGAGTCGAGCCGGTGCTCGGGATTGCCGCTCGGAGGCAAGGAAGGGGATCAGACTTCGTTTCAAGTGTCCGGCTGGCAGACCGGTTATCCGTCGAGAGTTGATTTTTCCGCGGGTTTCCCTGATTACGATCCGTTTCTGAATTCGATTGAGGCGCGCCTGGCCGATGGTTCCGGCGATGCATTGGTCTGGATCTCCGCGTTTAATGCCGAGCGAACCCCGCCGCTGACCCGCTTGCCGCTGATCGTACTCGGGCGATCGGGAATGAAATTCGATCAGGAACCCGCGGTGTTCATCCCGGTCGGCACCCCGGGAATCGATCACAGCGGTCATGCCTATCGAACCGATAACGTGGTCGCGGTGCGGCTCAGAAAGCTGCGCGAATCCGGACTTCCGAGCTGTTCGGAGGTTCTGGTCTCGATCGAGCAAACTTTATAGGGGGCTTGGGTTTATGTTGATGAAATTAACAGGCGGCACCGTTTACGATCCGAAACACGGGATCAACGGCGAAGTCCGCGACATTTATGTTCAGGATGGGCGGATTGTCGAACAGCCGTCGACCCCGAAAATAGGCAACGAGTACGATCTGCGCGGCAAAGCGGTCATGGCCGGCGCCATTGACCTGCACACCCATATCGGCGGCGGGAAAGTCAATATCGCGCGTACTCTGCTGCCCGAAGATCACCGGGCCGATCCGGTCCATCGGACCGAACTCTTGCGTTCCGGATGTGGCCATGCGGCGCCAACCACGTTGATCACCGGATACCGCTACGCGGAAATGGGCTACACGGCCGGGTTCGAGCCTGCCGTATTGCCGATCAATGCGCGTCAAGCGCATATGGAAATGGGCGACATCCCGATGCTGGACAAGGGCGGCTACGTGATGCTCGGCAGCGACGATTTTCTGCTGCGGATGATGGCCGCGAAGAAGGATCAGCAGGCGATCAACGATTATGTGGCCTGGACCATAACCGCGGCGCAGGCGATCGGTTTGAAGGTCGTGAATCCGGGCGGAATCAGCGCCTTCAAATTCAATCAACGCGCGCTCGATCTCGACGAAAAATCGGCGCATTACGGGGTGACGCCGCGCGAGATCCTGCGCTGTCTCGCTACCGCCGTGAATGCCCTCGGCGTGAACCATCCGCTTCATGTCCATGGCTGCAACCTCGGGGTTCCCGGAAACAAGGACACGACGCTGCACACGATCGGCGCGATGGATGGCCTGCCGCTTCATTTGACCCATATCCAGTTCCATAGTTACGGGACCGAAGGCAAACTCAAATTTTCGTCGGGCGCCGCCGAGATCGCCGAATCGGTGAACGCGAACAAGAATATTTCGATCGATGTCGGCCAGATCATGTTTCAGCAAACGGTCACCGCGTCCGGCGACAGTATGCGCCAGTTCGCGAACCGCACTCATGCGAGTCCCAATAAATGGGTCTGTATGGATATTGAATGCGATGCGGGCTGTGGAGTGGTACCGTTCAGGTACAGGAACAAGAACTTCGTCAACGCGCTGCAGTGGGCGATCGGCCTCGAAATTTTTCTGCTGGTCAACGATCCCTGGCGGATTTTTCTGACCACCGATCACCCCAACGGGGCCCCATTCACGAGCTATCCGCACTTGATTCGCCTGCTGATGGACAAAAGTTTTCGCCAGGATATGCTGGCTACAATCAATCCGGATGCGGCCGCGATGACCACGCTAAATTCGATCGGCCGGGAATATTCGCTCTACGAAATTGCAATCATGACCCGCGCCGGCGCCGCGAAGACCCTCGGACTTGTGGATCGCGGCCATCTCGGCGCCGGAGCGGCCGGCGATATCACGGTCTACACGGAGCAGGATAATAAGGAAAAAATGTTCGCAAAACCCGATTACGTTTTTAAAGACGGCGAACTGGTCGTGCGGAACGGGGAAATCGTGAACGTGACCTGGGGTACGACGCATGTGATTCGGCCCGAATTTGATCGGGGTATCGAAACGTCTTTGCATGGCTATTTCGATCGTTACCTGACCATGAAGCTCGCAAACTTCAAAATTCACGACGATGAAATCTGTGAGGATGGCCGCGGCAGTATTACCGTTCACCCCTGCCGACCCCGGGAAGGCGCATGATCATCAATGGTGTAATGATCGACGAAACCTTTGCCGAAGCCTTCCCGATGAAGGCAACCCGGGTCATCATCACGGCGCAGAATTCCAGATGGGCGATGATTTCCGCACAGGCCATGACCGGCTTTGCGACTTCCGTGATCGGCTGCGGTTGCGAAGCCGGAATCGAGCGGCAATTCACCCCGTTCGAGACGCCCGACGGGCGTCCCGGGGTCTCGGTGATGATCTTTGCAACCAGCAGAAAGGCTCTCGCGAAGCAACTGGAAACCCGTGCCGGGCAATGCGTGCTGACCTCGCCGACCTCGGCCATTTACGCCGGTATCGAGGACGGTATCCCATTGCCTCTGGGCAAAAACCTTCGCTATTTCGGCGATGGCTTTCAGATTTCCAAGAAGATTGCCGGCAAGCGGTACTGGCGGATTCCTGTCATGGACGGAGAGTTTCTCGCCGAGGAAACTACCGGTATGAGCGACGCCGTCGGCGGCGGCAATTTTCTGATTCTTGCCGAATCGCAACCGCAGGCGCTCGCGGCCTGCGACGCTGCAATCGAAGTGATGCGCATGGTTCCCAACGTGATTCTGCCGTTTCCGGGCGGGGTTGTCGGGGCGGGCTCCAAGGTCGGCTCGAAATATCAGGCGTTGAGTGCTTCCACCAACGATCCTTTCTGTCCGACTCTTAAAGGTAAAACCAAATCCGCGTTGGGGCAGGAGATCGAGTCGGTCATGGAAATCGTGATCGACGGGTTAACCGAAAACGCGATCAATGAAGCCATGCGAATGGGTATCGAAGCCGTATGTAAACTGGGTACCGGAAACGGCGTCAAACGCATAACGGCCGGCAACTACGGCGGGAAACTCGGGCCCTTCCATTTTCATTTGCGGGAGATCATGTCATGAGTGTTCTGACCTTTACCTTGAGGACAAAACCCGATCAACGGATCGATATGTCGCCTTTGGCGGCTAACCGTATCAAGGGCATGCCGATCGAGGAGATCAGAAAGCTGACCTTGCGCGCCGGAAAACGAACGGTCGAGGTCGGCGAACTGTTCGATGTTCATGGCGATCCCGGCGCCGAGTTCGTAATCCGGAACAGCTGTAACAAGCTGGATTATATCGGCCGTGAGCAGGAATCCGGAAAACTTACGATCGAAGGCGATGCGGGCGCGTATTTGGGAATGCGCATGAAGGGCGGCAAAATTACCGTCACGGGCAGCGCGGGGATTTTCGCGGCCTGCGAATTGAAAGGCGGAAATTTGAAGATCCAGGGCAATACCGGCGATTTTCTCGGCGGCGCGCTTCCGGGTAACAAACAGGGCATGAAGGGTGGAACTGTGCTGGTCAAGGGGAACGTCGGCCAGCGAACCGGCGACCATATGCGCCGCGGGCTCATTCTCGTGGAAGGACACGCGGGCGACTACTGCGGTTGCCGCATGACGGCCGGAACCATCGCGGTGATGGGCGATACCGGCCGTTATCTGGGTTATGCCATGAAACGCGGCACATTATTGCTCTGGAAACGCCCGAACATTCCGCCGACTTTCAACGATTGCGGCTCCCATACGCTGACTTTTCTGTCTTTGTTCTTCGCCGCGATGCGGGATTCGGACAGCAAGTTTTCAGATCCTGTAGCCGTTTTCACTCGCGTTCAGCGCTACGGAGGCGATATGTCGAGCTCCGGGCGCGGCGAGGTTCTGGTAAAAATTGGTTGAGCGAATCGCCGGTTCGCCGGATGATCCTACTATCGGTTTACTCCTTTTTTTCGGGGAAGGCCATGATCGGGCCTTTTATTTCATCCGCGCGCAATTGCGGACGAGGTCAATAAAACGCGCCGCCGAGCGCGGAAACGGGTATTATTTAAACGCTCGGCGCAGGAAACCCGCGGTTCGGACCCAGTGCTTGGGCGGTGGGGCAAGGGGCGGCGTCATGGCTGCACCCGTTTTTAAACGTGGATCGGAGCAATTTCGTATACCCGCGTGATCACTACCAAACCAGGAGGCAAACTACCATGAAATCATTCTGTCGTTTCATTCTATTCGGAACCTTTTTCGCTATGCTCGGCGTTACCGATTCGGTTGTGGCCCAGGAGGCGCCGCTTTTCGCGATTCTTTTGGGAGCGAACGAAATCGCGCCAGACGGGCAGGCCAACGCCGGTGATCTTACCGGCCGCGGATCGGTGACCATCATCACGCGAGGTTCGGACAATACGATTTGCTTTGGTATCGTCGTTACCGGAATCGACCTTCCGGCTAATCTCCATATCCATCGGGGCGTCGCGGGTCAGAACGGCCCGATTGTCGTTGGTTTCACTCCGGTGCCGTCTGATGGCAGTCCGGGGACATCAAGCGGCTGCGTGGCAGATGTTGATCCGACGGTTCTCGCGCAAATCCGCGCCAAGCCGCTCAAATTTTATGTCAACATCCACACTGTCGATTTCCCGGACGGCGCCCTGCGGGGTCAACTCTTTTAGGCTAAAAAAGACATTCAGCGCGGGGGACGTTCCAGACGCAAGGACGTCTCTCGCGTTTTGCTCCTGCCGCATATGGCAAGCGAGGCCGGATCAATTTTCCATGCCTCAACCATCGCCATCCAGCGCGAGACGGCGTCAAATGGCGGTCGCCGCGAGCACGGGGCAATACACCTTACACCGAACACCGGTTAGACGTGCGGTGAATTCAGGGTGCGGTGGCCGTGGTCTTGCTCAGTCCCAATGAATCACGTGTTCACCATTGCATGTATGGAGAAACCCGCTTGAATATTGCAATATTGATTGCTCTGATTCTGCTCAATGGCCTATTCGCCATGTCGGAAATCGCGCTGGTGACGGCTAAAAAAAGCCGGCTCCAGCGGCTCGCGGAGGATGGTGATACTGCTTCAGCCATTGCAATGCGCCTTGGCGAGGAACCCACCCAATTTCTGTCCACGGTTCAGATCGGCATCACTGCCATCGGTATTCTCAATGGCATCGTTGGAGAAGCCGCGCTGGCCGGCCCGCTTGCCGGAATGTTGCACCCGCTTGGCCTCAATCCAGACGCAAGCTCGATGGTGGCCACCGTTATCGTAGTGGTTGGAATTACGTATTTTTCCATCGTGATCGGCGAACTGGTTCCGAAACGGATTGCCCAATTTCATGCCGAAGGTATCGCGCGATTCATGGCGCGGCCTGTGTCGATGCTGGCTCTATTGTCGAGGCCATTTGTTTATCTGCTTTCAGTGTCGACCGATGCTATTTTGCGGTTGATGGGCAAAAAAGGACTGGGCAGCGCCAATCTTACGGAAGAGGATATTCACGCCATGCTTGCGGAAGGATCACAGACCGGAGTGATCGAAAAGCAGGAGCACGAGATGGTACGCAACGTTTTTCGCCTGGACGACCGCCAGATCTCTTCACTGATGACCCCGCGCAACGAAATCGTCTATCTGGATATTGAACACCCTCTTGACAGCAGTTTGCAGAACCTGATCCGGTCGGATCACTCGCGCTTCCCGGTCTGCCGCGGCGGGATTCACGATTTGCTCGGGATCATTACGGCAAAGCGGTTGCTAAAACAACACATCAGCGGAGAACCCGCCAATATTTCGGAATACTTGCAGCCCTGCGTCTTTGTGCCCGAGTCGCTGACCGGAATGAAATTGCTGGAGCAGTTCCGGCAATCAGGAGTGCAGATGGTCTTTGTCGTGGACGAATACGGCGAAATACTCGGACTGATTACGCTGCAGGACGTGCTCGAAGCATTGGCCGGTGAATTCAAACCGCGCGATCCGGAAGACGTATGGGCTGTCCTGCGCGAAGACGGTTCCTGGCTGCTGGACGGCTTGATTCCGATTCCGGAACTTAAAGACCGGCTCGAGTTGAAAACCGTTCCCGAGGAACGCAAGGGCCGGTATAACACGCTCAGCGGGATGATGATGTGGCTGATCGGCAGCGTGCCACGTACCGGCGACGTCACCCAGTGGGAACGGTGGCGGCTTGAAGTGGTCGATCTCGACGGTAATCGGATCGATAAGGTACTGGCCAGTCCGCTAGCGACGGCTCAGGATGAGCCAAATGTATAAATTTGGATATCGCTTTCGATCGTAAGGAACGACAGCGATGCCGGCTTTCGATTCCGCGCGGGAAACCCATCCCTTGGAACGGTGTTTCCGGATTAACATGAGTTGAACGTTACTCATTTCGTCGCTTCCCGGATTGGGTGATCGATGTCGACTCACGCCGTGATTTTCACTCCGCGCCAGAACGCAACGCGGCCTTTGATATCCCGGGCCGCCTCTTTGGGCGATGGATAATACCAGGCCGCATCCTTGTTTTCTTCACCGCCGACCACGACCGAAAAATAGTTCACCTGCCCTTTCCACGGGCACTGGGTCGTTGTGTTGCTCGGAACAAAATATTCCATCTTTAACGACGAAACGGGGAAGTAATGATTGTTTTCCACAATCACGGTCTCATCGCTTTCCGCGAGGATCTGATTTTTCCAAATCGCTTTCATCGATCTTTCTCCGGTTGGCTATTACGGTTACGTTCTCGGCAATGGGCATCCATGCCTTCAGCTCGCCCAGCGCGGTGGATGCGGCCAGATAAGGTTCATGGATGGCCAAAGCACGTCGCTGTATCTCGTCCAGCAATCGGGTCAACGACCATGATTCCATATCGGCTCCCGGTTCGGACACGTAGCCCCACATATGCTGCAACGCATTTCTGAGCCCTCCGACCGATGGCGGTCTCCGCAGCAACTCGGTGAGCAGTTTGGACAGTCCGGCAAAGTCTTGATAGGACTTCATCAAGCTCACCTTTCTGCCCAGCTGTTGGTAGAGATTTGCATCGCGCGCCAGCACGGAATACTTGTGGTGGCTCCATAACTGCTGCGCGCTTTTGGGCAGGGGAATACGGCCCGGCGTCTTTGCCTGGTATTTGTCTTCAAGAATTTGAAACTGCCGGTACGGTTCATCGACATAGGCCGTCGGCCAGCGTTCGAAATTGGCACGGGTAAGGACCGGGGATTTGTCGATATAGCCGCGGAAGGCCATCTCGGTCGTCAAAATCCGGTGGCGTTGCCTAAGAGCCCAGCCGTAACCAACCCAACGCAGCGTCTCCGGATGGCGGGAATAGCCCTTCTTCCTGTTCACGACAATCGAGACGATGCCATGAAGCTCACGGTGCTCGCCGAGCAGACTCTGCCGATTCAAATATCCCGGATTGATATCCCAGATTCGCATGGATTTTTAGTCGCCCCTGACGGTCAGACCCCAAAAAAACGCGGCCATTACGATAACGCCAGAATTGATCTCCAGTCGCATTTTACCGCCCGAAAGGAATCCGGCCATATTCGACAAAAACGATGCGCATGGCAACACCTACGGACCGAAATGAGCTTTACCGGAATTGTTGGGTCATGTCAAATGGGCGAGCCTCGTTTTCTGCCATGTTGTGGTGCTTTCTCAAGGCCGTCGATGCATTGACTGCTGCATAGGGTAAAATCTCAGAAGAAACGAAAACCGGAGGTAACTTCGGCGTCGGGTACCCTGTCCGGCAATGGCTTGATACTTGATATGGCTTCCGTCCCCACTGGCAGGTACGGGGATGCCTCGTGCGGGCGGGCCTCAACACAGGAGCACTGTGCACGATCAACAGAACTGATAGGGTGATGGATCTGGAAAAGGAGCCTGCAATTTCGAACCGTACCTGGCAGTAAATCAAAATAAATGCGTCGGACCGGGGTATGCTCCATTGACAGCCGATAAAATTCAAAATATACAAGCCTTGCGAGGCCTCGCGGCCGTTTTGGTGGTTTTCTCTCATATGCTGAGAATTGAGGAGAAATATGCTCAATTCGATTTCGTCTTGCCAGAATTCTTGATGATCGGCGCTTCTGGTGTCGATTTGTTCTTTGTTATAAGCGGCTTTGTAATGGTGTTCGTTACTCGCGGCACATTTCGACGCCACGAATCGGTTAAGCGGTTTATATATTGCCGGATTACCCGTATTTATCCTCTTTATTGGTTTTACAGTAGTCTTATTTTAATTGTATATATTGTTCAGCCAACTTTGGTAAATCGTGGTCAGGGTAATCGAGTAAACATTGTTTCATCCTACTTGCTGATACCACAAGATCTTCTTCCTTTGGTTAATGTAGGCTGGACCCTGATACATGAGATGTATTTTTATTTTGCTTTTGCATTATTGTTATTGCTGCCTAAGGCCAAATTTTTGCTCGGCCTGATTCTTTGGGGATGCTGCATTGTTGTTGCCAATATCTATTACAGCCAGGTGAATAATTCTTTTTTTCTCGTTTACACTCACCCATTGACGGTCGAATTTATCGGCGGCTGCTTAATTGCCGAATTGTATTTTAATCGCCCGTTATTTGGAAATGCCAGGGTCTTTGCGCTATTAGCGATTTCAACGTGGATTTTGAGTTTTTATTGGTATCAGGAAATTTCCGGGAATACTTCTCCCATGGGCTGGACAAGGATATTGGTCTTTGGTGTGCCTGCGTTCCTTACCCTTTATGGAGCATTGTTATTCGAAAAAAAGTATCAGGCGGTTATGCCCAAATGGCTTTGCAATATAGGAGATGCTTCATACTCCATATACCTTTCACATGTGATTGTATTAACCGTTATAGGGCGGATATGGTTTTTATTCTCGGCAGAAGGCGGAATGGATAACGTAATAATGATTATCGTGATGACCGCTGCCGTATTAAGCGCAGGTTTTTTAAGCTACTTCATGATTGAAACAACTATACTGAAAATGGCAAGAAAATTTGACGGCAAATACCTGAGACACAAACCATGATCACCACCAGATTCTACATTACCCGGCCGGATTGCCTTCGGGCAGGAAAACGGCTGGCAGCAGAATCCTTGCGAATGTTGGGCATCAGAAAGAGGCAGCGTTGGCCGCACGGCTCGTAAGGCTAGGATCTCCACGAACCCCAGGTGAAGGCGTGCGCATCGGAACCGTACGTCGTCCTCCGCGTGGAGTTCCGAAAACCGAGTTCGCATCGAGGAACTGGTATGACGTTTGGTTTCCGGTTCTGGCGCCGAGCCTTGAAGTTATGAAACTGGCCCGGGAAGCCAAAAGTCCGGCACAATGGACAACCTTCATAAAAAAGTACCGGGCTGAGATGGCGAAGCCTGAACCCAGACATGCGCTGGAGTTGCTTGCGGCGCTTTCACACCATGCAGATTTCGCGGTCGGATGCTACTGCGAGGAGGAGGCTCGCTGTCATCGTTCGATACTGCGTGAACTTCTGATCGCGAACGGGGCCAAGGTTGAGTAGGCCATCAACGAAGCGGTGACGTTGAACCGGCGCTTCAATCGAACGTCCTATGTAATGGCGCCGGATTTCCGCGCCTCATGGTTGCGCCCGGCCCACCGACGTTCGCCGGTTCTTGCGATTACCTCCCACGGTTCCAGACTCAGGAGACCAGGATGACAATCCAGCTTGATCATTTCATCGTACCATCACACAACAAGACGGCTTCGGCAAAGGTCCTGGCTGAGCTTCTTGACGTACCTTGGGCAGAAACCGGGCCAGGTCCGTTTGCCCCTGTCTATGTCAATGATGGATTGACCCTCGACTTCATAGAAACGGATGAACACTTCCCGGTTCATCACTACTGCTTCCGCGTTGACCAGGACGAATTCGACTCCATCCTCGAGCGCATCCGGGCGGCCGGTATCCAATATCGCAGCACCGTCCGGGGACCCGTGGATATGCAGATCAACACGCAACTCGGCGGCAACAACCTCTATTGGAACGAACCCGACGGGCATCAGTGGGAGATGCTCACGGTCAGCTATGCGCGGCCAGAATAATACGAATGAATGAACTTTTGTGATCTCCAGATCTTAACAGAACCTTTCGAAAAACTTTTATCTGCCGGTTATTGGTCTGGTTTGTCGGATCAGATCTTTTCGGGGCCGATGACCGAGGGGCTGATTACCGCGGGAACCAGTTTCTCGTTAATCGCCGCGGCCGAGATCGGTGATAAAAGCCAGGTGGTTTGCATGACGCTCGCTGCGCGTTACCATCGCGCTGGGCCGGTATTGATGGGAGCGATGGTTGCGTTTGCATTCCTGAACGTTCTGGCCGTGGTGTTCGGTATGGTCGTGAGTTTACTGACCGCGCGGTGGATGTAACGTAGTGTTCACATCGTCTTCCCCGACCATTTTTTCCTCGTAATAGCAGCATTTGCATTCTTCCGAACAACCGTAGGAAGCATACGAATTACTGCAGTGATAGTTATTTGGCTTTTCTCCCTCGCAAAAGGAAGTGTGTCGCTACCTCGTGAAAGATTTTGGGACATCCAAGTCACCAAAATCGACTCGCCTACGCGACAACCATTGGGCCCCGGCCGCCCTGCGTCCGCGCCGCTTCGCCACACCATCGCAAGCTCGGCGCAGGCTA
>JBGTCG010000195.1:0-3264 GCA_041748915.1 Methylococcales bacterium
AAAAAACCGAAGCGATTGTGTTTCAACCACTGGATGACGAACAGCATGCTTTATACAACACTCGAACCATTAACCTTCAAACCCTTATTTTACCATAACTTATTGTTTGCTATCTGTTTATTATTATCCGTTCAGGCACTAAGTAGCATCGCTATATAAGCAACGCGCTAACTTTCCAACTTAATAATCTAAGGGAGATCTTATGGCTGATGCGCTTCCTCTCCAAACGCTCGGTGATGCGGCCGCCAGAAAGCTGGCCAATACCACCAAAACCACCGCTCAATATTCCATTATCTCGCCGCGCTGGCTCACGCATCTACTGCAATGGCTGCCGGTAGAGGCAGGGGTGTTTCGCGTAAACAAGGTGCGTAATCCACTGGACGTCCGCACCGCCTGCTCGGTGACCGAAAGCGGCCAGTTGCCGAATTCGTTTATCGATTACGAGGATGAACCTCGCGAATACTGGCTCAAACAGGTTGCCACCAAACTCAATATCCACACACGGGTTTCCGACCTCTACTCGAGCCCCTACGATCAGATCAAAGAGCAATTGCGATTGATCATCGAGACAATCAAGGAACGTCAGGAAAGTGAATTGATCAATAACCCGGATTACGGCTTACTGGTCAACACGGCGGATTCACAGCACGTGTTACCGCTGACCGGCGCGCCGACTCCGGATGACCTCGACGAGCTTTTGACCAGGGTATGGAAAGAGCCCGGTTTTTTTCTGACCCATCCCTTGGCGATTGCCGCCTTCGGCCGCGAATGCACCCGCCGCGGCGTGCCGCCGGTCAACGTCAGCCTGTTCGGAGCCCAGTTCATCACCTGGCGCGGTCTACCATTGATCCCCTCCGACAAGGTGCCGGTCGCGGACGGTAAAACCAGTATCCTGCTGCTGCGCGTCGGTGAAAAGCGCCAGGGCGTCGTCGGCCTGTTCCAGCCGGGACTGCCGGGTGAACAGAGTCCGGGTCTTTCGGTACGACTGATGGGCATCGACGATCATGCAATTGCGTCCTATCAGGTGTCGCTGTATTGCTCGTTGGCCGTGCTGACCGAGGATGCGCTGGCTGTTCTGGATGACGTGGAAATTAATAAGTTCCATGACTATAAAGACGTTTATAAATAAGTTAATGGAGTCGTCGCTTGAAGAGCGCTAACCAGCAACCACTGCCGGATTTTGATACCTTGAACGCAGTTGTCAATGATCTGTTCCGGCAAGAGCCCGGAACAGATCCTGAATTGGCGTCCCTCGGTCCAAAAAACGTTGCGACACCGCCGGTCAAGGCCACCGCGCCGACGGTGGCCGAGCATCTAGCCGTACCGTCGCTGATCACACCGCGGCTGGCGCCGACACAGGCACAGACGGCCGACCTGCCCGGCGTGCAAAGCACGATATTACCGGTATTGCCGCATGGCGGCGGTGCTGCCGCAGGCGTCCCCGAAGCCGCCGTCAGCGCGGCGCCCGCCAATCTGTCGGCTGCCGAAGCGGTCAGGCCGGAATGGTCACCGACCGACGCGCCGACGGGTAAATACTATTTTATCGATGATGCGTCGCAAGCCGCGTTTTCGTCAACTCCGGCCGCACTGAGCGGCGATTCGCTGCACTTTGTCGATCGATCAATTCCAGGCAGAAATGCCGGGTCCGGGCTTTATGTCGAATCTCCGCGGGAGCCGGCCGTCTTCACTTCGGCGCCGAGTTATTACTTTCTGCAGCCACCCGCGGAACAACTCGAAGTCCCAGCCATAGCTCCCGGTCGCGGCGCCTTCGATGTGCAAACGGTGCGGCGCGATTTCCCGATCCTGGCAAGCCGCGTCAATGGAGGCCGTCAACTCGTGTGGCTGGATAATGCGGCCACTACGCAGAAACCACGCGCAGTCATAGAACGCCTGTCGCGTTTCTACGAACAGGAAAACTCCAATGTTCATCGTGCCGCGCACGAACTGGCGGCACGGGCCACCGATGCCTATGAGTCCGCACGAAAAAAAGTGGCGGCATTCATCGGTGCGGCCTCGCCCGAGGAAATCGTTTTTGTTCGGGGAACTACCGAAGCCATCAATCTGGTGGCCCAAAGTTGGGGAAAACTGAATATTAGTGAAGGTGACGAAATCATCCTGTCGCATCTGGAGCATCACGCCAATATCGTGCCGTGGCAAATGCTCGCGGCGGAAAAGGGTGCGCTCCTGCGGGTAATTCCGGTGGATAACGACGGACAGGTGCGGCTCGATGAATATCAGAAGTTACTCAGCCCACGCACCCGAATCGTCGCGGTCAGTCAGGTATCGAATGCGCTGGGTACGCGTGCCGGTCAAGGATTTTATTGACCTCGCCCATCGTGCCGGAGCCAGAGTGCTGATCGATGGCGCTCAGTCGGTAGCCCATATGCCGGTGAACGTGCAGGCGCTGGATGCGGATTTTTTTGTGTTCTCCGGACATAAGATTTTCGGCCCTACCGGGATCGGCGTGGTTTACGGCAAGCGTGATGTACTCGAACACACACCACCCTATCAGGGCGGTGGCAGCATGATCGCGGACGTGACGTTCGAGAAGACGGTTTACCAGGGTCCGCCCGCCCGTTTCGAGGCGGGCACCGGCAACATCGGCGATGCGGTTGGGCTGGGAGCCGCCCTGGACTATCTCCAACAGATTGGCCGGGAAAACATCGCCCGCCACGAGCATGATTTACTTGAATATGGTACCGAGTGTCTGTTGACGGTGCCGGGGCTGCGTTTGATCGGCACCGCGGCCGATAAGGCCAGTGTCATGAGTTTCGTGATCGATGGATTTACGACCCAGGAAATCGGTCATCCGTTGAGCGAGGAAGGCATCGCCGTGCGCGCCGGGCATCACTGCGCCCAGCCGATCCTGCGTCGCTTCGGACTCGAGAGTACAGTTCGGCCGAGCATCGCGTTTTACAATACCTTTGACGAGCTCGACTTCGTAGCCACTACATTGAGGCGGCTGGTCGGCGGCCGTCGAACCTGATCGGCCCGCAGACTTTCCGGGCGCAAACAACCCGGTTCTTTCTCGGCGCCTAGCCGTTTCCTCCATTACCCCACGCCCGAAGAAAACCCAGCGGAGCCCATTACCAAGGCGCTTCACGATCCGGTTGCCTCGAAGCAAAAAAAAGTGTGTCGCTACCTCGTGAAAGATTTTGGGACATCCAAGTCACCAAAATCGACTCGCCTACGCGACAACCATTGGGCCCCGGCCGCCCTGCGTCCGCGCCGCTTCGCCACACCATCGCAAGCTCGGCGCAGGCT